>CADBSK010000015.1 GCA_902797305.1 uncultured Spirochaetaceae bacterium | reverse complement strand
TGTGCTGCCGCGTGAGCGGCGAATGTATATAATTACAAGCACAAAACGCGTGTAGCAAACTAGTTTGCGGTTTTGATAAGCCGTTTTGCGACTGGGAGCCATTTTTGTAGGCAGAACAATTTATAATGCGGTTGCCCTGCCGTATTGAGCAAAAAATCTATTTTTTGTAAAATAAAAACATGAATATGGAAGCCTTTATCCTTGGATGCGGCGGAATGATGCCGCTCCCATACAGACATCTTACCAGTGTATTGTTAAGACGCGACGGGGATTTGTTTTTATTTGACGGTGGAGAAGGCACACAAGTTTCATTAAAACGACTTAATCTCAAATGGAAAAAAATAGACGCAATTTTTGTTTCTCATACACATGCTGACCATGTAACTGGACTTCCAGGAATATTGATGTTAAGTGCCCAAGTGGACAGAACAGAACCTTTGTACATTTATGGACCTCCAAAAATTGCAGAATACATTGAAACAAGTCGAAAAGTTCTCGATATGTATATCAATTATCCAATCATAGTAAAAGAAATAACTGCTCCTTGTATTGTCCACAAAGGAGACGGTTTTGTAATCCGAAGTTTTCCTCTAGATCATACAAAAACATGCGTTGGATATACTTTAGAAGAAGAAGAGCGTCCAGGAGAATTTAATCCACAAAAAGCCATAGAACTTGGTCTACCTGTTGGCCCTCAATGGGGACAATTGCAGAAAGGAAATACTGTAACAACTCAAGATGGAAGAATTGTAAAACCCGAAGATGTTATGGGAGAAAAAAGAAAGGGTAGAAAATTCAGTTTTGTAACCGACACATTGTATAAACCGTCAATTTCCCAAGAAGTTAAAAATTCTGACCTCTTGATTTGTGAAGGAATGTTTGAAGAAGGACTTCTAGATCAAGCAAAAGAGAAAAAACACATGACGGCAAAACAAGCTGCAACAATCGCAAGAGATGCAAATGTAAAACGTATGTGTATGATTCATTACAGTCCGCGTTATACAGACAAAGAACTTTCGGTATTACTGTCAGAGGCCCAGGAAATTTGGCCAAAAGCAGAACTTTCAAAAGACAGAATGCACATAGAAATTCCTTACGAAGACTAAAATGATTAAATTAGAAAATTTTTCTAAAAAATATTCGATAAAAGATGAAAATTTTGCTGTAACAAATGTTTCTCTTACCGCTAACGACAAATGCATTACAGGAATTTTAGGCCCAAATGGAGCCGGAAAAACCACAATCATAAAAGCAATTTGTTCTTTTCATTATCCAACAAGCGGTAATGTATTTGTAACTGATAAAGACAATAACAAAATTGACTGTTCTGCCTGTCAAGATTTATCAAGAAATCAAATCGGATATGTTCCGGAAATAACAAATCTTCCAAACAGTCTTACAGTTGCAGAATATTTAGAACAAATCGCCTTAAATCATAACATATTAACTCAGAAAATCCCTGAATTAATCAAAAAAGTAGCAAAGGATTTTTCCTTAAAAGAAGTATTACAAAAAAAAATTAAGACATTGTCTAAAGGTTATAAACAGAGAACTTCATTTGCCGGAGCATTAATTTACAATCCACAAAACATCATTCTTGACGAACCTGTAAATGGACTGGATCCTGCTCAAATCATTCAGTTTAGAAAATTGATTAAAGATGCCAGTTCAAAAGCTTCTGTTTTAATCAGTACCCATCTTATGCAGGAAGTAGAAGCTCTTTGTGATTACATATATATCATAAATAATGGTAATATCCAGATTGAAGGAACAAAAGAACAAATTATTAAAAAGACAAATTGTAATAATATTGAAGAAGCCTTCCTTAAAGTGACAGGACAATCAGATGAAAAATAAACAAAACTTTTTTTATTCAATATTCATTAATCCCTATTTTTATGTTTCAGCTTTAATTTTTGCAGTTTTTTGTTCAATTCAGTTTTTTTATATTCAAAATTTCTTTGCTTCAAATTCAACTGACTTACAGTTTTTTTTTAAGGCAGTACCATATGCCGGCGTATTTATTTTTCCATTAATTTGCCTTACCGGTGAAAATAAATACTTTTTACCACAAAAAGAACTTTCAATCATTATTAATAAATGGCTTTCTTGTTTTTTTCAATACGAAATAATGTTAATACCGCTTTTGCTTATTCCTATTTGTGTAAGTTTTTTTGGAACAGTTGATGCTGGAACAGTATTTTGCGGATTTTTTATGTTAAGCCTTTGTGGTGCAGCAAGTATTTCTTTATGTATCTTAATTTCTAATCTTATTTTGTCTGTACCAATCAGTTTTATAGTATGTTCCGTATCAATTCTTGCTACAAACATAATACATTTGTTTTCTGTTTATTCAAACACTCCAATTTTAAACGTATTTGTAAAAATCTTCAGTTTTGCCTGGCATTTTGATTCAGCTCAAAAAGGCATACTTGATTCTAGAGATATTCTGTATTATGCAATCAGTTCTATTTTATTATTATATTTTACAAGCCTGATTTTAGAAATAAAGAAGGGGAAAATCTGGTCTAAGAAAGAAAAAATAAACTTTGCATTCTTAGCAGTCCTTATAATTTTTACAAGTCTGGATATTTCCCGAATATACTTTAGATTTGATCTAACAAAAACTCAAAAAAACACCGTTTCAAAATTCAGTAAATCAATTATAAAAGAATTAGACAGTCCTCTTAAAATAACTTATTACAGAAGTGGCGTATTAACCAATCTTTATCCGCAAGTTAAAAATGTAACTGACTATTTACAGGAATATTGTTCAAATAAAAACACAATTTTTGAATTATCAGATCCTGACAAAAAAAATCTTGGCACATTGCTACAGAATTACGGTATTTACAGCCATCAGCTTCAGTCTTATGAAAAAAACAAAACAGAATATATAAATGTTTTTTCAGCGATTGTTATAGAATACAAGGAAAAATGGGAAGTAATTCCATTTATATTATCAAGCGAAAGTTTAGAATATGATTTAACACAAAGAGTATTACATCTTTTAAATAACAAAAATAGAATCGTAAACATTTTAGTTGCAAATAATATGAATCTTGAAAATGATTATTCTTATTTAGTTCCATGGCTAAATAATCAGGGATTTATATGCAAAAAAATAGAATTATACTCACCAGAGTCAATAGAAGAACAAATTGATAAAAACTCTTCATTACTGATGATTATCGGCTCAGAAAAATTAAATCAAAATCATTGTAAACAAATCGAAAACATCATTTTACAGGGATTTAATATCCTCGCATTTGTTTCTCCTTATTCAACAGACATAGAAAAAGGCTGGAACATTACACAGGATACAAATCAATTTTTTATAAATATGTTAGAAAATTATGGTTTTGGATTTGAAGAAAATCTTGTCGCCGATCTTTCATGCGCAAGAATTGTAATGGAATCAAATCAAAATTCAGACGGCTCTTATATAGATTCAACTTATACACAAAATATAAACTATCCACTTTGGATTAGCCTTTTGCCACAAAAAAATGCAAAACAAGGAATAACTGAATTCTGGCCTGTGGGAATGCAGGAACTTAATACTGAGGTTCATTCAATTTTATACTCCAGTCCATATGCCTGGTCAGTTACAAAAGATAAATACAGCAGCGCAAGTCTTTTTTTAACAAATCCATTTCAGGTAGATAAATTAAACACAGAAAAAGAAAATTTAGAAGTAAAAAAGTTAGGACTTGAATTAAAAGGGCAGGTTAATGGATTTTATTCAGAAAAAAGCCGAAGCAATGCTCACATTGTTGTTATTCCAGATCAATATTTTGTAAATTCTCTTATGATGGGGTATATTGGCGGTTCTTATGGTGATTACAGAAACCTTGACTATACAGTTAATGCATTACTAAAGCTTAATCAGGAAGAAGACCTTGCAGAATTACAGGAAAAAGCAGGTTATACTCAGAATAACACCATGTATAAACTTACAAATGAATCTGACTTTAACACAGCAAAAAAAGTAACTATATTTATTAATCTAATTTTAATTCCATTATTTATAATAATTGCATTTATAGTAATGATGTATAACCGTAAAAAACACATAAGGAAATTATGCAATGAATAAAAAAGAATTAATGCTTCCATTTTTTACAGGATTATCAATCTTTTTATTTCTGGTAAGTTTTATTCCAGGAATAAGCAGAGCTAAAAAAGAAAAATCAACAACTTTTGCAATAATAGATTCAAAAAATGCAAATGAAATAACTCAGATTGACCTAATAAATTCAAATGGGGGACTAAGTATCTTTAAAAGTAATGGAGTCTGGAAAGGAAAAGAATTATTACAAAATGAACAAAACTTTGCCTTTGATTTTTTAGCAGACGGAGAGCAGGTTGAAAATCTTATAAATAAACTTAAAAATAATCGTAAGATGTATACTTTTGTATATAACGATAACAATTCTGAAGCTGATTTTGTAAATTTAGAAGATTCTTTCCTTATAAACATCAAAGATTCTGTCGACCTGAACACAACACTTATAATTGGTAAATCAGATTTTTCTCAAAATAACAGGTTTATTAAAATAAATAATCAAGATCAAATAACAAAAATAGAGTGGAATGATTTAGAACCATTTATGCATTCTGAAGCTGCTTTTTGGTACGACCCATACATTATTCCTCGTAACCTGTATAGCACCAATACACCTGTATCGATTACAAGAATTATTTATAATTTACCTGAATTAAAAAATACCTATACAAACTTTGAAACAGATTTTTCAAAATTATTAGAATTACGTCATGGCGCCCTTTACAAAGGTACAATTAAAAACTTAAAAAATATAGGCTTTATAAAAATTGAAACAGAAGATTTAAAAGAGATTTTACTTAACTTTTATCAATACTCAGAAGATCAGGTAGTTCTAGATTACAATCTCTCTCCAGATTCTAATTATAAAGTATTTTTAAGCAGCTGGACATTTGAAAAACTCCAGCAAAAATAATCAGATTATAAAACAAATGAACTATAAAATTATATATAATAGATCCTGTTTTTTTGTAATTATAAAAAAGAAAAAAATGGGCTAAAAATGCATTTATTACTCCCAAAATTCCACTACCATGATGAGCAAGTCCAAATAATAAACCCGAAATTATAACCCCAATTATCTCAGCATATTGCTTATTCTTTCCAGAAGAAAGTATTTTATTTAAAACATAGGGTAAATAATGCCTGTACAAAAATTCTTCGATTATAACCCCTGTAATAAAATTTATTATAGCAATAAAAATACCATTTATGGATTTATTAATCTGCGGAAAATCATTTGCCCAATCTTTAAAAAATAAAAAAGCACATAGTTGTAAAAGTGCCAGAAGAACAAGTAATTCACCAAGCACTAAAAAAGAACTTCCAGAATTGATTAATAACTTAATTTTTTTATCTGTTTGTTTGCAATTGATTTTTGTTTGTTTTTTAAACATAAAATACAAAACTAGACAAAAAAGAGAAATTTCTATCTGAAAAAAACTAATTTTTTCTCCAATCACAAACTCCTCAGCAGGAGCAAAAATCAAAAAAGAAGGCAAAATAATAGTAAAAAAAAGTAAACAAAATAGAATTATTTCAAGGGCCCGGTATCGTTTTTTCATATAATATATGATATTATTATATAGGTAGGATTTTGTTAAGATGCCAGTAATAATTGCCTCTGCAATAGCAGTATTGATTCTTCTCTTATTAGCAAAACTATATTCGCTAAATAAAAATAGAATTAATTTTTTTGTCGAAGGTTTAGATCAAGGATTTACTTTTGCAGAATTAACTCTTTTGTGGAAAGTCTCTCAGAACTGCAAAATGGATCAACCAGTTTCAATATTTCTTTCTATGCCATCGTTAACCAGAGCAATATCTTCAATTAAATCCCAGGCAGAATCTGAAGGCTCAGCAAATTCTGCAAAAAACCAGAATTTACTTTCTAAGTTGTATACATTTAGAAATAGAATTGAAAAAGAAGCTGATAAAAAGCGAGGCCTTGAATCATCAAAATCCTTGTCTAACGGTCAAAAATTGAGAATTATTCTTCCAGGAAAAGGGGTATTTACTTCAGAAATCGTAAACAACGGACGAGAAATGACAATTCGAATTCCAACCCAAAAAGGAGCTATTACTGTTGAAGGACAGGAATGGATTGGAAAGTCCATCAGTGTTTACTTATGGCGAAAAGGAGATGCCCGATATGTATTCGATACAAAAGTAAACGGAAACGGTATTTTTTTAGGTAAGCCGGCACTTTTTATTGAGCATTCAAATAATTTAATAAGAACTCAAAAACGCAATGCCATTCGTGCTAAATGTCACATTATTTGCAATATGTATATTCTTCAAACTCAGGTTATTGACTACAACTCTGTAGAAACAAAACCTGGATACAAATGCTTACTTGAAGACATTTCTGAAAACGGAGCATTGATTCGAATCGGAGGCAAAGGCATGCCAAATATTCAGATTCGATTACAATATCAGCTTGACGGACATCTAATTGTAATGTTTGGCGTTGTTCGAACTGTTGAATACAATGCAGAAATCAATCAGTCACGACTGCATTTTGAATGTATACATATAGACAAAACTATGAGAAATCAGGTTTTAAGCTATGTTTATAATATTCTTCCTGAAAAAGAAAAAGAAATTTACGACGCAATTTCAATGGATGAAGATGAAGTATCTTCAGACCTCCCAACTGATTCAGTTTCGGCAGAATCAAAATCTGAAGAACCAATTGAAACACTTCCACTGGAAGATTCAGGAAGCACACTAAACGATTCTATTTTGGATACTGATGAAGTATTAAAAAATAAAGATAATATCCCGGATAATTCTGTAACCGATGATTCCGATGATGATTTATCTGTTATATAGTCAGGAGGCAGTATGAAAAAATTAAAAAGAATTTTTAGTACAATTATTTTTACTGTCGCTGCAACATCAAGCTTTGCTCAAATCTCAGAAGAATTAAAAAGTTTTGTTAAAGGCAGCATACAGGAAAAAACATTTATAGTAAAACAAGCTGACAGTCAGAATGCTGAAATTTTATCAAAAGCCGCAATTGATTTTGCCCTGGAAAATAAAGATATCCTAGAAAACGACAGAGAATTAAATGCACTTGTTGTAGCTGGAGTTTTATCTATGCCTCAAGCCTACATAGATAGTCTTAACTATGAGAATCAGGCATTCGTTTCTGATAAATTTCTTTCAGTTTACGAATCCTTTGAGGATCCTACCGTAAAAACTGCCATATTAACAAAGTTAGAAAACTCAGGTTTACCTGGTGAAAAATTTACTAACTTGCTCAATGAATATGTTCAAAACGCTGAACCTGATTCTGAAAGTTATAGCATTTTAACAGCTTCTATTAAAACACTAAAAACTTATGGAAACGCACAGACTTTTGAAATCCTTTTCAATAAAATTAATGACTCTAACTGGAATCAATACCAGTCTGACTTAAAGAATTCTTTAGCAGTTCTTTCAGAAAAAAATCCAGATAAACTTTTAAGCATGATTCAAAAAAGTTCCACAGAAGAGTGTAGATTTATTTTGGATTTAATGACAAAAAATCAGGAAATTTCTAAAAGTTTTGTTGCTGATATTGCGGAAAATGTACTTTCTAGAACGATTTATATCGTAGAGGAAACTGATTCTGTAACAGAAGAACTTATTGCTTTGCAACTGGACTCCTATACGATTCTTGCAGATTTAAACTGGCCACGGGCCGCTGCTACCTGCTTAGTATATTTTTCTATTGCAAAACAAGAATATGAACAAACTGCATTACATGAAGATAATTTTGCAGATGTAATAAAAGCATTACCCGTTGTTGCACCTATGGATTGTGTTACACCCTTGTCGGATTATCTTTCTTCAATAAATAAAAGTATGGAAAAAAATGGTTCTTTACCTTCAGAAAAGGTTGTCCTCGCTATAATATCTTCTCTTGGAGCTATTGGCGATAAGAATGCATTTGATTCATTACTTGGAGTTACATATTACAATTACTCAGATACAGTTATTGCCCAGGCTCGAAGTGCTTTGGCAAAACTTAAATGGTAAATAGAATAAGTGTTCTCCATATTACGACAGTTTTAATTATATTTTTTCTCTGGACAGGAATTTTAATTCCCAAATCTCATTCTTCATTTGTATCTCTTTTGTCGCAAACTAATATAAATCAAATTGATTGTACCGTTTGTTCAAATCCTATTAAAAAAGGAGAAAAAAATTATCAAGTTCTTGTAAAACCAATTACTGTATACGAAGAAAAATCTCCAGATAAAATTGCAGCCTATAGTTCAAAAGGCTATACAACAGCACTTATTCCCGGGAAATTTGTTGAATCCTATATGCCAGATAAATTATATTCTAGTTCCGGAGTTAAAAACGCAATTATCTGCGAAGAAGGTTTTGATTTAAAACTCAAAGGCTATTTTCAAAATGGTCAATTTTTTTGTTTACAGGCCCAGAATATACAAATATCAAATGGAATTTTAAGTAAAATAAAAAAGTTTAGGGGAGTATTAAGAATTTATTTTAGACGATATTGCTATTCATGGGGTAAGGCTGGAGGTTTATTTTTAGCGCTTTTATCCGGAATACGGGAATACACGGATCCAGTTTTATCTGATAATTTTAAAAACGCAGGTTTAAGTCATATTTTAGCTTTAAGCGGTATGCATTTATCTCTTTTTAATAATCTTGCTAAAAAAATTTTTTCAATATTTAAGAAAAAAACAATTATTTTATTAGGTCAAATTTCATTTATTTTATTTTTTGTATGGTTTGCAGGTATCAGTCCTTCGTTATACAGAGCTTTGTTATTTTCCTTAACAGGATTATTTATTCTTATGCTAAAAAACAAATCTATAACTATGACAAAAGTCTTTTGTATTTCTTTTATTATACATTGTATAACCAGACCCTGGGACACTGCAGAATTAAGTTTTAAGTTAAGCTATGGCGCCATAGGAGGAATTTTAATCCTTAGTCACGGTGTACAAAATATAATGCAAAAAATATTACCAGAATATACAGCCTCTTCATTAAGTTCCAGTTTTGCTTCTCAAACATTTACCCTCCCGGTTTGTGTAAAACAATTAGGATTATTAACTCCAATAGGACTAGTTTCAACAATATTTGTTTCACCATTAATAACAATGTTTATTTATACAGGAATTTTCTTTTTTATTTTAGGAATATTAGTTCCTCCATTAGGTGCAGCAGGTGCATTTTTAATGAAAATTCTATATACTGTAATTGATAAATCGGTTCATATATTTTCATTATTTCCGAGCATAATTTTTAAATAAGGAATGAAAAATGAGTAAATTAGTACATCCTGACTATAATTCACCAGGGGAATTAAAAGCATTTCTTGAAAACCGCGGAATGGCAATGCAAAAAAAGTTTGGACAGAACTTTTTAATCAACGAACAGGCGCGCGTAAAACTTATAGATGCTCTTGATATAGATGAAAATACAACTGTTTGGGAAGTAGGACCTGGACTTGGTGCAATGACTAGCGAAATCCTTAAAAGAGGGGCAAAACTTACTGTTTTCGAAATTGACAAAGGTTTTGCTGCTATGTTAAAAGAATTTTTCAAGGATTATTCTGATAAAGGTAAGTTTAAAATCGTTGAAGGTGATGTACTAAAAAACTGGAAAAAAGAACTCAACGAATATGGAAAACCAGATAGATTCTTCGGAAATCTCCCTTACAACATTGCGGCAACTTTAATCGCTGATACAATCGAAGAAAATGTAAGATTTGATAAAGCTGTATTTACCGTTCAAAAAGAAGTTGCTGTCAGAGCTTGTGCAAAACCTGATTCAGGTGATTATTCTTCATTTTCAATTTTGTGCCAATGGGCATATGATTTAAAGCCTCTTATGGATTTGTCAGGTGGAAATTTCTGGCCAAAACCAAATGTAGATTCAAGAGCATTTTCTATGGATATTAAACAAGATTTTCCCCGATGCAAATCACCTAAGACTTTTGTTCGTCTTCAGAGAGCACTTTTTTCTTCCCGTAGGAAAACAGTTAGAAACAATCTTAGCGGCTATCTGAATAATAACGAAAAGACTCTGGAGGCACTCCAAAAAGCTGGAATTAATCCTATGACCAGAGCAGAAGCTTTACCAGTAGAATCAATACTATTGTTGTCAGACATCGTTACTGATATAATTAAATAATATGAGTACCATTAAAGAAAATCTAAATACAGTTTTATCACAAATACGCGAAGCAGAAACCTTATCTAATCGTAAAAAAAACTCGGTTAGACTTCTTGCCGTTAGTAAATTCCATGAAATTTCGGAAATCGAACAGGCTATACTGCAAGGCCAAATATATTTTGGTGAAAACCGAGTTCAGGAAGCCTATACAAAATTTACAGAATTAACTAAAAAATATCCTGATATTAAATTACATATCATTGGACAACTTCAGACTAATAAAGTAAAAAAGGCATGCGAAATAGCAACATGTATAGAATCTGTTGACCGCCTTGAATTGATAAAAGAAATCGAAAAACGAGCTTCTCAATTAAATAAAACAATCGAGATTTATTTTGAATATCATACTGGAGAAGAATCAAAATCAGGATTTACTTCATATGAGGATTTGCAGGAGGCTGTAAAATACTGTGCAGAAGGAAACTGTCCTCATATAAATCCATGCGGTTTAATGACAATGGCTCCTTTTACTCAAGATACAGATTTAATTCGAGAATCATTTCGAACTCTGGTAAAAGTGCAAAAACAATTGTCAACAGAATTTCCAAATGTTTTGCTTAACGAACTTTCTATGGGTATGAGTGGCGATTATAAAATTGCAATACAGGAAGGTTCTACTCAGGTTAGAGTTGGAACTGCCATTTTTGGAGAAAGGAATTATAATAAACAATGAGAAAATACTTAAAAAAAGTATTAATAAGTATAATTTTTTATAACATTTTTTCTCAAATCACACTGCCATGCTTTGCACAAACAGCAGAACCATACACAAAAGACGAATTTCCGGTATTTTTAAAGGATTTACGCAGAGCAGAAATTGTAACTTTGGGTTCCATGCCTTTTATAACTTTCTCTGTATCTTTGGGCTGGTCATTTGGTCGATATGCCTACAATGGATTTGACTCCAACTACTTTGTTAATCCATTTTCAAAGTCATCAACAAGTAACTTTACAACCGATGAACAGATTGGCATTATTTTAACTTCTCTTGGAATTAGTGTTGGAATTGGTTTGACCGACTATGTTTATCATGTTATCAAACGAAATCAAAAAACAAAGAAAATTGTTCCTCCAAAAGGAAAGATTATTATTTCTCCAATTCAAGAAGACCCTAAAGCACAAAAATTGCCGCCACCTATTCCAGATATGGATAAAGAACATAAAATAGGTGATGAAGATACCTTTGATATAATTCCCATTATAGAGGAATAAAGTGCAAAAAATTACATTTATTGTACAAGATGATTTTTCTCAAGTTTTAAGACTTGATCAGTATATAGCAAATCAACCAAACGGAATGAACCGTTCAAAACTTAAAAGTTCTGCACAGGAAATTCTTTTAAATGGAAAAAATGCAAAACTATCAGCCAAAATAAAACCAAAAGATATTATTGAAGTATTTTGGGAAGAAAATATTCCAGACAACATCGATCCTGAAAACATTCCTCTATCAATTGTATATGAAGATGATAATGTCACAATTGTAAACAAAAAACAGGGAATGGTTACTCACCCGGCAAGCGGCAACTGGAATGGGACCCTTGTAAATGCCCTTTTATTTCACTGGGGAAGAGAATCCATTCCTCAACTGAAAGATGGCGGCGAAAATCAAATTCTAAAAAAAAGAAGACCAGGAATTGTTCATCGACTAGATAAAGATACCTCAGGATTAATCATTACAGCCAAAAACAGAGATACAGAAGAATGGCTTTGTTCACAATTCCATGACAGGCATGTTCAAAAGGAATATATATGTATTGTTTGCGGACGTCCTCCAGCTTCAGCAGGAGATGTACGTACTCAAATCATCCGAGATCCCAAAAATCGACAGCGTTTTAAAGCTGTAACAGATACTCAGGAAGGAAAATTTGCCCGTTCTATCTATCATGTCATTGCATATTACGGTCCTTATTCACTCATAAGAGTAAGAATAAAAACAGGTAGAACGCATCAAATTCGAGTACACATGAAATATCTTGGTTGCCCAATATTAGGAGATAGTATTTATGCAAAACAGGATAAACTATTTCCTGATGCTACTCTAATGCTTCATTCAAGACAAATGATATTAAGAATAACTCCAGATAGTAAACTTAAAATATTTAGAGCCCCTGTACCAAAGAGATTTGTTGAAACAATTGCAAAACTTAGAAAAATTTATCCAAGAGAAAAAGCACCATGGGTAACGAACAAAAAGAAATTAAAATAATTAGTAAAATTTCAGAATCAAAACCTTTTCTCGTAATCTATAAACCAAAAGGAATAGCAAGTGCACCTTTAACCTCAGAAGATAATACAAGCGCATTAAGTCAGGCTATTAATCTATTTCCTGAATTAAAAAAAGTCTCAGGAAAAAAAAGTATTGAATATGGTCTTTTACATAGACTGGACACAGAAACAGATGGACTTATTGTTATCGCTGCAACTCAAGATTGTTATGATTTTTTAATTGAAGAACAAAAAAATGGACGTTTTATAAAATTTTACAAAGCAATTTGTGATTACAATCCTGAAAATTCTACAATTTTAGAAGGATTTCCCATTAACAGTTTTAATCAAGATTTTGATAAAGAATTAATTATATCCTCATATTTTCGTAACTATGGCCCTGGATTAAAACAAGTTCGTCCAGTTTTAATGTCATCTGGAAAAGCTGCCCTAAAAAAAATCGGTAAACCAGTCTTATATACAACAAAAATAGTTTTACATAAATCATACGAAAGCATTGTTGCAGACTGTTCAATAAAAGCAGGATACAGACATCAGGTAAGATGTCACCTTGCATGGTTAGGTTATCCTGTTCAGGGTGACACCTTGTATAATTCCAAGGACTTAGATAATAGTTTTGAACTTAAATTTTCAGCATATAAAGTTGAATTTTTAAATCCGATTACAAAACTTCTGGAAATATATACAATCTAATCCTTGAATTATTCAAAAATACCTCTTTCTATAAGTTTTTTTCTAAAATCATTCATAATTTCCTGATCATAATGATTTGAATATCTTTGTTGTAAGATTAAAGGACTGTGCCCCATTGCTTTTGCAATAACCCTTAAATCTAAACCAGAACTTACCCATCTGGTAGCAGTTTGATGTCTTAGCGAATGAAAACATATAGTTTCTGTTAAATTAGTTTCTGAATTGAATCTAATTCTTGGAATTTTTAGTTTTTTTAATACAGAATAAAAGTTTCTGGTAAAATAATTTTCATCTACTGGAATTGCCTTATTAGAAGTATTATAAAAAATCAAATCACGATCCAATAATTTGTTTTCTTTTTTAAAATCAAATATCTGTTTTACCAAAGAATCAGGACATGGGACAGATCGACAAGCACCTGTTTTTGTTTCTTTTAATTTATCAATATCGTTGTAGGCTCGCTTTACTTTTATAAATCCATTGACAAAATCACTAAAACGAAGAGCTCTTATTTCTCCAAGTCTTAATCCACAATAATAGGCAATTTCAAAACCAAGATATGCTTTTTTGTTTTCCCACTTATAATCTAATAAGCTTTTTTCTTCTGTTTCCGTCAATATTCCTCTGTGCTGAATTTCGTTATTTCTGATAATTGGAATAGAATTTAAAGGATTAAATTTTTTACTTAAAAGACCTTCCTTATGAGCCCATTTTAATGGCACTAAAACGCAGGTTCTAATTTTTTTTAAATAACCGTTACTAAGGGACTGATTCTTTTTAATACATTTAGCACTTAAAAGATACTTGCAAAACTCATGAATATGAGAGTTTTCTATTTTGTTTAATTTTAAATTTGGATAATTCTTTTCAAACCAAGGTTTTACATGATTTTTTATAATGCTTTGATTTTTAGATAGATTTAATTTAGTAAGATGTCGTCCCTGAACCTGACAACTTCGATAATATACAAAATCAATAGTCCAAAATTGTTCAAGAAACTCAACAAAAAGAATTTTTTTTTATCATATTTTTACTCCTAAAATTCGTGATAAAAAAAATAATATCGCGATTATGGAGTAAAATAAAGGGTAGGAATAATCTGTTTTAATACCCGGCACGAGATTTGAACTCGCATGATGAAATCACCTGGACCTGAACCAGGCGCGTCTACCAATTCCGCCAACCGGGCAAATATATATAAATATTATAAAAAAATCGGTAAAATATCAAGTACGGATGCAACTGTAAACTGCAAACAAAAGTATTAGCATAACTAAAGCAGTAGACACATAAACCCAGATGGGTAAGGAATTTTCGTTTTTTATTGTTACCTGATTATTAAAAGGGCCTTGAGAACTTCTTTTTGAATTATGAAAAATTGCAGCAAGGGCTTTTGCATTGTTTTCAGTCTTTGAAAAATTAATATTTTTACTTGAATTTTTATTTACAGCATATCCGCATTCAGGACATCCATTTTTAAAATCGGAGGAATGCCCTGTAGCTCCACAATTTGGACAGCGAACTGCGCTAAAAAATTTTCCACAATTTTTGCATAGTTTTGAGTTTTCCGGGACTTCTGAGCCGCAGTTTTCACAAAAAAACTTTGCTTGTTTTTTATTCTTTGCCATATAAATTCTCTATCCTTGATAGCAATCCACCAGCTTTTTTATCGTTTTTGCTATCATGTGCAATTTCTTTTGTTTCTAAGTTTTGACCTTTTACTAAAGAAAGAATTTTTAAAAGTGAGTTTTCATCCAGACTTTCAACAAAACCAGAAACATTTAATGAATCAGCTTTTTTCTTTTCTTCAGAAGAGAAGTTTTGTGGAACATATAAAATTAATTTTGCATTTTTTCTGCAAAGATTTGCATTTATAAACTGTGCCAAAGTCTTCCAGTGTCGAGGATAATCGTAAACACTAACAATAATCGAATCCGGACTTATTTCTTCAAGATTGTCTAAAGCTTTTAAAAGCCATCTGTAAATTATTGTATCTATACCATTTTTTTGCAAAAAAGTATCGATTTTAGAAATAACTGATTCGTCATCACAAATTATTAGAGTTTTCATTCTGTCCCCAGATTAGTTACAGTGTAATCATAAATCTGCCAGATTCCTTCTCTCTGACGAACCTTGTATACATAACTCTTTCTTTCTCTAAAGTTAGGATATCGGAACCATTCTGTAACAGTTACAGTTCCTTCTGTTTTGGTATAAGTTGTTTTTTCAATTTCAAATGCTTCTGGAATTGCAACAATATCGTTATCAATTCTCGACTGCATTAAATCAGCCTTATAGTTTCTAAGCATTCTAGCTCGATCATCAGCGCTTACAGCAGAATACTTTCTCTTTAGAGAAGGACTTCGCTTGAGCATTTCTTCAATATCAAGATAAAGGAAGAACTGATCCCACAATGACTTTTGACGAGCAATAATAGTCTGTTCTACAACTTTATCAGGACTAATTTCTTCAGGTTTAATTAATTCTGCAGTAACATTTTTTACAGGAAGAGCAGTACTTGAAGCAGCAGATGGAGAAGGGCGAACTTCTAAGCTTAATCGATTTGATAAAACTTCATAATACTTTGATTTATATAATTCTGGGTAAAACTTAACTGATAAATAATAAACAGAGGGTTCTTTTATTTGAATATAATCCTTTAAATTTTCAACAAAAGAATATTCTTCACCAGTTTCAAGGCTGATTTCTCTAAAATACACTGTTTGATTTGTTGTTCTTTTTCTAATCAAATTTTCAGTTTGTTCCAATTTAGTGTTTTTAACGGTGTAAACATCAAAATCACAAGAAAACATTCTGTCGTCTGCTAATTTAAATCTTAAAGTCTGACTTGAATTATTTTTGATGGAAATATGAACAAATACAGGATTTGAATCTGCATTTTCCGGATAATACATTGTTCTGTCATAATACTTGATAGAAACAGACATATCATCGAATTTATGCGCATCAATTCCATTAGAAAAAGCTATCTGTCCAAAGGCGATTAAAATTGTTATAATAGTAATAAATTTTCGTTTCAATGTAGTCTCCACAAGGTATTATATTGAATAAACCTTTGTTTAATTATCGGCAATTTTTATGAATACATTATCACCAAATTATATTAATAAAAAACTTAGTGAATGGATATCCTTTAAAAACAGTTTAGACATTATATCAAAATTTGAAACAAAATTCCCAATTGAACTTTCAGGTTTACAAGGTTCGTTGAGTTCATATTTTATTAAATGCTTTACAGAAGTAAATAAATCAAAATGGGCAAATGTAATTCAATATAGAACTTCCGGTTATAACTCCAAAGCTATGGAGCAACGTGTTTTTACCAGCGGAGCTCTGGATGTACTTATTGTTGTTCAAAATGAAAGAGATGCAATCAATTTAAAAAGCGACTTAAATACACTTTTTGCAGATTTAGATGTAACAATAATTCCTAACTGGGGAACTTTAGCTTATAGACCAGCAACTCCAGGCTCGCTTATTTACGGACAACGAGCCGGCGCTCTTGCAAAGATTGTTTCAAAATCCTTAAATCCTGCCGAATCCTTAAAACTTGAGCCAAGAATTTTTATTATTCCTCAAAAAGTTTTTCAAACACCTTTGGCAGATCCAGAATATACAAAAAGTCTTCTTTTCTTTTTAGCTAAAGGTCAGAATATAGATACTGTTAAAATCGCTGAAAAACTTACAAAAATTGGCTATACCAGAGTTCCAAAAGTATCTGTAAGAGGGGAATTTAGCCTTAGGGGAGAGGTATTAGACATATTTCTTCCTGAAGCAGAAAGTGCAAACCGTATTATTTTTGATTTTGATACAATAGAAAATATTAAAACTTTTGATCCGATTACCCAAACTACGCTAAAAAGCCAGGATAAACTTTTAATTTATCCTATGAAGGAAGTAATATGGACAGACGAGTTACTTTCAACCTTAAAAGAAAAATTAAACGAAGAATCTGAATCCACAAATACTATAAAAATTCCTTTTACAGAGCAGGCAAAACTTTTTAAAGAAAAAATGCTTTCTGAATTAAGTCAAAATGGATATTCAGAAGGCGAAGAATTATTTTATCCGGTATTGTGGAATAAACAGTATTCTATTTTAGATTATTTTGACGAGAACACAACCGTATTTTTCTACGATTTTGACAGACTTCAGAATGCACAGGAAAGCAACAATCGTGAAAACATGGGAATGTACAAAAAAGCCAGAACAGAACTTCCTGTCCTTCCACCAAACGAAATTTCTTTTGAATTTGACCAATTGCTCAATAGAATAGAAAGAAAAATCGAATTAAAAACAATTTTGACAGATAAAAAAGAACAGGAAATAACTCAAATTCAGATTGAAGCCGAGCCTTCTCAAAGTTATTTTGGAAATTTTAATTATCTTAAAGAAGAACTGGAAAACTTACAGAAAGATGGCTGGGATATTTTTATATTTGCTGATAACGAAAATCAGGCACTTCGTATTGAGGAAATCTTAAAAGAATATACCAGAACTGATAACAATCCGGTTCATGTTTTCGGAAGCGCAATTTCAGAAGGATTTTCAATCCCAGAGATTAAAATTAAGGTTATACAGGAAAACGAAATCTTTGGACGAAAAAAATATATTCCAAAATCTATTCATAAAGCAAAAAGCCAGGTAATTGATACTTTTGTTGACTTAAATCCCGGCGATTTTATTGTCCATGTAAACTACGGAATCGGTCTATTTAAAGGAATCGAACGCGTCAAAGCAATGGGAAATGAACGGGATTACATAAAACTTGAATACGCAGATGAAGAATTTATTTTTGTTCCCATTGAACAGGTAAACCTCGTTCAAAGATATATTGGAAACGAAGGAGAAGCTCCTCATCTGGACAGAATAGGAAGTAAGGCCTGGGAAAACCGAAAATCAAAAGTAAAAAAAGCAGTAGAAGATTTAGCACAAAAATTGATTGACCTTTATTCCCGTCGCAAAGCGGCTCGAGGCTTTCCGTTCCCAAAAGATACAGAATGGCAAACAACCTTTGAAGCAGCTTTTCCATACGAAGATACTCCTGATCAAATTACAGTTACAAAAGAAATAAAAGAAGATATGGAAAAACCAGTTCCAATGGACCGCCTGGTTTGTGGCGATGTTGGATATGGTAAAACCGAAATTGCAATGAGAGCCGCATTTAAGGCAGTTTTAGGTGGAAAACAAGTTGCATTCCTTGCTCCAACAACAATTCTTGCAGAACAGCATTATGAAACCTGTCTGGAACGATTTAACAATTTCCCTGTAAAAATTGCACATATGTCCAGATTCGTAACTCCTGCAGAACAAAAGAAAATACTAAAAAAACTCCAGGAAGGTCAAATTGACATTTTAGTTGGAACTCATCGTATTATTCAAAAAGATGTAATATTTAAAAATTTAGGTCTTATGATTATTGACGAAGAACAACGTTTTGGAGTTAAGGACAAAGAAAAACTAAAAGAATTAAAAAACAATATCGACTGTCTTGCAATGTCCGCAACTCCAATTCCAAGAACTTTGCACATGAGTTTACTAAAAATTCGTGATATGAGTTTATTAACAACACCTCCTCAAATCCGTAAACCTATTGAAACCGTAATTGACGCATACAGTGATGAAAGAGTATGCGCAGCAATAAGAAAAGAAGTAGAGCGGGGTGGTCAAGTTTTTTATCTTCATAATCGTGTTGAATCGCTAAACGAAACTCGAATTAAGCTTGAAAGACTTCTTCCAGAAATGATGATTGATGTTGCTCATGGTCAGATGACAAGTGACCAGCTGGACGATATTTTTAGACGTTTTAAAATGGGTGGCTTTCATATTCTTGTTGCAACGACAATTATTGAAAACGGAATCGATATTCCAAATGTAAATACGATTATTATTGATCGTGCAGATATGTATGGTATTTCCCAATTATATCAGTTAAGGGGACGAGTAGGCCGAAGCGATAGAAAAGCCTACGCATATTTGCTTTATCCAGGAAATAAATCATTAAGTGAAGTTGCAATGAAACGACTCCAAGTTATCAGCGATTTTACGGAATTAGGAAGCGGTTTTAAAATCGCTATGAAAGATATGGAAATTCGAGGAGCTGGCAATCTTTTAGGACGAGATCAGTCAGGAAGCGTTTATTCTGTAGGTTTCGATTTATATGTAAAACTTCTTAACGAAGCAGTTAATCGCCTTATGGCTCAAGATGACTTTAAAACAACTCCTGAAACCTTGATGGAGCTTGAATATACAGGCTTTATTCCAGATTCTTATGTTCAAAACCCTCAGACAAAAATGGAAATTTACAAAAAAATTGCTGCAATTCAAAGTGATGATGAGCTTGATGGAATATATCTTGAATTACTGGATCGATTTGGACCTGT
Source organism: uncultured Spirochaetaceae bacterium (assembly GCA_902797305.1). Taxonomy (GTDB): domain Bacteria; phylum Spirochaetota; class Spirochaetia; order Treponematales; family Treponemataceae; genus Treponema_D. The sequence continues at coordinate 112,526 of CADBSK010000015.1, read as the reverse complement.
ACCTGAAGAAGTTTCCAGTTTGTTATCCCTTGCAAAAATCAGAATTCTCTGCCGCAAGTTAAATATTTCTACGATAAAAGAAAGACAGGGCGTAATATCAGTAGAATTTGCAAAAGTTTCTGATATAAATGTAAACAAAGTATTAAAACTTATTACGGAATCTGCAGGAACTGTTAAACTCGATCCTTCTAAGCCTAATATGATTTTATTAAATGCTGGAAAAATAGGTCTCAAAGAAAAGAGCGAATTTATAAAAGAAAAACTGGAAAAAATTGCCTGATGAATTGTTCTCTATATATACATATTCCATATTGTATCTCAAAATGTGATTACTGCGATTTTTTTAGTATCGGCTGTGGAAAAGCTTGTGTACCGGATGATTATGTAGATGCTCTCTGTAACGAGATTAAATATAAAATCGAGAATTATTCGATCACAGAATGGGAAACAGTTTATATTGGTGGAGGCACTCCAAGTTTATTATCCTATTCTCAGTTAAAAAAAATCTTCGATTGTATCTATCTTACCGGACAGAAACAAATATCAGAATGTACCATAGAAGTAAATCCTGATGATGTAACAAAAGAATTAATTGAAACATATAATACTCTTTCTATAACAAGACTATCCTGTGGAATTCAATCATTACAAAATAATGTCTTAAAACAAGTACACAGGCGAAGCTCTGGAGAACAAGTCATAAATGCACTAAATATAATTAATCAATATTGGAAAGGAGATTTTTCTGTCGACCTGATTAGCGGACTTCCTGAACAAACAAAAGATGATTTTTTACAGAACTTAAAAACATTAATGAATTACAAAATCCATCATATTTCAATGTACGCACTTACAATAGAAGAAGGGACTCCATTAGACAATAAAATCAATTCTGGAAAAATACACTATGATTTTGATAAGGCTGATGAACTCTGGATAGAAGGAAGAAATTTCCTTGAAAAAAATGGATTTAATCAATATGAAGTTTCTAATTTTTGTAAGAATGATAAATTTTGCAAACACAATCTTGTTTACTGGTCTTTACAAAACTACATTGGATGTGGATGCGGAGCCACAGGAACGATTTATTATACAAATAAAAAATCTATAAGAATAACAAACATCCCAGAACTGAATAAATATATATCTGTCTGGAATAGTGACACACATAATGATATAGAACAAACACAACAAGTTGAAGAAATAGATACAAAAACAGAAGAATTTGAATTTTTAATGATGGGACTAAGAACATTAAAAGGAATAAATGCAACTGAATATAAAAAAAGATTTCAAATTGAACTTTCACAAAATGTTATAAAACTATTTGAAAAATGGGAAAAAGAAGGCAAAGCGCAAATATCGATTAATTCTGATAAAAGCGTGCAGTATTCGCTTACAAAAACAGGGATACTTTATTTAAATAAATTTTTACTGGAAATAATGTAAAAAAATCAATTTGGTAGACAGAATATGCATTATAGAAGGTAATCTTAGATAAAGTCTAGCTTTCTTGAATTGATGCTCATTAAAATTCCTATACATGACATAGCGGTTAAAAGTGAAGAACCACCATAAGACAAGAATAATAATGGAATACCTGTAATTGGCATAATTCCCATAACCATTCCAACATTGATAAAAAAGTGGATAATAAACATTCCAAGAATACCACTTGCAATATACATACCAAATCTGTTTGAAGTATTTTTAATAATAATGAGAATTCTAAACATAATTACAAAATACAAAATAAAAACTATAAATCCGCCGATAAAACCAAGTTCTTCTGATAGAATACTAAAAATAAAGTCGGTAGATTGTTGAGGTAAAAATCGATAATGACTTTGAGTTCCATGTAAATACGAACGTCCAAACCAGCCACCAGAACCAATTGCAATTTTAGATTGAATAATGTTCCAACCAGCCCCTAACGGATCTACATTTGGATCCATAAAGATAATCAATCGTTTAATCTGATAATCTTTAAGAAATTTTGCAGCAAAGGATGACATCAATAATCCGATAGAAAGGATTAAAAAAATAAATGCTATCCAGTAATAATATTTAGGGCCGTGAAAATACAGGCGGACAATTAAAGCAATTGCAAAAATTGTAATAAAAGCAAGAAGCAAAACTAACTTTAATTTAAAATTCGTTAATACGGCTATTATTGCAACAGAATTATGAGCGATATATTCATTCCAAACAGGAAGAATCGTAAAAACAATCATGGAAGTTCCGACACCAAGTAAAAACATGATAAATCTAATAGGAATTCCAGAGGAAAAACACATTATAATAAATATTGGAATATATACTGTAGCAGAACCCATGTCAGGTTGAACTAAAATCAATCCAAAAGGTACAAGAAAAATAGCAATTGCAACTAAAAATCGTTTCAAAGGATTTTCATTTTCTGAATCATCCAGATATTTTGCAAGCATAAAAATAAAACAAATCTTTCCAAATTCCGAAGGCTGAAAACCAATATCACCAATTCCAAGCCAGCTTCTGGCTCCATTAACTTTTCTTCCGATAAAAGGAACAAGGGTTATTAATAACAGAAAGATACTTCCCCAAAACAACCATACAGAAAATCTTTTTACTTTTCGATAATCAATGATTGCAGTGCCGAACATAAAAACAAGCCCTACACTGCCCCATATTATTTGTTTTATATATTCATTTGTTACCAAAACACCATCGGAATTAACTCCTGAAGAATAAATAAACGCTATTCCCAGTGAAACTAGAATCAGAGTACAAGAAAGTAATACAAAATCAAAGGAAGATAAAATTCTAGTCTTCATACATTATTCCTGCCTGTTTCCATTTTTCATCAAATACTTGAAGCCTAAGGCTTCCATTGCTTCTTCATATGACTGTTTAGCAAAAATTCCCTGAATGACAATGTTTGTGGCATATGGAGCCCACCATTCCCATGGATTACAAGCTTCAACTAAAGTTGCTACGACAACCTGATCTTCTACAGGGGCGTCATATGGTGCGTATGCAACCATCCAGGAATGCCAGCTTTTTTTGTATTGAGCTACCTCGGCAGTACCTGTCTTTCCGGCAGATTTTACAATCTTATTATGCATCGGATATTGAGGTGTACCATCTGTGATTGTATAGCGCAAATCTTCCTGAACTTCTTTCCAAACTTCTTTTGGAATATCAGACTTAACAAGCACCTCAGGCTTTATTTCATCAATAACTTCGTTTGTTACAGGATCTCTAACTTCTTTTAAAAGATGAGGTTTATAAATTACACCTTCATTGCATACCATGGCCATCATATCTGCAACATGTAATGGTGTTGCAAGAGTATATCCCTGTCCAATAGAAGCAGACATGGTATCTCCACCTAACCACTTTTCATGGAATCGACGTTCTTTCCACTCTGCAGTTGGAACAAACCCTGATAACTGGCTAGGTAAATCGATTCCTGTAGGCTGACCAAACCCAAAATCACGAGCGTAAGAAGCAATTTTTGAAATACCTAAATTATCTCTACCAATTATCCAGTAATAAACATCACAAGACTGAGCCAACCCATTCTTTAAATCAAGCCAACCATGCCCAGGCTTATGAACGTGACAGTGGAAAATACGATTTCCGTAATTAATTTCACCTTTACATTCAATTTTTTTGTTAGAAGGAAAAGAATTTTCTGCAAGCATTGCAGTAGACATTACAATTTTAAATGTTGAAGCAGGTGGATAAACAGCATTAACACAACGGTTTACAAGAGGTTGTTTTTTATTATCCTCAATTAATGTCTGATAATATTCACCAGCTTCATCTGTATTAAACATATTAGGATCAAAGTAAGGATAAGAAACCATCGCAAGAACTTCTCCATTAGATGGCTTTAAAACAACAATCGCCCCTACCCTGCTTCCCAAAGTTTTTTCGGCAAGAGTTTGTATATTTGTGTCAATTGTCAATACAAGATTCTTTCCCATTTTTGGAGGATCTATAATAGGAGTATCAGAAATAATACGACCTCTTACATCGACAGTTCTAGATTCTCGTCCAGGAACACCCTGTAATAATGAATCGTATTGTTTTTCTATACCAGTTTTTCCGACAATCGATTTATGTGTGTACCCTTTATTGTACATTACATTCATTTCTTCACGTGTAATATCACCTACATATCCGATTACATGAGAAAGAGAACCTGTTTCATGATAATTTCTTATAGGTTTAGAAACCCAGGAAACCCCTGGTAAATCTGTAATATTTTCAGCAATATTTGAAATCACTGCAAATGGAACATTAGATCTGATTTGTATTGAAGAATATGATCTTCGTACATTTTTTGGAACTTTTCGGTCAATATCGAGTTTACTAATTCCAAGATAACCGGCAAGTTTATTTGCAACCGTATCGTAATACCCAGAAGGTATTTCACCAGGTGTTAATTCCACCGCAAAAGAGTCCGTATTAACTACCATAGGGAGAGTTGCATTGCGGTCAAAAATTTCTCCCCGCTGAGCTGGAATAGTACTTACCTGACTGGAAATTGTTTTGGATTTAGAACGATATTCATTTCCAAGAATTACCTGTAAAGTAAAAAGTCTGTAAAAGTAAATTAAAAACGAGAAAACAATAAAAATGCCAAGTATATAAACATGAGCATTCTTATCCAGAGAGGAATTTTTTATAGAACTGATTCTTCTTCTAAGTCCCATTAAAAGATTTCCTCCGATCGAACTGAAAGAGTTCTAGAAAAAACATTTAATAACTTAAAAATAAACGGAGTTAAAAGAGAATTCAAAATAAGTTCAAATAAAAATGGTATCGAGATAATTGTGTAAGTGTATACAAAACTCGGGAAAAACAGCGAAATTATCCAGATTAAAAAAGCTTTAATTATAGTTCCTACAGCACCCATCACCATCGGAATTACAAAACCTGAATAATTAACAAATCCATATAAAGAGCCCGCAATATATCCCATTACAGTCCTGAATAAACAATTAAAACCAAAAGGAGCTCCGGATAAAAAATCTAAAAAAAGACCGGAAACAAAACCTGTTGCTTCGCCATACATCTTTCCATTTAATAATGAAAAATAAATAACACAAATCAAAATTAAATCAGGAACAGCAGGCAAAATTGTTATATTTGACAATATTGCAGTTTCAATTAATGTTACAATCAGCAAAATCAGTGCAGAAATCGAATACGACTTAATCATTATTACTTCCTTGTATCATTAATTTCATAAAGATTTACAACAATTACAGTTTCTAACTTAGAAAAATCAATAATTGGAGTTAATTCAATATCAAGTGAAGAATTGTAATCAACAACAGAGATTTTAGAGATTGAACCAATTGGTAAATCACTCATATAGTTATTATTTTCACCAGAAGTAACTACAACATCTCCATAATGAAGCTCATCTAACACTCGTTTACGTATATGCTTCATAAGGAGCGGAGATTCTTCAGAACCAATTCCATATACAAGTCCTAAATCTCTTGTATTTTGCATTCTCGCAGAAACTACGCACTGTTGATTGTAGATAGGCATAATTACGCTGGTAGTTAATCCAACCTGAACTATTTTACCTACCAGACCGCTGGTTCCCTGCTGTAAAGCAATTACAGGCATATTTTTCCTGATACCCTGTAAAGAACCTTTATTTATTGTAATATAAGCATTTATATTATCTGTTTCTCGTGCAATAATTTGAGCAGGAATATTTTTTTCATCTAACGATGTTGAAAAACCTAATTGTTCTTTTAATCTTTCGTTTTCCTTTCTAATATCAGCATTTGAACGCTGCATCTGTTCATAATTCTCAAGTTTTTTGGTAAGTTCTTCATAATCTTTCTTGAGATGACTTAGTTCTCTAACAGCTCCAAAGGTATCACCAACACCTTTTACAACAGAATGAATTCCACTTTCTATTGTAGAAAAAATAGAAAAACCAATTTTCTTAAAATTGAGAACAAAACTACCTGAACTAAATGCAAGCATTACTCCTGATATTAAAATTAAAATCAGGAGAATGAATTCAGGAAACTTAAATTTAAATGAAAACTTAGGCTTTGCCATTATGGTACACTATTCGTTAAGACTATCGTAGATTGAACGGTCAGAAGACATGTCTTTGAATAATTCAAATGCTTCACCAGCTCCAAGAGCAACACATTCCAGAGGATTTTCTACAAGAATAACAGGTACACCTGTTTCTTTTGAAATTAACTTAGGAAGACCTTTGAGCATAGAACCACCACCTGTCATAACGATACCGCGATCGATAATGTCAGATGCAAGTTCAGGAGGAGTCTGACTGATTACATTTTTGATTTCTTCAACAATCATTTTTACAGGCTCTTTTAATGCTTCTCGAACTTCAACACTATCAATTTCCAATCGGCGAGGAAGCCCTGTAATTGCATCAGTACCCTTTAATTCCATTTTTTCAATTGTTTTATCAGGAGCTGCGTTTCCGATTTGAATCTTTAGACGTTCAGCAGCCTGTCGTCCAATAATCAAGTTATGAACACTCTTAACATGCTTTACAATAGCATCATTAAATTTATCGCCACCTACACGAATTGAACTTGTGACAACCATACCGCCTAAAGAAATTACAGAAATTTCAGCAGTACCACCACCAATATCACAAATCATATGACCTGCAGGTTCAAAAATAGGAATCTTTGCACCAATTGCAGCGGCTTTCGATTCTTCAATAACTTCAACTTCTTTTGCACCAGCTTTTAATGCTGCTTCAATTACAGCACGACGTTCAACTTCTGTAACACAAGATGGAATACCAATCTTCATACGAGTTGATTTTATAAACTGATGTTTAGGTGTTATTTTTTGAATAAAATATTTTATCATTCGTTCGCAGCTGTCTATATCAGAAATTACACCATCTGCCAGAGGTCTGATAGCCATGATGTTGCTAGGTGTTTTTTCAAGCATGTTTTTTGCTTCACCACCAACGGCAACAATACGTTTTGTTCCTTTTTCAACTGCGACTACAGAAGGTTCGTTAATAACAATACCCTTTCCTCTTACATAAATAAGTGTGTTACAAGTTCCAAGATCAATACCTATATCTGTGGAAAATCTGTCAAAAAATCCCATAAATCCTCCCGGATTAATATTCAGCTATTTTTGCGAGAGCACCAGCGTGGTTAACCTGAAGTCTAAGAGCTTTACGCCATTCAGCCCGGGCTTTTACCAAATCACCTTGCTTCTCATATATTACACCAAGTCCATAGTAAGCGTCAGCAGAATTTGGATTGTTTTTTAAAACACTTTCAAATTCATTTCTGGCTTCAGCATATTTTTTTTCATCGATGTATATTGTTCCAAGAAGAATCCTGCTTTTAAAAACAAGTTCTTCGTTTTCACAATCCTTAATAATTCTAAACAAATATTGTTTTGCAGGCGTAGGTTGACCAGCTTTATAATATTGTTCTGCAATTGAAAGAAGCAAAGAATCAGACTCGCGGATTATTAAAGCTTCTGTAAAAGCAGAAATACTTTCCATAGTCATTCCAAGAGAAGCGTAAGTTAATCCTAAATACTCCGGAATGTCGTTTGCTTTATAACCTGTATTCTGAGCTTCTTTTAAATATTTTACAGCAAGATCAGCATAATAGTAAGATGTAACCGTATTTTTATAAAAATATGATTTACCAAGCATGTAGTTTATTTGCGGATAAATAGATTTTTTGCAATTAACCAGGGCAAGTCTGAGAGAATTTATTGCTTCATCAAGATAATTCTGTGAAGTTGAATTGTCTAATTGAGAAACTGCGAGATAAAAACTTGAATAGCCATGGTAAACAAGGGCAATATTATTAAAAGGATTTGTCTCCAGCATCTGGCGGCTAAGTTCATAAACTTTATCGTAATCGTATACTTTCCAGCTTGCAGCAAGAGCCTTTGATGTCGGTGAATTAAGTGCTTTTTTATGAAAATATCTTGTAAGGAAAATACTGCCTACAACAATAAATAAAACAAAGAAAATACTAACAATAAGAATCGGGATAAATAAACTTTTTCTTTTAATATAATTACTATCGTTATAGGTCTGTTTCATATACAACTTTTCAAAATAAAAAACAGATGGAACAATAAGCCGAGTTCTGTCATCGTATAAACGACATAACCATCTATCCGAAATATCTGTTACCAGATACCTTTAGCAATCTACCCGAAGTATAAGGCCGGAAACCAAACTTCTGCTCAATTTTGCTCCGAATGAGGTTTGCAATGCCATACGTGTTACCACGTATGCGGTAGTCTCTTACACCACCTTTTCACCCTTACCTGTAAACAGGCGGTACATTTTCTGTTGCACTTTCTGTCCAATATGGGATATGCAAATTAATTACATCTACCATATTGGCCCGGTTGTTATCCGGCATTCTTTCCGGAGGAGCCCGGACTTTCCTCACAACAAGAATCTATCATCAGACTCCGTTGTGCGATTATATTCCATCTGCAATTATTTTAATTATCAGTGTCATCGTCTGAATCATCAAGATCATCTTCATCATCAGACAAATCATCAGAATCAACATCTTCGTAAAGAGAAGCTTCTCGATCTTCATCATCGTATTCTTCATCTTCACCAAAATCATCATCCAAATCAGCAAGGCTTCCTGCATCGTTGAAGAATGATTCCTGTTCGTCATCTGCAGATTCTTCGTAGAAAAGAATACGGCTACAGTATGGACAGAACATAATGTTTTCACCCTGGTGAACTTCGTTTGCAAACTGGCCAGGAAGAATCATATGACAACCTGTACAAACGCCATTGCGAACGGCAACAATACCTTCTGAATTACGTTTAATAATTCTCTGGAATTTGAACAATATTTCAGTATCCATTCCAGGAGTAAGAGCGTCTTCCTGACTCTGTAATTCAGCAAGTTCTTTATTATAAGAATCAAGTTCTGAGTTCAACGAATCTTTACTTGAATTAAGTTCTGATTCCTGAGCATTTATCATTGCTTCTGTTGTTTTAAGGGTATCATTTAATTCAGCAAGAATCTTTTCTTCTTTCTGAAGTTCTTTGCGTATCTCTGCTTCTTTTGCAGATGCTTCAGAAATCTGTTTATCAAGTGCTTCATATTCGCGGTGAGTTGAAATATTATCCATATTCTTTTCACCTTCTTCGCGAACTTTTACTGTTTCATCAAGTTCTACATGTAACTGATCAACTTTTGACTTAACATTTTCGTATTCAGAATTCTTTTCGATGTATTCCTTCTTAAGTCGGGCTAGCAATTCATCCTGAGAACCTAACTGTTTTGGAGCTTCCTGAATTTTTGATTCAAGTTCATATTTTCTTCCAAGAATTACCTGAAGTGTTTTAAGTTTGTCAAAAATTTCTGTCATTTCCATAAATGATATTCCTTTTCAAAAGTCAATGTATCTTCAAAATATATAATAAATAAGGGTTTATGTCTACATTAGACGAGACTAAGTCTCGATATAATCCCGTAAACCATTTGCACGTCGAGGATGACGAAGTCTTCTTAACGCTTTAGCTTCAATCTGACGAATTCGTTCCCTGGTTACATTAAAGTAAAGACCAACTTCTTCCAAAGTTAAAGAATATCCATCGTCAAGACCAAAACGCATCTTTAGAACTTCCTGTTCTCTAGGAGGCAATGTGCTAAGAACTTGTCTAAGCTGTTCCTGTAGCAACTTATAAGAAGTCTGTACTGCAGGATTTTCAACTTCTTTATCTTCGATAAAGTCTCCCAATGATGAATCCTCTTCTTCTCCGATTGGAGTTTCAAGAGAGATAGGTTCACGTGCAACGTTCTTAACCTGTTTAACACGAGCTAATGGCCAGCCAAGCTGCTGAGCAATTTCTTCATCTGTTGGTTCACGTCCAAGCTTCTGCATAAGCTGGCGGCTTTCGCGAACAACCTTGTTAATCTGTTCAATCATATGGACAGGAACACGAATTGTTCTTGCCTGGTCAGAAATGGAACGGGTAATTGCCTGTCGAATCCACCAGGTTGCATATGTAGAAAATTTAAATCCTTTACGGTATTCGAATTTTTCAACAGCTTTTATCAAGCCGATGTTACCTTCCTGAACAAGATCAAAGAACTGAAGTCCTCTGTTTGTATATTTCTTTGCAATTGAAACAACGAGACGAAGGTTCGCATTAATGAGGCGGTTTTTTGCCTGTTCCATCATGCGTGCACCACGTTTGATTTCTTTTGCTTTTTCAAGAATTTCATCAATTGTATTTTCAAATTCATATTCAAGACGGTCGAGTTTACGATCGATTTTCTGAATCTGTGTATAAATATCACGGATATCATCAGTTGTCATATTCAATTCTGCTTCAATCTTTGCAGATTCAGAACGTATAGAAATACGACGTCCAAGACTTCTCAATTCTGAAGGATTAGAAATTCTAAGTTCCTTCATTTTCTTTTCCTGTTTCTGACGATACTCTTCAATTTTTTGAGTAGCATCCATGAACTTCTGAGTAAATTTATCCAGTTCTTCTGTTTGAATTTCAATCTTTTGTAAAGAAGGCTGAATTTTAGATCTCAAATCTACAAGTTGAGGTTCATTAAAAATCTTGCTTGTTTGATTTGTTTCAAAAAGATTCTTTTTTAAAGCCATATACTGTTTCATTTCTGGTAAAACTGGCTTTATAAATTCACTATAACAACTCTTAAGACGTCGCTTTTCAGCCATTTCTTCGTTGATTTCTTTACGAGGTCTTCCTGGCTCATGAATATCGATACGTGTAAAAGCTTTCTGTGCAATAGCAAAAAATTCTGGAATCATAATTCCGGAATTTAGGACAACTTCTTTAATAATGTTGTTTCCATCTTCCATCTGCTTAGAAAGAATTACTTCCTGTTCAGCAGTAAGAAGATTTTCTTTACCAATTTCGCGTAAATAAAGACGAATGGGATCATCAACATTTGATTCTTTATCACCATTTACAAGACGTCCCCGTTCAGAAGCCTTATCGATATCATCATCGTCATCATCAGAACCTTCATCATCATCGTCATCGATTAAAGATTCGTCCTCTTCTTCGTCGTCCATCAAAGCAGTTTCAATTACCTGAACGTTTTTTTCACTCAAAAGTGAAAGAAGTTTTTCCATTTCCGGAGAATTAACAAAATCCTGACCTGCAAGATCTGTAATTTCATCCCAGGTAATTACATTTTTATCTTTGGTAAAGTCCAAAATTTTTTGTACAACAGGGTCCAATTCCTGATCCATGAATTCACACCTTCAAAAAATTTATACTAGCTTAAGACTTAAGTTTTTTGTCAATTTGCATTTTTTCTGACAAAAGAGCATTCATCTGGTTTTGATCATCTGGTGTTACAACATTTAAGGAACGAATTCGAGCCATAACCCGGTCTCGCTGGCGTTCGAGGCTGCGTTTTTTTAACATTTTTACAGAAGCCTGAACCAAATCTTCGCTATCGTTATTAAATTCTCCAGTCGCAATAACACTTGTAACCAAATTTGACAACGATTCATCTTTACAATGTGTAAGAACACCTGTTAATGACAAAGAACCATCCTGATAGCACTCTTCCAGAACACTAAAAAGTCGCTGAGCTGAAGGATCTTCAAAATCTTGGAGAGTTAGTTCGTTACGTACGATATTATATTTATCAATATGGGCTATTATTGCCAGAACACTTCTTAACTCTGCAGTTAATTTAATCGAAGTATTTTTTGATTCATCTTTTTCTGGCTGCTGGAATTTTAAACGATTTCGAGCTTGCTCACGATTTTGGAAATCTCTTTTTACTGCCTCCGGCTTTAAGTTAAATGTCTGACATAATTGCTCAAGACACGACTCTTTCATAATATCCGACTGTAAGGCATCAATATATGGAAAAAATGCAAGTGAAGCTTTAGTTTTTCCCTCTGGAGTATCAATTGGGTACTCCTTGCCTAGTTTAGATAATAAAAAGTCGCTATCCAAAATAGCATTTAAAACATATCCTGTCAAGGTTTCTGCACCAAAGTTTATCATGATTTCAGCAGGATCTTTTCCGCCTTCAAGACGAATAACTTTACAGGTTAACCCACTGGCCCTGAGCATTAAAATCGCTCTTAATGTTGCTTTTTGTCCCGCTCCGTCAGAGTCAAAGGATAATAAAACTTCATCAACAAAAGGTCTAATTATTTTTATCTGCTCTTCTGTCAATGCCGTTCCTAAAGGCGCAACAGCATAATTAATTCCACATTGATGATATGCGATACAATCCATGTATCCTTCACAAAAAATAACTTTTTTGTTCTCTTTTATTGATTTTTTTGCAAAATTAAAAGCATACAAAGTTTCTCCCTTTTTATATTGAATTAAATCTGGAGAGTTTAAATATTTAGGACTATTAGGCTCGTTTACAAGTTGTCTACCTCCAAGAGCAACAACCTTTCCATCCCTGTTAAAAATAGGAAACATTAATCTATTGGAATATAAAGCAATATCTGGAAATTTTTTACTAAAAAGACCGGAATTTTCCAAAAACTCTTTACTAAAATTCTTTTTCAGTAAAAAATCTTTTAACCATTTTCTGTCTTGAGGAGCATAACCAAGCTTAAACTTATCAATTGTTTCTAACGACAATCCCCTGTCAGTAATATACTTAAGGGCACTTTTTCCCTGTTCGGTTTGTGTTAACATGTAATGAAACATTCCGGCAGTTCGTTCATATAACTCAATATAATCCTGAATCAGCTTAAACTTAGGATCTTCTTTTACTTCGTATCCATCTTCATACTCAACCTGGATTCCGTAGCGTTTAGCAAGAGACTCAATTGCCTGTACATAGGTCAATTTTTCCTGCTCCATTAAAAACTTAATTACATCTCCACCGGCATGACAACCAAAACAGTAATAGAACCTCTTATCTGGTTCAACATGAAAAGATGCAGTTTTTTCACCATGAAAAGGGCAACATCCCCACCAGTCACTTCCACGAGGCTCTAGTTTTGTATATTCTCCAATTATCTGAACAATATCTGCAGTAGTCTGAACTGCTTCTATAGTTTTTTTTGATATTCTGCCTGCCATTGCACTACTTCTTTGATGTATTGATTATTGTACCTTCGCTAACATGGGTAGAAAAATCTTTAGTAAATACATGTTTTCCTATTGAAGGATCAACAAGTCTGAAAAAATAATAATTTGTTTTTGCAGGATTTTGAGCTGCATTTAAAGCTACAAGTCCGGGATTAGAAATTGGAGAAGGAGGAAGTCCTGCCCATTTATATGTGTTATAGGGATTATCTATTGCAAGGTCATCATATGTAATTACATCAGGATGAGGTTTACCTTGAATTTCTGTTATTATATATTCAATGGTTGCACAGGAATAAAGTCCGATATTATGATTTAATCGGTTAGTAAAAACACTTGCAATCAAAGGAGCTTCTGATTCAAGGCGATACTCTCTTTCAATAATTGAAGCAAGTGTAAGAGTATAGTTTAAGCTTTCACCTTTTTTTTCAGCTAAACCGGGTACTTTTTTTATCTGTTCAAAAAAATTGTCCACCATCTGACGAACAACAGCCTGGCCAGACATCATAGGCGTAAAATAATATGTATCAGGAAACAGATATCCTTCAAAAGAATCTGTTACAATTCCATATTCTTCAAGAAGTTCTTTATTTTTAGCCCCAGCTTTAAACTCTTCTAGAGAACAAACTCCAGCTTCTTCAAGTCGCATACCGATTTTAGTTATTGTAAGGCCTTCAGGGATAGAAACATGAAGATATTCCTGCTGTCCAGAAGAAAGAATCTTCATTATTTTTGATACTTTCATGTCACTTGAGATCGTATAAACTCCACTTTTCAACGAAAAACGTGAAGAATCAAAAGTTAAAATCGTCTTTACAATTTGGAACCGACCACATAAATAAAAAGAAAATCCACTTCTAATTAATTTTTGTTTGTTTAAGTTTTTAGAAATTGAACGAACAGAGGTTCCTGTAGGGACTTCAACTTTTCTTACAATTGCATGTTTAGAACTGGATGCGGGAAGAGTGCTTGAAAAAAGTCCTGCTACTAAAAGAAAAACTGCAATTAAAACACTACATACAGCTATATTTAATTTAGAAAACTTCATATTTTAAACTCCTGAGATTCTGTTGCAAGATAAATCTCAATCTCTTTATGTACGATAAATTCCGCATACCACTTTGCAGAATCCAAAATTGTATTTAATTTTTTATCATCGTAATCAGGCTCATGATGAAACAAAAATATCTTTTTAATACCCCAGAAACATGCAAAATCGATGGCATTACAAAAAGCAGAATGCCCCCAGTTTTCTTTTTCATTCGCTTCTTCCATAGTATACTGGGCATCAATTATTATCCCATCAGCACCTTTAAAAACCAATTCCCGGTCTGGAGTACTAATTAAATCCTTATCAGACAATTCTGTGTCAGTTGCATATACTATTTTTTTATTTTCATGTTCAAAGGAATATGCATAGGAATCTCCAGGATGATTCATTTTACAATTAAAAACACGAAAACCAAATATTTTATATTCTTTTCCCTGTTCCATCGTATAAAAACTTATTTTTGACTTCAGATCATCAAAGGAGACAGGAAAATTTTCTTGGTTTTGTTGAACTTTTAAAAGATTTTCCGCATTTTTATGACCTGAAAAAATATTAATCTTTGAATTTTCTGAATAAATTGGATTAAAAAAAGGAAAACCCTGAATATGATCCCAATGAAAATGTGATATAAAAAAATTAAATTCCTGATTATTTTTATTTTTTATGGAATTTCCGTAACATCTCAAGCCTGTTCCTGCATCAAGAATTAATGAATGCCCTTTTTCATCAGAAACAGTTACACATGCTGTGTTTCCACCAATTGTTCCATACAACCAGGACGGAAGTTTTGATATAAAACGCTCTCTAGCGTCGTTTGATTCTATATCTTTTGGAGTTATTCTTTGAATTGCGGCGGTAATTTTAGCTTGAACTTGCTGTGCGTTTAACGGAGTCGGCAATGACCCTCTTACACCCCAAAAAGTTATTTTCACTAAAACTCCTTGTCGTAAGTCGACACTGTAAAATTTATAGTATTGATAATTCTTTGTCAAATCATTGGGGCAAAAAAAAAGACTCAGATTTCTGAGTCTAACTGGGGAGTGTAGGATTCGAACCTACGAAGGCAAGGCCAACAGATTTACAGTCTGTCCTATTTGACCACTCTAGAAACTCCCCGTATAAGCCGCCTGTAGGATTCGGACCCACGACCCCGAGATTACAAATCACGTGCTCTACCAACTGAGCTAAGGCGGCGATTGGTTCGTTCTGTTGAACTTGAATACATACTATATTTTTTGAAAAAAAAGGTCAATAGCTTAACCTAAAATATTTGTAAAAAAAATCAAATATTTTTCTGATACAAAATCCCAGCTGTAGTTTTCCTTAACCGACTGACATGCATTTTTAATTATTGTATTTAATGATTTATCATTATTCATTTTAATAGAAATTAATTTTTCAATTTCACCAGCCAATTGTTCTTCAGTATTCTGCAAATATGTAAAACCAGTTTTTCCGTTAATTATTTTATTTAATCCTCCGGTTGCGTGTGCTAGAGGAATAGTTCCATAAATCTGTGCAATAAAATCTTCCAAACCACAAGGTTCAAAAAAACTTGGAAAAAGTGCAAAATCTGCAACAGCAGCAATCAAACGAGAGAGAGCACGATTATATCCATAAAAATAAATCATTCTATCAGGAAAATCCCTGGAAAGCTCTTTCATTTGATTTTCGTAATTTGGATCTCCTTGACCTTCTACAAGAAAATAAACGTTCTGATACTTTGAAAGAATCTTTTTAATTACAGGTATTAAAATAGAAATTCCTTTTTGCCAGACGATTCTTCCATGAAACATAAAATAGACACCGTTTTTATCGTTCAGAAGCGTACCGTACTGCTCAACATTTTCAAGATAAGACATGTAATCTTCAGAAAGGTTTTCGGTTATATTTTTAGATAAATCCGAAAGATATTCTCGATTTTTATACTTACCTTCTAAATCTCCTGTAATCGGAGAATAAGCATATGGTAAAAGAGAACACTTAGTATATTCAGGATCATAACGGTCATAATCAATTCCATTTGTAATTCCCATAATACTGATGTTATTTCGATTAAAGATACCTGATAGACCGTCAGTTTCATTATTAAAATTTTCAGATACCAGCTCTTTAGCATAATAATCTGAAACCGTAGAAAGATATCCGTCAATACTAGCAAGTAAAAATGGCTCTACCCTATTACCATTAAATGCCTTGCACAACAATTCCCGTGGAAGAGATGTATAATAAATCGCCTGGTCAAGATTTTGGTATTCGTGATGATAAGCAGGACCTGCATTATGAATAGTTACTACACACTTTGTTTTAGTAAAAATATCTCGTTTTTGATTTATGTAACTAGGGACTACAGCTGTACTTGCATCCTGACAATGAATTATATCCGGTATTTGATCTTTAGAAATAAGTGTTCCATATTCACAAACCGCTTTGGATAAAAGTGCATCTAAGAACAAAGTGTCAATATGGCCTTTTCCGCATACACACTGAGGATCCATCTTTTGTTCTTCCATCGTATATACATAAACGCCTTGTTTTTGAGCAAAGGAAGGATGATTAATAAAAATAATTTTTACATTTGTATCTTTTAAGCGTCCTGTGGTAAATTCTACAGTTTCCTGTTTATTACCAATGTTTATAAACACACGCTCTACATTAACGTCATCATATCCAAAAACATTTTCAAAAGTGCTACAGCCAAATACAGGAATAAATAAAGTAACAGAATTTCCTTTTTGAGAAAGAGCTTTACACAGAGAATAAGTTACATTTTTTACGCCGCCTGCTTCTACCAGTCCGGCGCATTCCATACTAACTAGCCAAATATTCATTATTATTTTGAAAAATCCGGTCTTAAAATTTCTGCTCCGTTAAGATAAATATGATTTATGGTTGAATTTTCTTCAAGATATACATGGACAATCAGGCGGATAACTTTTTGTAATCCGCCCTGTATATAAGCTTCCTGAGTGCAAAACAAAGGAATTATTGAAGTATCGATTTTTTTATATTCTTTTCTAAATGCAGCGCATGGATTTAAAACGTCAAGATCCTTTGTTAAACTAAAATGCATTGAAACAACATCGCCAGCATCAATATTATTCTGAAGGAAAATCTGCTCACACATATTTAAAGTCTGTTCTCTAATAGACTCTTTTGTATTTTCTGCGCAAACAGCTCCACGAATTGCATATAATCTTTTCATCTTCAAATCCTTATTTTGTATTTTTCTATTTTAATATTCTAATTGATAAAATTTTCTACTTTCTCAAGAAGTTCTTCTGTTTCATTTTTAACTTTATCTGTGGTGTTATCAGACTCATTTTTTAATTTTAAGTTCTCGGAAGAAGAATTCTCTGTATTTTCTGTTTTATTTTCATTCTGTTCTGTATTTACAATCTGCATTGTGTTTAAAACAGAAGTTGAAAGCTGTTCAATATAACGTGATCTTACACTCTGATACAATTTAAAATCTGGAAACTGCGCATTTGTAACACAAAAGTTTTGGAAATCCAGATTTGGGAAGGCTTTTTTAGCACCTGTAAGATATATTATATCTTCTGTTACAACAGTTTCAGGTCTGTAAAACATGTCTACAGAAGCTTTTTTTAAGAAATTATTTGCAGCAAGACGAGCAACATCATCAACAGAATTTTCGATATATTTTTCCATAGAAGCTTGATCTGAAAACTTCTGTGCTTTTAAAAGCTCAATAATATCGTGAGGATTTATCAATACCGTTATGTCAAAATTAAAATTATAAGAAAAATCAGGTTGTCCAGCATAAGCAGCTTTATAAACCTCGCCGGAAGGCAATGTCCCGGTTATTTTTTTATTAAAAGAATAAGGACGTGTTTCAAAAACTCTTAATTCTGCATTTTTGGGAATAAGAAATTCCCAGTGCCATGAAAACTTACCTGAAACGACAGGCTTATCAGAAATTCCTGAAATCTTAGAAATCACAACACCAACATTATTTGTCTTTACTCTTATTTGAGTCCATCCTACAAAAAAAATCACTGCAGCAAAACCAAGGATTAATATTGTACCAACAGTAAAACTAGCTGATCTAAAATGTTCAGTTCCTTTTTTATTCCTCATTATATCCTCTTACTGTAATAAAGTGATTTTTTCTAGTATAATTATGATTTATGAGAACTTCAACTCTTTTGTACCGTATGACACGCCGCACCACGCTATTTTTAACCCTCTTTCAAATAGCATTATTGATGTTCTTTACATTTGGAAACTATCAGAAATTTTTAGATTCTAATCAAATTATAATAATACGAATCTCTTCTTTTTGTGCCACTGCATTAATTACCTTTAGCATTGCAGGAATTATCGAATCTATCGTTTATTTGATTAAAACAAAAATACCAGAAATTAAAAAAACTATCAGAATTAACCTGATTTTATTTAGCGTTGACTTAATTTATGCGGTTATTACACTAATCGCATCCAGGGCAATCGATATATTATCTGCAGGAACTAACATATGAAAAAAATCATTATCCCAGATGTACTAAAAAAAATGAACGCAATTTTTTGTGAAAATGGATACGAAGCGTATTTAGTTGGAGGAGCCGTTCGAGACGTTTTAATGGGGAAACAGCCTTCTGACTGGGATTTAACTACAAATGCAACCCCAGAACAGGTAATGTCAATTTTTCATAAAGTTATACCAACGGGTATTGCTCATGGAACAGTTACAGTTCATTTTAATAAACAGGAAATAGAAGTTACAACTTTTCGCACAGAATCAGACTACAGCGACGGTCGACACCCTGACAAAATAGAATTTGCTTCCACAATAGAAGAAGATCTAAGTCGTCGGGATTTTACCATGAACGCAATTGCAGTCAACTTATCCGATGGTAGAATCGTAGATCCATTTAAGGGACAAAAAGATATTAGAAAAAAAACAATTCGTACCGTAGGAAAAGCAATAGAACGTTTTAGCGAAGACGGGCTAAGACCAATCAGAGCAATACGATTTAGTGCACAATTAGGATTTAAAATCGAAAAAGAAACTTTTCTAGCAATAAAAAATCCCGAAATTCAAAAAATCACAAAAAATATTTCTCTTGAAAGATTTAGAGATGAACTTTTAAAGCTTTTAAAAGCAGAAAAACCATCTGATGGCCTCAAAATAATGGAACAAACCGGCATAATGGCTTTTTTTATGCCAGAACTTTATGCATGCCGGGGATGTATCCAGAAAGACATGAGAGCTTTTCATGAGTTTGATGTTCTTGATCACCTTATTTACGCCTGCGACGGAGCACCTAAGAATAAAATTAACGTCAGAATAGCAGCCCTTCTTCATGACATTGGAAAACCAAAGGCAAAAAAAGTTGTTAAAACCGAATCTGGTGAAATAAATACTTTTTACAATCACGACAAATACTCTAGTGAGATATCAGAAAAACTATTAACCAGACTAAAGTTCTCCAATGCAGAAATACAAAATATCTGTCATTTAATTGCTAATCACATGTTCAATTACGAACCAACCTGGACAGATGCTGCCATTCGACGTTTTTTGATACGTGTTCAATATGAAAATCTTGAAGATTTATTTGATTTACGTCTTGCAGACATCTACGGAATGCACAACAAACCTGTAAGGGGTCATGATAGTTCTACAATCAGATTGCTTAACGAATTAAAGGAACGGTGTGATAAAGAAAAAGAAGCTAATACCGCACTTTCGTTAAAAGACTTAAAAGTAAACGGTAAAGATCTTATGCAAGAAGGTATTCCTGCAGGAAAAGAATTAGGCCGAATCCTCAACGAATTAATGGAAACCGTCTTAGAGGACCCGACCCAAAATAACAAAGAAACTCTTATTAATATTGCAAAGAATATTTTTAACAGTTAAAGAACCGTTAAATTACCATATTCATGCACTCGCGAACCTCGTTTAAAGTGTCCTGTGCAATCGCACGGGCACGGGCAACGCCATCGTTTAATACCTTTCTGATATATTCAGGTTCTTTTTCCAGTTGAGCTCGTTTTGTGCGCAAAGGTCTTAAAGTTTCGTTAAGAGCGACAGTAAGTTCATTCTTTAGCATTCCACCACCGCCATCGCCAATGCGTTGAGCAATTGCTTCTGGTTCTTCGTGAGTACAAAGAGAAATCAACTGTAATAAATTAGCTACTTCCGGACGATTTACAGGGTCATATGTAATAAATCGTTCTCCATCAGTCTTTGCCTTCTTAATTAACTTTGCAGTTTCATCTTCTGTAGCACAGAGCATAATCGCATTACCGCGGCTCTTACTCATTTTTTGAGTTCCATCTAAGCCCATAATACTAGGTGTCTTAGAAAGAAGTACCTGAGGCATAGGAAAAACAGGTTCTCTGTCGGCGCAAAACTTTTTGTTAAAGCGACTTGCAATTGTACGAGCCATTTCTACATGAGGAAGCTGGTCTTTTCCTGCGGGAACTACGTTTCCTTTACAGAATAAAATATCTACAGCCTGATGAACTGGATACGTATACATACCAGCGTTTACATTTGTTAAACCGGCTGCCTGAATTTCTTCTTTAACAGTAGGATTTCGGCTTAACTCAGCATTTGATACCAAAGTCAAAAATGGAACCATCAACTGATTAGCTTCAGGGATATAAGAATGAGGATAAATAATTACATTTTCACCAGGTTCAATTCCCGCAGCAAGATAATCAATAACCAGCTGTTTTGTATTCTGACTGATTTCCTGATATGCGTCATGATCAGTTAAAACCTGATAATCTGCAATCAAAATCATTGTCTGAACACCCATTTTAGAAAGACGAACACGATTCTGCAAAGAACCAAAGTAATGTCCTATATGAAGTCTTCCTGTTGGTCTGTCACCTGTTAAAACCCTGTATTTTGATGGATTTTTTACAATATCTTCTTCTATTTTTTTACTTGTAGCCATTGCAGCTTCAAAAGTAGCACTAGAAATCGTTTCTGCCATATAAACCTCTTAGTCTAATAAAACATATAATAAATAAAACTATTCAACTTCGTGTTGTGTAATTACATAAGTCTGTGTTGCCAAATCCTGAACTAATCCTGCAACATCGCTTACATCTCCAGGACCAACACCTGGTACAACCATACTAAATGAATAAAGGAGACCAGGAACAACATCGTACCAGTTACATACGGCAACGATATTTCCATCCTGAATAACCGCATATTTAATTACGGCGTCGCACCAGCCAATTTTAGTCTGGATTTCTTTTTCCCAGTCGTAATAACATCCTGAAATATCATCCATTTTGTCAGATGATTTTATTCTGGCTATACAGTTACAACCTTTCCAATTAAAGCGCATCTGAGCAATAGAATCAGCAATTGAAGAATAAAGAATTTCCTGGCTTTCTGCAGGTTCATTAAAACTTACTCCCATTGCTTCTAAAAGATATTCAGGAGTACAATCCTTTACAGGATTAGCCATACCTATGGATTTTGTATTTTTTTCAACTCGATGACAAGAAAAAAATAACGAAAAACTACAACATAACAAAACTAAAAAAATCTTTTTCATAAGAAAAAAACTAGCATATTTTTATTAAGTTAGCAATAATTTGTAGACTTGTGTAAAAACTAAGACTGGTATAGATTTTACTTATTGATTTTTTTGGAGATACAAAATGGAAGTTATACAAAGTTTTACAATAGATCATACAAAACTAAAACCTGGAATTTATGTTTCAAGAGAAGACAAAGGTTTTACTACTTTTGATTTACGCATCACGGAACCAAATAAAGAACCTTGCGTTGCTCCAGGAGCTATGCACAGTCTGGAACACCTCATGGCAACCTGGTTCAGAAATTCTACTGTAAAAAATGATGTAGTTTATGTGGGTCCTATGGGTTGTTTAACCGGAATGTACATTATTATGACAGGAAATTACACCGTTCAGGATATGAGAAACCTTACAATCGAATGTCTTAAATGGATTCTTACACAAACAAAGGTCCCTGCAACAGAACCAGAATCTTGTGGAAATTATCTGTTACACGATCTTCCAATGTGCAAATGGGAAAGCGAAAGATACTTAAACCGTCTGACAAATGATTTTCATTGCGAATATACAAAGCTACATATAACACTGGAAGACGGCAAATCTTTTGCAGATGCTTAAAAAATAATTCTTAAGGGACTTTTAATTTATATGACCTTAACCTCATTTGAAAACTGGCTGAATAATTATCTCAATTTCGAAAAAACGCAAACAAAAAACATTTTTTGGCTCGATTCAATGTTTTATTTATGCAATAAACTTGGAAATCCTCAAAATCAGATTCCATGCATTCATATTGCAGGCTCAAAAGGAAAAGGTTCAACCGCAAACATGATTGCAAACATAATCGAAGCATCAGGTAAAAAATGCGGAATATACGCAAGTCCACATATAATAGATTTTAGGGAAAGAATCTGCACCCCAAGAGGATTTTTCGAAGATGAAATTTACGAAAAAGCAGCGGATGAGCTAACCGCGCTGGTAGATTCAATTCCTTTGTCAGATTTACCGGGACAGAGACCTCTTACCTGGTTTGAACTTGTAACAGTTTTTGCTTTTTTATGTTATAGAATTGCCAAAGTCGACTATGTAGTATACGAAGTAGGCCTTGGTGGACGTCTTGATTCAACAAATGTTGTAAATCCTCTGGCAAGCGTTTTAATGCCTATTGAACTTGAACACACAGAATTCTTAGGAGATACAATAACTAAAATTGCCGGTGAAAAAGCAGGAATCATAAAAGCCCAAACGCCTGTAATAGTTTCTCCTCAAAACTACTCAGATGCAGATAAAGTTTTTTCGCAAAAGGCAAAAGAATTAAACTCCCCTATTATTTTTGTTAATGATTATTTAAAAGAGTTAAATTATTCATACACAAACGATAATAAAACCAAACTTTCGTTTTTATCGATTGAAACTGAATTGAATTTTTTAGGAAAAGTCCAGGCATATAATGCATTAACCGCAATTATAACAATTCAAAAAGTACTCCCCTTTATTTCTGCAGAACAGATTTCGGCAGGTCTAAAAAAAGCGTTTCTTCCTGGACGATTTGAAATAATAAATAACTCCATAATTCTAGATGGAGCTCATACAGTTAAAAGTATAAACAACACGCTCCAAACACTAAAAATTCTTTTTCCAGAAAAAAAATATAAGCTTCTCTTTGCTTGTGCCGGAGACAAAGACATAAAAGACATAATTCCTCTTTTAAAAAATACATTCACCAGAATTATTTTTACCCAACCAGAAACAGTGCGTCATTGTGATGCAGAGCAAACTTATTTAATAGCTAATCAAAATTCCATCGAATCAGAAGTGATAAAGAATCTTAAAGTCGCATACAATACGCTAAAATCTACCATGAATGATGACGATATTTTATTAGTAACAGGTTCATTTTATCTTGTTTCTGAGATAAAACAATTAATCACAGCTGAATCTAATGACAAATAGAAAAGAAGGTAAAAAATGCGTTGCACTCAGGCAATAATTTATTCTGATAACTTACGAAATAATATAAATGAAATAAAAAAGAACCTTAAAAAGGGTGTTAAATTATGCTGCGCTGTTAAGGCTGATGGATATGGAAACGATGCTGTTAACAGTGCAAAAATTTCAGAAGAAATGGGAGCATCCTATCTTGCAATAGCAACCGTCGACGAAGGTGTTGAACTTAGAAATGCAGGAATTAAAACAGATTTATTATTACTTTCTCCCTGCTGTCCTTCAGAATTTAGTACACTTATAGAAAATAATATTACACCACTTGTATTTGATGAAGAAATTATCTCTGAATTGAATAAAATTGTTTCCGACCTAAAACATTCAAAACATCCGGTTTTTTTAGCCGTTGATACAGGAATGGGACGAATTGGATGTCTTCCAGACCAAGCAGCCCCCCTTGCTAAAGTAATTAATAACTCTTCCAATCTTATTCTCAAGGGAATGATAACACACTTTGCAGTCAGCGATTCTATAACACCAGAAAATAAAGAGTATACAAAAGAACAATTTACACAGTTCAAAAAAGCCTGTGATTCAGTAAAAAAAGCAGGAATTGATCCTGGCATAAGAACTTGTGCTGCCAGTGCCGCTGCAATTGCAATGCCAGAATATCAGTTAGATATGGTTCGTCCTGGAATCATTCTTTATGGTTATTATGCCGATGAAGTCACAAAAGATTATCTTGAAAAACAGAATATATCATTAAACTTAAAGCCTGTTATGCAATTTCAAACACAAGTAGCAGCAATAAGACCTTTTAACAAGGGAAAATCAGTTTCTTACGGAAGAACCTGGATAAGTACAAAGCCAACACTCGTCGCTGTATTACCTGTAGGATATGCAGACGGTCTTTTGCGCAGAAATTCTCCGGGGCTTAAAGTTACCATAAATGGAAAAGCTTACCCTGTTGTTGGCAGAATCTGTATGGACCAGTGCATGGTGGATATCGGGGAAAACAATACAGATGTAAAACGATGGGACAAAGCAATAATTTTTGGTCCTAAAGATCCAAAAGATAAAGAAAGTTCATTATTCGATGCTGATGATATAGCAAAAATGACAAACACAATTTCATACGAAGTAATGACTTGTGTTTCAAAACGTGTAAAGAGAATAATTCAATAAGCAAAAATAACTAAAAGTTATAATTAAGTTGCTAATTATTAGTAACAAACGAAATTAATAAATTCCGCATACAATATTGAGAATATACGAAAAAAAGGGTATACTTCTATGTATTATAAACTCGGAGGATGCCCTACGGTGGCATTTAAATAAGTACTATGCTAAAAAATAAATTCACAAATTTGATAGCGTTGGGCGCAGGTATAAGTCTTTTGGCTTCCTGTGCAACAACTTCGAATGTAAAAAAAGATTCTTCAACACCTTCTGATTCAATTATCGAAATAGAAGAAACAACTACAGAAAAAGTTAGAAAAGAACCAAAGCCTATTGCAGTACAAAACACTTCTAATCAAAAAGAAAAGGCTTTTAAGGAATTACTTTCAAATATAGATTTAAAAGTAATTTCTTCTCCTAGTCAAAAGAAAACAATTTATCCGGGACAAGATATTGGTACTCCTTATACACTCCAGGTAACTAACAAAGGAGAACCTGTTACAGATTTTGATATTACAGTTTCATATCCTGTATCGCGCTCAAATGATTCTATCTCATACGCTACAACACAGTTAAAAACAAACGCAGAAGGAAAAATTACTTTTAAACCAGAACCTTCTTCTATTGCAGTAAAGGATAAAGTAACTTTCTACCCTTCACCAGTAAGTTCTACACCAGCAATTGTACAGGCTGCATACGACGTTGCAGTTTCAGCTCCTTATGTAATTAAATCAAATTACACAAAATGGCCAGGTGGAATTCTTTATGTATATGACTTTAACGAAAGCGGAAAGCCAACTACAAATAATTTTACAATTTTGCAAAATTTAAGAAATGCTGGAATCAATGCAGGAAACAGTCCTGTTAGCGATACATCATATTTTAACAAGTCGATTAATGATTTATACAAAGCATGTGTAGATATGACTTTTGGAGAAATCAAAAATCAGGCAAGTTTCCTCATTATGGGCTCTGTTAAATATGCTGAACCTGCTGTTGAAACTTCTGAAGGTGTAACATGTACACTTGTTTGCGAAGTTACATGTGTAGATATGAAAAATTGTAATTTACTTTACAAAACCTCAGTAACAGAATCAGCAACTGACAAAACTAAGTGGAATGCAGAACAAAAGGCAAAAAAAGTTCTTGCAGATAAAGTTTCAGAAGCAATCATTTATGGAATGTAAATAAAGGAATATAAATATGATTTATACAGATACAAGAGACGATAGCGTTAAAACAAATTTTAGAACTGCAGTAATGGGTGGAATGAACTCTGCAACCGGAGGATTGTACATTCCTGTAAGTTTTCCAAAACTTCCACAATCCTTTATCAATAAAAACCCAGAACCATCTTTTAGAGATATAGCTTTTAACATGGCTAAACCTTATGTAGAAGGCGAAATCCCAGATGAAGATTTAATGGAAATTATTCAGGATGCATATCCTTTTACACCAAAAGTTGTTCCTGTAGATTCACATTCATATGTGCTTGAACTTTTCCATGGTCCTACATGTGCTTTTAAGGATTTTGGAGCACGTTTTATGGCCCGTGTAATGTCTTATTTTAATAAAACAGAAAACGGAACACTTCATATTCTCGTAGCAACATCAGGTGATACAGGTTCTGCAGTTGGCTCAGCTTTTCATAATGTTCCTGGCCTTGATGTAACAATTTTATATCCAGAAGGAAAAATTTCTAAAATACAGGAAAAACAGCTTTCTACATTTACTGGTAATGTTCGTGCACTTAAAGTAAAAGGAACATTTGATGACTGTCAGAAACTTGTAAAAACAGCATTTACAGATGCAGAATTAAGAAAAGAATTCAGATTATCATCTGCAAACTCTATCAATATTTCAAGATTGCTTCCACAGAGTTTTTATTACATGTATTCATCTCTTGTAGTAAAAAATCGTTCTCCTCTTGATTCTAAGCTTGAAAATCCATCAATCATAACTGTTGTACCATCTGGTAACTTTGGTAATTTAACATCTGGTTTGATTGCAAAAGAAATGGGAGCTCCAATCACCGGATTTGTTGCTGCAACAAACTCTAATCGTACAATTCCTGACTGGATTGCAACCGGTGAATATAATGCACGCCCATCTGTAGAAACCTATGCCAACGCAATGGATGTTGGTGCTCCAAGTAATTATGAACGAATCAAAGCAATGTACACACTTGAACAGGTACGTCAGATGTTTGGTTCATACTGGTTGGATAACGAAGGAATCAAATCTGCAATTACTGAATGTAACACAAAAAACGGATATATAATTGACCCTCACGGAGCAATTGCATGGAAAGCTTGGGATACAATTCTTAATGGCGGAATGCAGGACTTGGTAAACGGTAAAAAAGGTGACTACACAAAGCCTGGATTAACAGCAAATGTACCTGAATGGGCTAACCAGATCATAAACAAAAATGCAGTAGGAATCATTCTTGAAACTGCACATCCTGCAAAGTTTGGTTCAACAGTAAAAGATGCTATTGGAAGAGAACCTTCTATTCCAGAAAGCTTACAGGCTGTTATGAATCTTCCTGATCAGGCAATCCCAATGGAAAATAATTACGAAACATTTAAGGATTGGTTAAGATCTAACTTAACTAAATAACGAAAAAAGGCTGTCCTTTAAGAAGTTTTAATACTTTACAGGGCAGCCTTCTTTATTAAAAAAAACAATTAATTAAGCTTTATTTACATATTGTCGTACTGTTGGATTCCATCTTCCAGATGTTCTATCTTAATTCCAACTTTCTTAAACATTTCTATCGAATCAGCCTCATCATGATAATGCTTCTCACACACAACTCTTTTAATTCCGCAATTAATTATTAACATTGCACAAGTTCTGCAAGGAGTCATTTTACAGTAAACGGTAGCTCCATCAATACTAATTCCTCGTTTAGCTGCCTGACAGATAGCATTTTGCTCTGCATGAACAGTTCTTACACAGTGATTTGTGACGCTACCATCTTCATGAATTGTTTTCTTAAATAAATGCCCCTCTTCATCACAATGAGGTAATCCTGCTGGAGAACCAACATATCCAGTAACCAAAATCTGATTATCTCTGGCGATTACACAGCCGCTTCTTCCTCTATCGCAAGTTGCACGCTTAGCGATAGTTCTACTGACTTCCATAAAATATTCATCCCAGGTTGGACGCTTATACTCTTTTTCTTCTGCCATATAATTCCTCAAACAAACAATCTACTTGTTAAATTATAGTAATGAAATTATTTATTCAAAAAAAAACGAGTTCCAAATGGAACTCGTTTAAGCGGTAGAAGGGAGTCGAACCCTCGTCATCAGCTTGGAAGGCTGAGATAATGAGCCGTTATATGACTACCGCATTGCTTATGTTTATAATATATAGAATTACGAAAAAATAGTCAATATACTTCGGACATTTTTTTGTAATTTTTTTTATATTTTTTAAATAGTTTTTTTTAGATTTATTTGTAAAATCTTAATTTTCAGAAACCTTATTTTCAAATTTTGTAAACGAAGGAAAGAACATCATTTCCACATCACCACAGGCTCCGTTTCGTTGTTTTGCAACAATACACTTTGCCTCCTGAACTGGGTTTTCTTCATCACTTTTAATTCTTTCTCGGTGTAAGAATAATACAACATCGGCATCCTGTTCGATAGATCCAGAACCTCTTAACTGAGCAAGATTAGGTTCCTGACCTTCTGCATCACGAGCAACCTGACACAAAGCAACTATAGGAATGTCAAGTTCTCGAGCAAGAGCTTTTAACGATTTTGAAATTTCAGATACAGTTTCATAGACAGGGGCTCCAGGATTATCGGTTGTAATTAAACCAATATAGTCAATAAAAATAATCTGTACATCATAATTAGTTTTCATTCTTCGAGCCATAGCTCTAAGCTCTAACAACTGCATATTAGGAGTATCACAGATATACAATGGGGAATTATAACACTTTCCACCGGCATCCTGTAACTTCTGAAAATCGGCCATACTAAGCATACCTTTTCGTAGTTTACTGCTCGGAATTCTTGCAACCTGGGATAGTAAACGCTGACCAATAGAAATACTACTCATTTCAAGAGAGAAAAATCCACAAGGAATTTTTCGCTCTACAGCAATTTCCTGCATCATTGAGAGCGCAAAAGCTGTTTTACCAATAGAAGGACGTGCACCAATGATAATTAATTCCGATTTTTGGAATCCACTTGTCATTGTATCAAGTCTTGCAATACCACTAGGAACCCCTGTTAATTCCGAATTATTCTTATATCTATTGTCAATAAGAGTAATTGTAGAATTAATAACACTTTGCATTTCCCAAATATTTGTATTAGAACGCTGATCAGCAAGATTAAAGATTTTCTTTTCAGCTTCTTCAAGAAGATATTTACTCTCTTTTGATGTGTCGAATGCAGAGGCTTTAAGTTCTGCTGACATTTTTATCATATCGCGACGAATAGCACAGTCGTTAACTATATCAACATAGTACATAATATTTGCACTAGTAGGAACGGCATCTGTTAAAGAAGCAATATACGCATCGCCTCCCGCCTGTTCTAATTTTCCAAGATTTTCAAGTTCTGTTTTTAGGGTTAAAATATCTCCACGTTTATTTTGTCGATTAAGAGATTCCATTCCTTCATAAACAACCCTGTTTTGAAATGAATAAAACCTGTCGGGTTTAAGTTTAGGGGCCACTTCACTCATTGCCTGCCAGTCAAGCAACAATGCTCCTAATACAGCTTGTTCAGCTTCTAAGTTTTGTGGAAGTATTTTATCTTTTAATTCAAGCGTATCCATGTTTTTATCCCCTTTTTATTCACCAACAATCAACAAGTTATCAACAAAATTGAATTATCTCTATATACGACAAAGGCGACAGTCCGTAGAGGATTGTCGCCTTTTAATGCCTATGCAAATATTAAATTACTCAGCTTTTGCTTCTGCTGCAGCTTCTTCTTTTTTAGAATCAGCTTTTTCTGCAACTTCTGCACCGCCCTGTGCTTTTACAACAACTTTGATTTCTGCTGTAGAAGCTTCATATAATTTAATTGTAGCGTGATAGTTACCTACAGACTTGATTGCAAGTCCTGGAATATCAATACGCTTGCGTTCGATTTCAAAACCGAGTTTTGCAAGAACTTCAGCGATAACAGTTGAAGTAACTGCACCGTAAAGTTTACCGTTTGAACCAGCTGGCATTTCAATTGTAATATCAGCAGATTCAAGCTTTTCTTTAAGGCTCTTAGCATTTGCACGTTTAACTTCTTTGCGTGCTTCAATTTCAGCCTTGCGAGCTTCAAACAATGCTGCAGTTGCATCATTGTAAGGAACAGCAAGATTGCGAGGAAGAAGGAAGTTACGAGCATAACCGTTTGCTACGTTTTTTACATCACCTTCTTCACCAAGATACTTAACATCTACATTAAGAATAACTTTCATTTTTCAAGCTCCTCTTGAATATTTAATACGGCGTCACCAGGAGTTGGATCGCCGTATAATTTTGATTTTAGTCGTAAGCTGCACTGCTCGCTTTTCTTCATAACTCGTCAAAAATGCTTTGGCATTTTTTCCCATACGAGACGCTCGAACAAAGCTCCGCACTGCTCGCTTCGTTCTCGCTCTTACTCTGCAACGAATGGTAACAAGCAGATTGAGCGAGCGCGCTTGATTGCGCTGGCAAGTTCACGCTGGTGCTTTGCACAAGTACCTGTGATGCGACGTGGAAGAATCTTACCACGTTCTGTTGTGAAGCGACGAAGTCCGTCAGCATCTTTGTAGTCGATTTTTGCTTTGTTAGCACAGAAACGACAAACCTTCTTGCGGAAGTATGTCTTTCCCTTGCCACGACCACCGTCGCGAGCTTCTTCTTCACGACCTTCAGTTTCTACAGAAGTTGCTCTTGGAGCTACTTCTTTTTCTTCATACATATCTTTTGTTTCTTCTGCCATAGTTATCTCCAAATAAAATTAGAATGGAATGTCTTCAGGGAAATCACCATCGGTACTACCATATGGATCAGCACCATAATCAGGCATAGTATTAGTCATAGGCTGTGCAAAACTTGGTTTTGGCTGGAATCCACCTGATGCACCCCCGGCCATTCCTTGACCGCCATCAGATCTTCCGCCCAATAATTGCACATTGTTTGCAACGATAGAAACTTTACTAAATTTCTGACCGTCCTTTTCCCATCTGTCCTGCTTAAGGTAACCATCTACAGCAATCTGCTTTCCCTTAGTAAGATAAGGTTTAAGATTTTCTGCAGTTTTTCCCCAGATTGTTACATCGAAGTAATTAGCTTCGTCAATCCAGTTTCCATCTGCGCCTTTACGGCTACGGTTAACGGCGATACTCACAGTAGCTCTAGCCTGTCCGTTTCCAACGTATCCGAAAGAACGTTCATCAGCTCCCAAATCTTTTGTAAGTCTGCCAACCAAAACTACGTGATTTAAATCTGTCGCCATATATTCCTCTTGAACCGACTATTTTTCTTCGATTTTTACGAAAAGGTATTTAAGAAGATCTTTCTGAATCTTAAATGCACCGTCGATTTCTGTAATCTTTGCAGGATTAAGTTTAAGTGTGAAGAGAACAAAACGACCACGGTTCTGTTTCTTTACTTCGTAAGTGAGGTCGCGATCACCGAAAAGCTTTTCTTCTTCGATTTCTGCGCCAAAAGATTTAAGTGTGTTGCGTACTTCTTCAGTAGCTTTCTTTGACTTTTCTTCGTCTAATGGGAAGATAGTCATCAATTCGTACTTTCTCATTTTTTTCTCCTTATGGACATTGGAAGCTCATACGAGCCTCAAGGGGTGTTTTTACATATTACAAAATCGTGTAAAACAAGTCAATATTATTGACCGTAAACAACTGCTATATTATAATTATTTTATGCTTTCTACATATAATATGAAGAGAATATTTACATTATTGATTTTTACAGTCTTCCTCTCCAGTGTTTCAGTTTTTGCAGAATCAAAAGAAGAAAGATATAATAATTTAATGAAAGAAGGAACCTTTACAGATATAAAAAAAGCCCTTATTTCAGATAGTGAAATGATTCTTACAAAGGTTGGTCCAGAACGAGATACCCTTTTAATGAAAGCAGTTGAATATGGCCGTGCCGAGAGCATTGTTTCCCTTATGTTAAAAGCAGGAATTAAGCCTCAGACAAAAAATAGAAAAGGCCAGGATGCACTCATGTATGCCTGCCGAATGAGCCAGGATCCAAATGTAATCAGAGTTATTCTTGCAAAATACGGAAGCGATTCAAATATTAAGAAAA
Organism: uncultured Spirochaetaceae bacterium; assembly: GCA_902797305.1. Lineage (GTDB taxonomy): Bacteria > Spirochaetota > Spirochaetia > Treponematales > Treponemataceae > Treponema_D. Next base: position 80,441 of record CADBSK010000015.1, on the reverse strand, counting down.
ATCTTTTACGAAAAGATAAAACTGGCAATTCTGCATGGGATTACGCAAATCAGAACCGAGGTCCTCAGGCAGTATATATTGTAAAAAAATATGTAGGCGATATGCAGTCTGGTTTTGAGCAGACAGAAGTTGCACAAAAAACAAAAACTGCCAAAAAAGACCAGGAATCTCAAACAAAAACTACTGAAAAAAATCCAGTCAAAGAAACAGTAGAAAAGCAGCCAAAAGCTGTTACAAAAGAACCTAAGAAAACTGGTAAAAAAACAAAGGAAAAAGTCCCTGAAATTCCAGTAGCATCAGAAACTGTTGATCAGGCACTTCAAGTTACAGGTGGAAAGGTTTCTTTTTCTGATTATGAAGAAGAGCCTGAAATCCAGCCACAAGAAACAACAATTGAACTAACAGAAACTACAGAACCACAAGAACCAGCTCCTGTAATTCAAGAATCAATTTCTGAAAATCAAGAATCTTCTGTAACCCCTGATGTTCTTTTAACAGAAAGCATCAATGCAGAAGAAATCAAAGAAGACCCCTCAGAAGAGATGCAAAACGTTATAGCCGAAAATGTTGTAACTCCAGAAGGAATTCCTTCAGAAGAAGTTATCGCGGATGAAATTGTCGCTGAAGAAATTCAAGCAGATGAACTTTTAGCATTACCATCAAAACAGGATGAAGCAGAACCTGTTCAGGAAGTTGCATTAGAAGAAGTTATTCCTGAACCTGAAAAAATTTCTGAAGCTGTTCTTGAACCTGCACCGGAACCAGAAGAAGAAAATGTTGTAGTTGCAAAATCAACTTTTGGGAAGAAAAAAATTATTCCAGAGGTATCTGAACCTGTTCAAGATAGTTTAAAAGAACAGACCAAAGAGACAGCAACCGAACAAATTAAAGAACCTGTTAAAGAAACAGATTCAAAAACTGAATCTAAAAAAATCGATAAACCTCAGAATGAAGTTAAAGAAGTAGAAGTAGCAGTTAAAAATGATGATACTTCTAAAGAATCAAATACAAGTAAACCTGTTGAAAATAAAAAGACATCAGAAATAGCTTCATCAGAAACTAAAAAGGAAACTCCTAAAAAAGTTGTAATTGATGTTCCAAAAGCACCGGTTTCAAAATACAATAATTCTAAATATTTGTATGACTATGCACCTAAGGCTCAAAAACCTGTTGCAGTTCAGGATGAAACAAATTCTAATTTGGCAACAATTGATAATCCAAACCAGAAAGATAAAGACGGTAGAACTGCATTGATGAAGGCCGTTAAAAAAGGTAATGACTGGGAAATTAAATCCCTTTTAAAATCTGGCGCAGATGTTAATATTCAGGACAATGATGGCTGGTCTGCTCTTATGTATGCTGTCCGCTACCAAAACAATATCGAAATAACCAATCTTCTTATCAAAAATGGGGCTGACACCCAGCTGGAAAATAATTTCGGAAACAACCCTCTTTCAATTGCATCCTGCTACACTGATAATCCTGAAGTTTTACGAAAGATTATTTCTTCGTATCCGGTGGGAAGTAAAGAAATTTTCAAGGCATTTATTTTGGCAATCACCTCGAATTCCAGCAGCACAATTACAAAACTTGCAAAATTAAATGTATTTATTGATTCTGGTATTCCATTAAACCGCTTTTATGAGGGTAAAACCCCTCTTATGTACGCAGCCGAATACGCCGATTCAACAGAAATAATCAAACTCCTTCTAAAAAACGGTGCTATTACAACAATCCGCAACTCAGAAGGTAAAACTGCATTTAATTTTGCAGAATATAATTCACAATTAGAGCATAATGAAGTATATTGGTCTCTCAACAACAGATAAATAAGGTATAATAATGAGAATTACTGGTGGAAAACTAAAAGGAAGAATTATTAAATGTCCAGACGGAGTAATCAGACCTGCCATGGACAGAATGAGAGAATCAGTTTTTGCAATTCTAGGTGATTTATCAGGAAAATCTTGGCTTGATCTTTTTAGTGGCAGTGGAACTATTGCCATAGAAGCCGTATCCAGAGGTGCTTCTCATGTGGAATTATGTGAAAAAGACAAAATCAAAGTTAATACAGTATTAGAAAATGTCGCAGTAACAGAAAAAGAATGCGGTGTAAAAATTGGCTGTCATTTTATGCCTGTAGAGTATTTTATTAAGCGCTGTAAAACTCAATTTGATTACATTTTCTTTGACCCGCCCTTCCCTTATAAATTTCATGAACAATTAATAGCCGAAGCAGATAAAAAGAAGCTTCTGAAAGAAGACGGAACCATTATGGTTCATCGTCCAGAAGAACACTTTATGCCAGATACTATTGGTAATCTTAAGCGTAAAGATCAGAGAGTTTACGGAAGATCTATAGTCGATTTTTATGGATACTAATTCTAAAAATATTCTATGGATAAAACTATTTGACAACACTGTTAAATATGTTAAAATTAAATTATAGGAAAATTATAACATTTATTTATGTTTGACAATTTAAAAAATCAAATCGAAAGTAAGAATTTCTCAGATGGATTTATAAAAGTAACTGATAATCCAGTTTCCACTCTTACATCCGAACAAAAGGTTATTTTAAATCGTAAAGGAAATGTCCTATTTAATGAAGGTAATATCGAAGGTGCCCGTAGAATTTATACCACCACAGGTTATTCAGACGGGTTAATTCGCGTTGGTGATAAATATATGGAAAAAAATCAGAGTCTAAAGGCGCTTAAACAGTATGTTTTAGCTCATAATAAGGCAAAAGCTGAGCCCATATATGAAAAAATTGCGAGTGTTCTTTCCAATATTATAAGAGAGACTGATTAAAGAAAATTTAAAAATTCTTAAGAGGTAAAAGTATGAGTGATGCATTAGATTTTAACACAGAAACAGTAGAGACTCAGGAGCCTTTGTTTCCAGGAGAGAACGCAGTAGCAGCAGAAAAAGATGAACTTAGTGTTCAGATTTCTGATTTATCAAAAAAAGGATACCAGTTATTAAAAGAAAATGATGTGGAAGGTGCAAAAAACGCATTCAATCAGATTCTTTCGCTAGAAGAAAATAATAACTATGCGCTGGTAGGACTTGGAGATTCTGAACGTAAACAGAATAATTGCTTAAAAGCCATAAAGTATTACAATGAATGTTTGAATTATCATCCTGGCAACAATTATGCACTTTTTGGTCTTGCAGACTGCTACAAGGCATTAAATCAATATAAAAAAGCAATTGACATTTGGGAACAATACCTGATTCATGATGACAGAAACATCACAGTTTTAACACGTGTTGCTGATGCATACAGAAAAACCCGCGATTTTAGAAAATCTAAAGAATTATACCTTAAAGTTCTAGATATGGAAGAAAACAATGCCTATGCACTTATAGGTTTGGGTCACCTTCATTACGATTTTAAGGAATATCGCGATGCAATGTACTATTGGACAAAAATCTTTGAAATCAATAAAGATCATGTTGATATCAGAATCCTTACCTCTTTGGGAAACTGTCACAGAAAACTCAAAACTTTTGATAAAGGTGTTTTCTTTTTTGAACAGGCTCTCGATATGGATCCAAAAAACTTTTATGCCTTATTTGGACTTGCAGACTGTTATCGCGGAATGAATCAACAGTATCGTTCAATTGAGTACTGGAACAAAATATTGGAATTAGATCCAAAAAATAAAGTAATTCTAACCCGCGTTGGAGACGCATATCGCAACACTGGAGATTACAAATCTGCAACAGATTATTATAACCGTGCATTAAATATTGATTTTGATATTTATGCAGCTCTAGGTCTTGCCTTAATCTGTAAAGAAGAAGGTAAATACGAAGAAGCTTGCGAAAGACTTTCTAATCTCATTAAAAATGATCAGAAAAATTACCGCTTATATCTTGATTTAGCTGACTGTTACTGCCACTTAAATAACAAAATTAAAGCTATTGAAGTATTGGAATCATTCCAGAGATTTGGTATTCGAAGCACTGCAATTTCAGAAATGCTGGATAAAATTAGAAATAATAAACCAATATACTAGACCATGGATAAAATTCCTCTTTCAGGTTTACTTCCAGAAGAGATTACAGAAGTACTTGGACTCCCTCAAAAATTCAGGGGAGTTCAGATTTTTAAATGGATTGGTTCAGGTGTAACAGATTATAATCAGATGACCAATCTCTCAAAAGATATTCGTATTCAACTGGAAGAAACAACAACCTTACGCAGTTCCAAAGTTTCTCAAGTATTGAAAGATCCTGACGGTACGATTAAATTACAGATAACCTTAAATGATGGATGTGCTGTAGAAACCGTATTGTTAACAGATAAAGAAGGAAGAAAAACTGCTTGTGTTTCATGTCAGGCCGGCTGCCCTATGAAATGTGCATTTTGTATGACAGGAACCTTGGGTGTTAAACGCAACCTGGAACCTCATGAAATCGTTGAACAGTTTTTATTCCTTGAACAAGAATGTGGAAAACTTGATAACATAGTATTTATGGGTATGGGTGAACCAATGCTAAATCTTGCAGGAATACGCAAAGCCCTAAAAGTTTTAAATGATGAAAGAGGACGAAATCTTTCTTCAAGAAGAATTACAATTTCAACTTGTGGTGTAATCAACGGAATTTACGATTTAGCTGACAACGGACCTCATGTTCGACTCGCAGTCTCTTTAACAACTGCTGATGAAGTTTTAAGAACAGAATTAATGCCTGTAAATTTAACAAATCCTCTTAATAAGCTTAGAGATGCAATAGCTTATTATGCAGAAAAATCTGGTAAGCGCGTAACTTTAGAAGCAGCCCTTTTACACGATAAAAATACGAGCAAAGAAAGTGCCGAACGACTTATTCAGTTTACCAAAGGAATTGATGTTAATGTAAACTTAATTCCGTGGAATCCAGTTCCTCAGTTAAACTTTGAAGAACCAACCGCAAATGAAGTTCATAACTTTGTAAGAATTCTTGAAAATGCAGGTGTAAATGTAACACTACGCAAACGCCGTGGACGAAAAATCGGTGGAGCATGTGGACAACTAGGAAAAAATACAAAAAGCACTCAGTAATTATGATTTATACAAGTTGAATATAACAGGATTTTTCTTGAAGTTCCTCAATTTGTATTTTATAATATTTAAAAATAGATCCAGTGGAGATTTAGTATATGCAGAAAAAGATTTACGTAGCAGGAATGTTTGATGCCGACACAGCTTCTAAAGTTGATGCAGCAGTAAAAGGCGTTGCAGGGGTAACAAATGTTGTTGCTAACCCAGATAAATCTCAAGTTTTAGTTGACTTTGATGAAGGAACTGCTGGTGTTGAAGATGCAATCAACAATGCAATCTCAAGCACAGGTGTAGAAGTTCTTGCATAGTATGAAGATAACTGTTCTTGATGGAAATGCATTAAATCCTGGCGATCTTTCTTGGGATTGCCTTAAGAAATATGGTAGTGTAACTGTATACTCACAAACAGCATCAGACCAGGTTGTAGAACGAATCGGCAAATCTGATGCTGTGTTTCTTAACAAAATCTGTATCAATTCTTCAATTCTTGAAAAATGTCCTAATTTAAAATATATCGGAGTTCTTGCAACAGGTTACAATGTCATAGATGTTGATGCCGTAAAAAAAGCAGGTATTGTCGTTACTAATATTCCTTCATACAGCACAATGGCTGTAAGTCAGCATGTTTTTTCACTACTATTAAATTTTACAAATCAAGTTGCATTACATAACGAATCTGTACAGAATGGAGACTGGAAAAAATCAGATTCGTTCTGCTACTGGAAAACTCCATTAACAGAATTAGATGGAAAAAATATCGGAATCTTTGGTTATGGAAATATTGGTAAACAAGTAGAAAAAATTGCCCTGGCATTCAATATGAAGCCGTTAATCTGCCTGCACCACCCTAATCCTGAAATTAAAAATTCTGTTTCTTTTGAGAAAATGCTAAATGAGTCCGATGTAATTACTTTACATGCGCCACTAACAAACGAAACAAATGAAATTATAAATAAAAATACAATTTCCCAAATGAAAGATGGGGTTTACCTCATTAACACAGCCAGAGGTGGACTTGTAAATGAACAAGATGTGAAAGAGGGGTTGGAATCTGGAAAAATTGCCGGATACGGAGCTGATGTACTTGTTGAAGAACCTATGTCAGAAAATTGTCCTCTATTCAATGTAAAAAACGCAGTTTTAACACCTCACCTTGCCTGGGCTCCGTTAGAAACTAGAATGCGATGTTTAAATATTGCACTAAATAATTTTGATTCTTATTTACATGGCAAAATTATAAATTCAATTTATTAAAAACTTTACTAACAATTTAATATCTCTTGTAAGCGATATTTGTTTTAATTATAATATAATACGGTTATAAATTTTAAGAGGAGCATCTTAACAATGGGAAAAACTATTGCACAAAAGATTTTCGAAAAACATTTAGTGGATACACCATTTGAAAACACTTATGTTTTGAAACTAGATAGAGTTTTCTGTCATGAAATTACTACACCAATCGCAATTAATGATTTAGTAGAACGCGATAAGGATAAGGTTTTTGATCCTACAAAAATTAAGGCTGTAATTGACCATGTTACACCTGCAAAAGACAGCAAAACTGCTGAACAAGGAAAAATTCTTAGAGACTGGGCCTTCAGAAACAACATCAAAGACTTCTTTGACATTGGTGCAAACGGCGTATGTCATGCAATTTTCCCTGAAAAAGGCTTTGTTCGCCCAGGCTTCACTGTAATTATGGGTGATAGCCATACATGTACACACGGTGCTTTTGGTGCCTTTGCAGCAGGGGTTGGAACAACTGACCTTGAAGTTGGTATTCTTAAAGGAGTTTGTTCTTTCCGTGAACCAAAATCAATTAAATTTGTATTAAACGGGACTTTAAAACCTGGTGTTTATGCAAAAGATGTAATTTTGTATTTGATCAGTAAAATCGGTGTAAACGGTGCTACAAACTGTGTAATCGAATTTACAGGTCCAGTAATTGATAACTTTGATATGGAAAGCCGTATGACTCTTTGTAACATGGCTATCGAAGCTGGTGGTACATCTGGTATTTGTTATCCTGATGCAAAAACTGTAGATTACCTCTGGGAATTTATCAAAGACGAATATCCTTCAAAAGAAGCAGCTATTGAAGATTACAAACAGTGGCGCTCTGATGATGATGCAGAATTTGAAAAGGTATATACATATGATCTTTCTGACCTTGAACCTGTTTGTACTTTCAACTACAAACCAGATCAGGTAAAAACAGTAAAAGAAATGGAAGGAACTAAAGTAAATCAGGTTTACATTGGTTCTTGTACAAATGGCCGTATTTCAGATCTTAGAATTGCAGCTCAAGTTCTTAAGGGACACAAACTTGCAGAAGGTGTTAGAGGAATCGTAAGTCCTGCAACTCCAAAAATCTACAAGATGGCTGTAGAAGAAGGCCTTATCAGCATCTTCCTTGACGCAGGCTTCTGTGTTACAAATCCAACTTGCGGTGCTTGTCTTGGTATGAGTAATGGTGTATTGGCTAATGGAGAAGTTTGTGCTTCTACAACAAACCGAAACTTTAATGGTCGTATGGGTAAAGGCGGTATGGTTCACCTTATGAGCCCTGCTACAGCTGCTGCTACAGCTATTGCCGGTGTAATCACTAATTCACCACTATATAAATAACGGAGGACAAAATGAAACAGTTTGGCGGAAGCGTATTATTCCTTGACCGTTCTGATATTAATACAGACGAAATTATTCCTGCAAAATATTTAACAGAAATTTCTAAGACAGCATTAAAGCCATATCTTTTGGAAGATTTAAAGCTTGACGGTTTTAATCCAAAAACTGACATTATTGGTAAAAAAGTAATCATTACTCGTGAAAACTTTGGATGCGGTTCAAGTCGTGAACATGCACCTTGGGCACTGGAAGTAAATGATATCAATGTAGTTGTTGCAGTAAACTTTGCCCGCATCTTCAGACAGAATATGTACAACTGCGGTATGCTTGCAATCGATATGGACAAAAACTCAATCGACGATATGTTCCGTTCTTTTGCTGATAAAGAAACTGAAGCTAAAATCATTTTTAACGATGATGGTACTGCAAAGGTAAAACTCATTGCAGGTTCACTTTCTAAGAGTTATCAATTTAAATGTGATGGCTTTGAAAAGGCTCTTGTAGAAAAAGACGGTTGGATTGGATTTGCAGACAGCAAATACTAATCTATAAAACAAAAAATAAAATGGGGCGATACAGTTTAATATTGTATCGCCCCGTTTTGTTTATAAGTAATCTATTCTGAAATATAATTTCGTTTTACAAGTTCTTTTAATATTAAATCAACAATCTGTTCCGGATTATAATTTGCAGTATCAATTATTAAATCACAAAAATCGTATTTATTATTATCGATATTATATAGTTTTAAGTATCTTCTCGAATCTTCTGAATCACGCATAGAAGTAAAGGATTTAATTTCCTGTAAATCCCCTCCTTCACGATTTAAAATTCTAGAAGCCCGGGTTTCATCGCTTGCATAAAGATATACTTTTAAATCTGCTTCTTTTAACATCCAGATGGCAAGTCTACTCCCTAATACGCAAGGTTCAGCCTTTGCAAGTTCAACCTGGTGATTATCAACAAAAATATCATAACTATCGTCGGTTTTGGCATTTTCAATTACCTGTGCAAGTGTCAGACCTTTTTCTTGAGCTAACTGTCTAAAAGTATAATTTATCAGTTTTACTCCTAATTTTTGAGACAACAATGTACTAACAGTTGTATTTCCACAACCAGATTTTCCACTAATAGCAACTCTAACAGGTTTTAAAAGATTCATATACAACTCCAATATTACTCTACATTTTTGCTTTGTTCACGAATATTTTCTAAGGCATCCTTTGCAGAAACTACCATAGCACCTACTTCAGCAAATTGATTTTTACTTCCTATTGTATTTATTTCCCGATTCATTTCCTGACAAATAAAATCCAGCTTTTTTCCAGGAGTAGGATTATCAGCTAATTCCTGCTGCATGGCTTTTATGTGGCTAAACAAACGTACAATTTCTTCATTAATGGTGTACTTTACAAGCATTGCTGCAGTTTCTGTCATTATCCTGTTTTGGTCAGCTTCCTCTCCTAAAAGTTCATTAAATTTAGAAGTTATCTGATCAGAAAAATACTTTTCCATTTTTGGCTGCCAATCCTTAAAGAACTGAGCACATTCAACTAATTTATTTAGTTTACTAAGTAAGTCAGCCTTCATATTTTCCCCTTCTCTTTCTCTGTCACTTACAAACTTTTTATAAGAAGAAGAAAAAACCGGATCAATCATTTCTTTGTATTTTTCTATGTCGTAATTTTTATTAATATTTAATACACCTGGTTGACTGATTATTAAACTTAAAGGAATTGATTCTTTTGCATATCCGCATGCTTCGGCAACCTTAATAATTGCTTCCTGATAAGATTTTGCAGCAGTAGTATCTGCAATTACTTCTGTGTCAGTCTCCAGTTCTTTAATTCGAATATAAACATCAACTTTTCCCCGAACAACTTTCTCTGTTATTTTATTTCGATAATAGCTTTCCAATTGATTTAAAAAAGGAGGTAAATTTATGTTTAAATCCAAAAATCTGGAATTAACAGACTTTATTTCTACCGATACAACGGCATTTTCTAAAGAGACTTCTTCGTAGGCATAGCCAGTCATACTTGTCATTTTAATTTCTCCAAAACGGCTTTTCCAAGCTTCCAGTTGTCACCCGCTCCCATTGTTATAAACAAATACCCATCAGGATATTTATAAGAATCTAAATTCTTATCCAGTTCCCTAAGAACAAAATCTGTAGCATCAAGAACTTCTTCAAAATAAACTACATGAGAATTATATTTTAAGGTTTCTTCAAAAAGAGTTTTACCGTTTATTGAAAAATCTGCAGGATTTTCTCTTGCTGAACTATAGATTTTATGCAGAATCACAGTATCTGCAGAAGAAAAACTTGATGCAAACTCGTTTAATAAAGCTTGAGTTCTTGAATAAGTGTGACTCATAAAATCGACAATAATTTTTCGTCCTTTGTAAAATTCTTTATAGCCGGCTAATGTTGTACGAATCGCAGTAGGATGATGACCATAATCGTCTATAACAACAACTGAATTTCCTGATTTTGTTGTTGCAGAACCAATAACTTCACTTCTGCGTTTTCCACCGTTAAAATTCTCTAGACCTCTTTGAATATTTTCTACATAGTCTAAAGGATTTTTATTGTTAGACTTTAATAACTGAACAACAAGTGCAACTGCTGCAACAGCATCCCGAACTTCGTGTTGTCCAGGAACTTTTAAATACAATACTTTGTTCTTAAAAAGGTTCAAGCTAAAACAGTTTTTTTCATTCTTAACTCCAGCAAAAGTTAAATGAAAATCATCATCTGCTTGTTCACCATAAGGAATAAGATTAATGTCAGGACGTTTTTTACTAACGATTTCTGAAACTTCAACTGCACCTTTATCATCTGCACAATAAATTAAATCACCGTTTTCCGGTAATTTACAGGCATAATCAACAAATGCGTCCCTTATTGATTCATAAGTCGGATAAAAATCCTGATGATCAGGCTCTACACTTGTTAAGATAATTTTTTGAGGGGAAAATGCCATAAAATGACGCTGATATTCACAAGTTTCTGCAACAAAAATATTCTTTTTGTCATTAGAAATCAATGGGCTAGTATAAGTACATGTTCCGCCAAAGGAATTAATAATACTTCCGGCTAATACCTGTGACGGTAAATCGATTTCTTTGAGAATTGTACCCGTAATTCCTGTTGTTGAAGTCTTTCCATGAACGCCACAAATACCACAGGAATATGAAAGTGCACTATAGGAACCTAATGCTTCATTATACAAAAGGCAAGGAATCCCTTTTTTACATGCTGCAATTAAATCAGGATTCTTGTCCAATTTATAAGCACTGGAATAAACTACATATTGAATTGAATCTGTTATATTTTCTTCTGAAAATGGAAGAGCTTTTAATCCAAGTCTCTCCAGAATTTGATCTGTATAAAAAATTTCTGAAACGTCAGAACCTGTAATTATTGCTCCGTTGTGGTGTAAAATTTCAACAAGAGCGGCCATTCCGGTTCCTTTTATTCCAACAAAGTGAATATGAACACCCTTTAAATTTTGTGGTAAGGTTTGATTAGTCATAATTACATTTTAGTACAATATGAAATTCTATTCAATTAAAACAGAAATATAGTTTAAGAACCTTACCTCAAAAATTTATTTGAAAAAACTTTGGTAAAAAAAAAGCCATCTTGAATTAACAAGATGGCTTTTGTCATAGTAAAAACTATCCTTATTTAGAGTAGTATTCTACTACAAGCTGTTCCTTAACATCTACAGGGATTTCTTTTCTCTGTGGAAGAGCTGTGAAAGTACAAGCAAAGTTTGCTTCGTCACGAGTGATGTAAGAAAGAGGTGCTCTATTCTGGCTGAGGAAGCAGTTCTTGAACTGTTCACTCTTGCGAGACTTTTCGATGAGCTGGATTGTTGAGCCTACTTTTACCTTGAATGAAGGAATGTTGATGTTCTTTCCGTCTACGAGCATGTGTCCATGACTTACCATCTGGCGAGCCATACGGATAGAGTTAGCGAATCCCATTCTGTATACAAGATTGTCTAAACGGCATTCAAGAGAAATTAATAACTGTTCTCCTGTATTTCCGTTGGAACGAGCTGCTTCTTTATAAGCGCGAAGCATCTGCTTTTCCAAAATGCCGTAATAAGCTTTAACTTTCTGTTTTTCAGCAAGCTGCAAGCCGTATTCCGACTGTTTGTGATTTTTCTTGAAAGCTGGACTATTTGCTCTGTCCAAAGCTTTTGGGTGACCGCATACGTTTACACCAAGTCTTCTACATTCTTTGAATCTAGGACTTCTTCTAGTTGCCATTTAGGACTCCTTAAAATTATTCGTTAGATAAACTAACTTTTTAATTATAGCGAATATAAAAAATTAATTCAATACAACAAGAGAATATTTAAGATTGCATAAGGATTTAGACATAAAAAAAGGCAGGGCACCGAACGACAACGCCACCCGGCACCCTGCCCGTCCGGGTTTTCACCGGACATCGGAGAGAGTTTATCAGCTTATTTACAAGCTGACTATAATATAGCGTACTTTATAAAAGTTGTCAAATCTTTTTTTTATAAAAAAGTGTTTTTTTTACTTTTTTTTTACATTTTTGTTGTAAAATTAAAATTGTAATGGCAAAAAAAATTAGAGAAGATAAAGTAAAATCATTAAGAATTTTACAAATTGATGATGAAATCCGTAAAGGTACCTACCCAAATGTTCCTTACCTTCAGAGAAAATTTGAAGTAAGCAGAGCAACTATAATGCGAGATATAGAATTTTTAAGAGACAGGTATCAGGCTCCAATAGAATATGATTCTCTTAAAAACGGTTATTATTACACTGACTCCACTTTTTTTATAAAAAGTCTTATGCTCACGGAAGGAGAATTATTTACAGTTACAACAGTTCTTCCCTTGTTAGAGCAATATAAAAATACCCCCTTAGAATCAAGTTTTAAACATATAATCACAAAGATGATGGATATTTTACCCGAATCAGTGGCCGTTGATTCTTCTTTTAACACGAATAACGTTACCTTTATAAAAGATCCCCTTCCTTCGATTGATGAAAAGATTTTTAATACAATATTTGATTCCATAAAATTAAAGAAAACTGTCAGTTTTTTCTATCGGTCAATCAATAAAAATGAATATACCGAAAGATTTTTTGATCCATACAATGTTTTATGTCAGAAAGGTTCCTGGTATGTAATAGGATTTTGCCATAAACACAATACATTCATTACATATTCTTTAAGCAGAATGAAAAACATCAAATTGACAAACACCACTTATATAATAAAGGAAGATTTTAATCTTAATAATCATATAGACCCAGACTTTGGAATTTGGGATAATAAAAGTCCTGCTGTAAAAATCGAACTGGAGTTTTCTTCTTCGATAAGTACTTACATTCTGGAAAGAACCTGGCATGTAGATCAGAAATGCCACCAGAATCCAGATGGAACGGTTTATTTAAGCTTTATGAGTAATCAGCTGCAGGAAAGCTTATTCTGGATTTTAAAGTTTGGTTCTGCTGTTAAAGTAATAAATCCACCAGAATTAAGAGAAAAAGTTATTCAAGAAGCAAAAAAAATACTGGAGAAATACTAAAATGAACATGACGCCCCAATTAAAAGAAACCCAGGAACTTTTAGATAAGACAATGAATCGAATTAAACAAATTGCAGAAAATTTTCCTGCAAATTATATGGCCAAGAAAAAAGAAGAATTAATCCAATGCTCGGAAGATATAAAGCATGCAATCGATAAAATTCAGCAGGCAATCGATTTTACATATTTTGGACAAAAAAGCGGAGGCCAGCGATCTACAAGTCGTAAAACAAAAGCGGTTCGGGAAAATGGAAAAAAAGGCGGAAGACCAAGTAATAAAATCGTTACAGACATCTTAAGAAATAAAAATAACGATGGTTGGGAAGTTATTTTCAATGATGGAACCAAAAAGAAAGTCAAAGGAGAACATATTCAGGCTGTAAGGGATGCTTTTCCAATAACAAGATATCGCTGGGAAGACACAATGGAGTATTATTATCAGAAATTAGTAGAAAAAACAAATTAAATTTCCACAGCGTAATCATAGCGAACATAATACAAAACCTGTTTAACGCATTGTGGTTGCACATTAAATAAAGAACAAAGTGCTTTTTTATAACAATCCTGCTGTTTTTTATATTTTAATGGAATAATGCTATGATCGGTTTTGTAATCTACGATAGTATAAGATCCGTCTACATTTTTATAAAAAAGATCTATTGAACCTGTAACTAAAAGTCCATCATCAAACATTTTAAAACTATATTCCTGATAGCACGGTAAATTGTTTTTGATAGCTTCCTGAGCCTTTAATCCATAACTTGACTGTGAGAATTTATTACAAATTTGTTTAATAAGTTCATGAATTTGAAGTCTTTGTTTATCCGTGAGTTTCGAAAACTTTTGTAAATCATTTATCAGTAAAAACTCAAGATTTTTATTGCCCACAGAATATTCCAGATATTTATGAACAATAGTTCCAAATTCATCATAGCCTAAAGATGAATTACTAGAATTAATTAAGGAATCAATTTCTGGATATAATTCCTTACAAGGAGATGGTATTACAGGTAATTCCTGCAATTCTTGAGAAGATAATTCTTCCAGGCTGCTTGGAGTAATTCGATTAGAAAGTAAAACAGGAGTTTCAATAATATTACCTTCATTTTTGTCAGAACTGATTTTTTCAATCAGTTTTTCCATTTGTTTAATTTGTTCTCTTCTGCTGGAATTCAAATTAATTTTAGAAACAGAACTGAATATTTCTTCTTTAGAAACTGAAGGAATTATATTTAAAATAAATGGAGCATCCTGTTCATATAGAGTATTCTGATCAGTTAGCTTATAATCCGGATAATAAGAACTTACCAAATCTTTTATAAATGTTGATTCGCTAGTAGATTCTTTGTCAGAAACTGAAATACTTCCAAGAACATAAAAGTTTTTTATAGCACGGGTAAGTCCAACATATATTAAACGGCGATATTCTGCCTGAGTTTTTAGTTTATTCTCATTTTGCTGGCGAATATAAAAATAATTTGGATTATTTCCTTTTGGACGGACAGAAACTCCATAAGTTTCGTCATAAAAATAATCATCCTGACTTTCATTTCTTGTGGAGCCAAGACATCCAAGAATAAATACATAATCAAACTGAAGTCCTTTACTTTTATGAATGGTCATAATTTGAACTGCGCTTTGCATTTCAAGAGGATAAGAAACTTCTTTTACATCCATATCCGCATCAGCTTCTTCTTTTATCTGGGCAAGTTGATCTATAAACCAGTCTACACTCCTTCCGTCTAAATCAGTCTGGCGGGCAAGCTCAAATAAAAAGTCGTATTGTTCTGCAAAAACTTTTACAGAAGAATTTAGCATCGTTTCATATCTGTATCCACATTCGTACCATAAAAAGTTCAATGTATCACAAATCGGTCTGCTCAAAATAAGTGGCTGCTGTTCCATATAAAAATCGCAGGCTGACTTAAATTTTAAGCTTAATTCACTATTGATTCCAAATTTTTGCTGTATGATGAGAGTATTTTCAGAGGTCAAAGAAGAAGCATAGATTAAAACCTGTTCCAGTTCCTGTTCAGAAAAGCCTGCAAAAGGTGAACACAAATAAGTTGCCATCGCCAGCTGATCAGAGGGATAAATACAGAGTCGTAAAAAATTGTAAATATCGTTTACAGGTCCATCGTTAAAAATATCTGTCTGCTCATCAAGTTTATAAGGAATCTCAAACCGCTCTAACCAGAGTTTTATTACATCACGATTTGTTCGACTTTTATCAAGAATTGCAATTTTATCGTAAGGTACTCCGGATTTTACAAGAGAAGAAATTTTCTTTGCCAGATAATAAGCAGTTTGATTTTTTTCATTTAAAACTAATTTTTTTTCAAGGTCATCTTTAAACTGTTTGTTAGACAAAAGGATATCTATACTGGCATGAATATTGGAATCATTTAATTGAACAGGAGGCACTTCATTATGATCTTTATCTACAAAACGAGCGACAGAATTCTTTGGATACAAAGCTTCAAATGACTCGCTTGAATCCGGTAAAAAAATTCTATTTTTTTCCTTAAGATTTACAAAATCATTATCACTAGCCTTCCAGCCTCCAAAAATCTGATTAAAAGAAGAAAGCAGAGATGGAGCAGAACGATAATTATAAATCATGTAAAGACTACTTTCCGGACCATTAATCTTTATTAAATCATCCTTAAGTTGATTAAAAACGGCAACATCCGCACCACGGAATTTATAAATAGACTGTTTTTCATCCCCAACAAAAAATAGTTTGTCTTTAACAATCTGATTAATTAAAAGGCGGTGTAATTCGTCACTGTCATCTGGATTAGAAATTGTTGTAAAAACATCAGGTTTTTCACTTAAAAGGAATA
Organism: uncultured Spirochaetaceae bacterium; assembly: GCA_902797305.1. Taxonomy (GTDB): domain Bacteria; phylum Spirochaetota; class Spirochaetia; order Treponematales; family Treponemataceae; genus Treponema_D. The sequence continues at coordinate 64,322 of CADBSK010000015.1, read as the reverse complement.
ACAAGTCACGGTTTTTACCATTATTATCCTGAAATTCATCAATCATTATTTTTTTGTAAGCTTGTTTTTCCTGTGTTCGAATATCTTTTTGTTCTATAAGTATTTTTAACGCCATTTCAGATACATCTTTAAAGGAAAGCTGGCCTGAAATTCGTTTATAACGGTTAATTTCCTGTGTAAATTCATCTAATAAAGAAAATAATTGTACAATGTATTCATAATCCTGAATGTATGAGTAAATGGAAAGAATCGTTTTTAAAATAGAATCAGAGGATCCCTTTTCCCCCTTTATTTTATCTCGACTTTCATTAATAACTTGAATCATGGCAAGTTTTTTGGGTGATCTTCTAAAGGAAGAAATATCACTTAACCATTTATGGACAGAATTAATATATTCAAGAATTTCTGTATTATGAGAATCAAAAACCTTTTCAATTTGTAAAACCTTAAGTTCAGGCTTAGAAGGTGAAGTTAAACTCTCATAAACTCCAGTTAACGCCTCATTTGTTTTTATATAATCCTTTACATCAGGATCTTCAAAAGCTACTGATAAATTATTTAAAATATCAAGAAGAGATCCGTCTTTTGTGCTTGTAACAAGATTATTCCATTCATTTACAATTTGTTCCTTTTGGATTTTTAATTTACTTGTAAAATAATCTTTTTCACATGCGATTGATGTATTTTGGATTATTAATGTTCCAAAAAACTTTTCTGCAAATTCCTGAATTTTTCCGGGTTTTGCAAAATGTTGTATACCAGGATTATTAATATTTTTCAAAACGAAAGAAAGAGCCTTTGTATAAATATCTTTTTGAGCCTGACCTGTAGTAAAATCAGGTCTGATTCCATAGCGATTGGCTCCTTGTCTTACGATAGTTCCACAGTAACTGTCAAGAGTCTGAATATGAACCTTTGAAAAAGATTCAAGGGCTTTTAAGGCATTCTTTTTTTGACGCTCAGGAACTATATCTTCAGGAGCCTCAGAAAATCTTTTTAGGGTTTTATAAATACGGAAATACATTTCGTTTGCGGCTTTTTTGGTAAAAGTAAGGGTAAGAATTGAATCAGCTGTTATATCATCAAATTCCATACATAACCATGCAAATCGAGTAGCAAGAACCTGAGTTTTACCAGAACCTGCTCCCGCCGCAACAATTGAATTATCTGTTCTACAGCAAACAGCCAGCTGCTGAGGATCAAGAGGCCGTTCAAGATAATCTAAATATGAATATTTACTATGTAATTCCTGCATTTTGTTCTCCAAATCGTTAATCTTTTTTATATTTTTCGGGATGCAACCGAATATGTGGTTCTACAAATTGTTTTAAAACTACAGTTTTGACAATCTGTATATTTATCTACAACTTCCTGTGGTATTTGAGAAGAAGAAACCGGACTCAATTTAAGATTGGTAACTTTTTCATAAAACAAATCGGAATATTCATTAAAAACATCTAAGGTTGGCTGGTATTCCTCAGGATAATAATATCCTTCCCGAGGTTTTCTTTCTTTTTCAGAAATTACAAGAGTTCGATCATCCTTTGTTATAGACTGAAAATCCATTGAAGATACAGGACATCCTTCCTTTGATAAATTCCAAATCGTAACATAAAGCGGACACTGAAAGTTTTTTAACGATGAAGTATTTTCATCATAAATACAATCTTTACGCGGAGGCACAGCGGTATTTTTATAATCGATAATAGCAATTTCTCCATTCGGGCCCACAAGAATTGAATCGATTTTTCCACAAAAAGCATAATCTTTGTTATGAGGTTTTGTACCAAGCCATTGCTCGGTAGAATAAACTTTATATCCGGCATAACCTTTTTTTTCTTGAGATTCGCAGATTCTAGAAAGAAAATCTCTAATCACTTTTGCAAAACCTTCTTTTTGACTTTCCAAAACCTCCATCACGATTGGACTATTTTTAAAATCCATATCAAAAGAATGAATTGCCTTATCTACGTTAGAACAAATCATATCATTAACAAGATTTTCTTTTTCTCCAAAAGTTCCGTCATCTAAAACCAACGGTAGTTCTAAATCTTTTTGCTTAAATTCGTCAAATAATAACTCAAGAATTTTATGGTTTATATTTCCCTGGTCAAAATTATTAAAAAGAACAGCTTCAAGGCTTTCGTCTTTTAAATTTATAACTCTTCCCAAAATCCATTTTCGAGGACAAGGGAAAAAATCGGCCATATCACTCTGGGTAATCTTTAAAATTTCCTGAGATACGCCATTAATTTTTCTTGAAGTTAAAACTTCATTAATTTTTTCTTGAAGATAAGAATAATCGATCTGACCGTTTGAAGTACTTTCTGCACAATGGGATTTCCAGACATTAAACTGTTTAATCTGAGCATTAGACAAAGCTTTTAAGGCAAATTCCTTATTTTCCTTATTATCTGACTTTGAAAGGTCAAGAAAAGCTTTTTCCTCGTTTAAAATAAAATCATCTGCATCTAGAAAAGCAAAATCCTCACTTGATTTTTCTGAAACAAAACAATTATGAGGAATAGAATATCCTGAAAAGGAATTTTCACAGTAAGAAAAAATTGTTGAATCAGGATTTTTTTCATTAAATTTTTGATAAAGCTCAAGAAAAACTTTGCTGGTTCCATCTGACTCTGAAAGTCCCAGATTTTGACGCTTTTGAGAGTTTAAAAAGCCAAGTTTTTTGTACACAACAGAAACGGCCGTTTGGGAACAATTTAAGACGATATTATAATCATAAGCCGAACAAGCTGCTACTTTATAATCAAATATATTTATACCTGTATTTTTTTCCTGAGGAGTATACTGTGTCTGTCTTAGCTCATTTAAGAAAAAGTCAAAATGATTATTTATTTTTAGAGACTTAGGCCCAATAAAGTCTTCTTCAATCAATATAAGGTCATTTAAGCACTTAATACACCGGCTTAAAATTAAGTCAGCTTTCTCGTCAAAGCCATCTTCCTGCAAAAATTGGGATTTAAAAGCAAACCAGAGCTGTAAAATCTCTTTAAAAGACTTTGCAGCACACATTGAATCAACATAATCTCTAAAAGCTTTATATAAATTGAACTCTCTTTCATTTGTGGTCGAAGTATTTTTAAGAGCTTTTAGCCAGTTGTCCTGTGCTTTTGATTCATCATAATTACAAATAACATGAAGCTCCTGCCCGATTTTTATCAGATTCCTATTGACGTCTTTGAGTTTCCACGGCACATAACAATTTGATAAGGCACTTCTAACAGAATCGTAATCATATTGATTTTTATAGCAGGAACTGAAATTTTCAAAAATTGAACCTGCATTATTTACTGTAAGGCTTTGTCCAGCTCTAAGTACAAAAGGAATACAATAATTTGTAAATTCTCTTTTAATATACGGTTCATAAGTTTTTAATTCTGGAACATGAACAGCAATATCCCTATAATCAACACCTTTTTTGTTTAATTCCCGTAAATATAAAGCCGTTCTTCGTAATTCTTTTCTTGCATCTGAGTATTTGTATACTGTAAGAGGAACTGATGAGTCTTTTGGAACATTGAAAATATGCACATTTTTACTTTCTGAAAGCAAAGCTTTATATTCATCAAAATCGCTGAATTGTTCCGGGAAAAATATAAAAAATTCGTTTTCGTTATTATTAAAATCTGCATTGGTCCAGGAAGGCTCAAACATATTATCCCCCAGGAACTCAACATATTTCTTATATAAGGTCAGGTAATCTTTATCTTCAGCATCTACAAGTTTTGGATTTTTTTCTGCCCATGGAACAAAACGATCATACCAGATTTTCAATGAACTCAAACTGGAACTGAGCCAGTCGGCAAAGGAATATGCCTCTTCTGCATATTTTTTACTTATTACAGAACTAAAGATTGGTTCCTTACCTTCTTTAACTAGCGTTGCATTCTGTGACAAAAGATCATTTATAAAAACCTTACGCAAAATCGAAGGAATTGCCTGTTTATTATCCTCTCTGGCAACTACATATTCTTTCTTAAATGTATCCCAGGCCATAAACTGATTCATTGCAATAGCGTTTATGCCTGTTATATCTGAATTTTTAATACACCATTCAGCCCAGGTATTCATGCAAATATCTGTTGAAAAAACAAAAATTGTCTTTGAATTTTTTAGATTTTCTATTATTACGTTTCCAATTTGATCTGGTTTTAAAAATTCTTTATTCATGCATCAATATTATCATATATTTTTATAAATTTTTATTATTTCGGTAAAAATTTAGTTATATTCCTATTGACCATACATAAATATTAATATAAAGATAAAGAAAAAATAATTATAGGGAGATTGTTTATATGAAAAAAACGTCACTACTATTATCATCATTATTGATTTTTACACTTTTCAGTTGTGAAAATCCTCAAAGTACAAAAACACCAGCACCACAAGACACATACGAAACAATTGAGAATTTTTGTGTTAAAGAAACAGGTATGACTTGGGCTACCCTTTTCTGGAACGAAAACTCAAATTATGATAAATATGAAATCCAATTTGATGATATAACAGTTACCTTATCTTCATCAGATTTAACAAGTAATGATGGAGTTTATGAACAAACATTAAAAAATCTAGACATTGATACTGAGTACAAAATTTCCTTGTATGGTTATGCTGATAATTTAAAAAAGGCATATTCTACACTTAAACTTACAACAAATGCGGAAGGACCTGCAGAAAACTTTACAGCATCTGTCAGTAACGTCAATATATTTCTATCTTGGGAAACTCTTGCTGGATCCGACATTACCAAACTTGAATTATATAGAAAAACACAAGATGGAGAATATACAAAATTAGACGTAGAATCTTCTACACTTCTTTCAAATTCATATTATACTGACAAAGATATAATCAAAAATGAAACTTATACCTACAAACTTGTAACTTATAATTCAAAAGATGAGCATTGGGATAGTTCCGAAGTTACAATTCGTGCCGAAATAGACAATTTAAATTTTACAGTAACGAAAAAAGGTATGACTTTTGCAAATTTAGAGTGGGACAATGACTCTAGATATGACAACTACACCTTAGAAAACAGTTCAATTGACACTAACAAATACATAAAATCCTCTAGTTTTAATGGCAATGAAAAAATTACAATTGAAATAAATAAGCTTCCTGCAAATTCAAGTATAACATTTACTCTTAAATGTTATAACAGTTATAAACTACTAAAAACCCTTACAATAGAAACTGAAACAAATGAGAGCGGACCTGTTGAAGGATTAGAAGGTATTGTTTCTTCAAAATCATATACAAAAATAACGTGGAATGACTGGAAATCTTCAACAATAAAAAGTCTAAATATCTATAGATTGGAAGATGAGAATTACACCTTAATCAGTAACATTAGCGATAAATCTGAAACTTCTTATTATGATTACGATTATACTGGAGGCACTTCAGTTTATAAAGTTGAATCTTTGGATTCTGAAGGAATGTCTCTTGGAGAATCAATAGTTGAAGTTGATACATCAAAGTATTGCCGTATTATCTATGAATATGGAGTCTATGGTCATAAAAATAATGAAAACAGTTATACAACCCATGTATCCGTTGATGAAAAAATAAGTTATTTTTATGAACCTTATATAAAATCTGATTACCAAGATGAAGTCCTTTTTTCTCACTTCTATATTTCTGATTCATCCGTTGAATTTGATATAGAACAACCAATTACCAAAGATATCACTCTTAAGGCAGCATATAAAACAAAAACTGTTACAAATCTGGAATATAAAGCCCACAAAAATTCCATTCATTTAAATTGGGCAAATTCTAGTAACAATAAAATAAAAATTGTATATCTTGACAACGATAATGCAGAAGCAACAGCAGTAACAATCAATGATATTGAAACCAATTTGGTTGAACTGACAGGTCTGACCAATGGTCATACCTACAACATTAAGATTTATTATATTTCAAACTATGATGATATTTTAGAATCATATAAAGAATTAAACATCCAATGTGATGTAACAAAATCAGAATGGCTCGTTCTCATGTATCTGGATGGTGATAACAATCTTAATGATCCAATTTATATTGACTTAAACGAAGCTGAATATGGTCTTTACCAATTATCTGAAACTGATTCTGTTAAAGTTGTTGCTCTATGGGATGGCTGGGATTTTGTAAAAGGTAACGAAACCGGAGAAACTTCTTATTTCAAGAACACTGCAGCAACTAAATTATTAGAATTAGGAAAAGACAATCTAAATACCTACTCAATCGATAATACTTATAACTTATCATCAAAAACAAAAGATTATACTAAATTTGCAAGCTGGATTACAGATAACGAAGTAGATATGAGTAGCGAGCAGACTCTTGAAAACTTTATTAACTGGGTAAATGATAATTATTCTGCTGATCATACCATTCTTCAATTCTCTAACCACGGAGGTGGTCCTCGTTCTGTATCTTTGTACAATAAAGAATATGGCCGCCGTTCTATGTGCTGGGATGAATCAAGTGGAGGACAAAGTTTCTTAAAAACTTCTGATGTATCAAAAGCATTAAAAGCATGCGGTTTTGGAGAAGACAACAAACTTACAATGATTATGGAAGATGTTTGTCTTGGAGGCTCATTAGAAGAATGCTATGAATTAAAGGATTATGCTGAATATTATATTGGTTCACCAAACAATATTCCGGGATTAGGATTTGACTATACAAAATTTATAAGTTCATTGAAAACTGGTGAATCAATTGAAGAAATAGGATCAGACCTGGTTTATTCTTATAAATCTGATTATGAGAAGGATTCCACTTATTGGACTAATTTCTTTACTCAAAATGGAGTTAACAGTTCAGCAGTTTCAAACACTGAAGCGAAAAAATATGTTTCTTATATAAATACAAACTGTTCAACTTTATCATTTATTGATTTATCAAAAATTAATGATGTAAAACTCGCTGTAGATGAACTTGCAACTCTTATTCTTAACGATAATACACAAGACACAAGTATTAAAAAAGATTCAGATGGTTATTACTACATTCTTGGTGAAGACGGAAAATACTATTATGATACGACAGAAGCTCCTGAGGGCGCAGAATTTATCAGCCGTCGAGAAGCAATAAAACTTTATACAGCACTTGCCGGAAATCCATTATATTACGAAGGAACTTTTGGCTGCTTAAAAGATTTAGGTTTTATGATATTTAAAATGAAATCATTTTATACAGAAGAAGCCTGGTCGGAATTATATACAAAGTGCGACAATGTAACATCTAGCCTAAACAACGCCTTGATTGCATGCTGGCGCGATGGTTATTTAAAGCCTACTTATTACAAAATTAATTCCGAAAAATACTCTGCTTATGATAGTTCCTCTTATTTTGGTACAAGTTCAGGTTTTGGACTAACAATAAATTGTTCTGTATGGGTACCAAAAACATTAAATGGTCAAACCTATCTTTATGAAAGTTTTGAAGACTGGTATGAAAATGAACTTGACTTTGGTAAGAATTCAAAGTGGACAGACTTAATTAAAGACTGGTTTAATGAATAATTACAGGAATAAAAATGAATAAAAAAACTATTGTTTTATGTTTTATAGGTCTTTTTATCACAACTTCGATTTTTTCTAACGAGCTAATACTTAAAAAGGCCGATAAGATGCCAGTTGTTCAGAATCATTCTTATTTATCACAGGAATATGTAGGCACAGAGCAAACCGTAACAGGATTATTGTTGGCAAACAAAAATAGTTTTGTTCTGACCGAAAATCCGTCGTCCCGTTCAAAAGTAACATTTGTGCTTGAAGTAAAAAAACTGACCTTAAAATGGAAACTAAGACGCTTAAATGGTAAAACAGTTCAGATAAAAGGAGTTTTACAAGAAGCTTCTTCTACCTGGACAAAAAAATTACGAGTTCTTACTGTGCAAGACTTAAGTAAATCTGATCTGCAAGGCCAAAACCAGCGTTCTTAGTCATAGAAGTTGCATATTCGTCAAAGAGCATATCTTCGTACATTTTGCCTGCAAAATCATTTCCACCGAGAGCACTTTTGTTAACGGTTTTACGCATTTCGCTCAACATCTGTTTAACAAAGTAGCTCTCAAGTTCCATTGACTTTTCGTATAGTTTTGAGGTTTTATCAATAGTCTTTGATTTTACATGATCATTTGCCTGGTTTGCAGCCGCACCTCGTGCAAGTGTATGAGTTTCACTTTCTGCGGTATAAGTTCCTGCAAAACCAGTTTTAAAATCTCCGTTTAATCTTCCCTGTTCTGCAACTTGAGAAGAAGACAAAGTTTCTAAAAGTTCACTGAATTTTGCCTTATCACCGTTCATTTTACTTGCCTGTAAGGCACCATTACCATTTGTAATACCGCTATAAGAATTAATCAAACCAATATTCATAAAAACCTCATAAAGCTCTTACTATATTATCGGAATATAAAAACCAAACTTAAAAAAAAAGCACTGTCAGAGGGGTTCTGACAGTGTTAAATATGAAGAAAACTATTTAATTTTTTTTATCGTTTTAAATTTACTGCTGTGCTTAACATATTATCGCTTGTTTGGATTGCCTTGCTGTTAAACTCGTAAGCACGCTGAGCTACAATCATCTGTACCATTTCGTTTACAACAGAAACATTAGACATTTCAAGGAACTTATGACGAGTAGTTCCCATTCCTTCAAAACCTGGACGACCGGCAATTGCCTGTCCACTGGCGTTAGTTTCAACAAAAAGGTTATCTCCATCTGCCTGAAGACCTACGGCATTAGGAAATCTGTATAACTGAATCTGTCCTACATCAACAGGTTCGTTTCCACCATTTACTTTTACGCTTACACGACCATCCACGCTGATATTCATTGTAGATACATCATATCCCTCAGGTAAAATTATCTCTGGTTGCATTCTAAGCCCATTAGAATTAACAATTTGACCGTTTGAATCAACCTTAAAACTACCGTCTCGAGTATAAGCATAAGAGCCATCATATTTCTGAACTCTAAAAAATCCTTCACCAACGATAGCAATATCAGTATCAACACCTGTATTTTGTAAAGATCCCTGCTTCATAATTCGCTGAGTAGCTGCAATTTTTACACCGCTTCCCTGCTGAATTCCAACTGGAGTTACAGTATCTTCTGTTGCAGGTGTTCCGGCAAGTTTTATATCCTGATAAATTAAATCTTCAAATTCTACTCGCTGCTGTTTATAACCTGTTGTATTAACATTTGAAAGGTTGTTAGAAATTGCATCAATATTTGACTGCTGGCCGTTCATTCCTGTTGCGGCTGTCCATAGACTTCTTACCATTGCTCTGCTTCTCCTCTACTATCTGCCGTTATAAACTGCAACCTTTGACCAAAGGGTACCCATCATTGTATCTTCAGATGTTATTGTTTTCTGATTAGCTTCATATGCTCTGTTTACTTCTATCATCTGAACCATTTCGTTTACAACATTTACATTGGATGTTTCAAGAAAGCCCTGAATAAACTTTGGCCTTTCTTTGCCTTCTGCAATATGAGCAGGTCCTGCAATGTCATTTGTTTCATAAAAATTAGAACCCATTTTTTTCAAATAGCGTTCGTCATCAAAACGAACAACCTTAAAACGGTCAATAAGTTCATTATCTTCAGAGGCATAAATCATACCATCTTCATTTACTTTAAATTTATCATCGGTTACATGAATATAACCATTTTCACCAAGAACTGGATAACCATCCTTTGTTTCAAGAATTCCTTCTTTTCCTATAAAAAAGTTTCCGTCTCTGGTATATCGTTCACCAAATGGGGTCTGAACTGCGAAAAACCCCTTTCCGCCAAATGCAAAATCGATATTTGAGTTTGTTTCCCGGTACGAGCCTTGGGCAAAATCTGTGTAATTTTCATTTGTTTCTACGCCGAGCCCTAATTTTCCAATTATTGGCATAGAATCTGCAGAACCAACAGGAGTTTTATAAACTCCATCTGCATTAGTTCTTCTTAAAAGCAGCTCAGAAAAAGACTTACTTACAGTAATATCTCTCTTATACCCTGCAGTATCTACGTTTGCAAGATTATTTGAAATTGCATCCAGCCGGTTTTGCTGTGCATTCATGCCACTTGCGCCAGTGTACCATCCACGAATCATTTTTGTACCCCTATAAAATAATTTTCCCACCGCATCTAAAAATGCTCATTTAAATTAAAAAAAAAAAAAAAAAGAGGTTTAGAAAATAATCTTTTTTTATGCAAATAACCTGAAAGTGAGTTATAATCATATTATGCAAAGAGATAGAAAAAAAATTAGAGTTGTATGTCTTATTTTAGGGGGCGGAAAAGGAACCAGACTTTTTCCATTAACAAAAGAACGTTCTAAGCCCGCAGTTTCTTTTGGCGGAAAATATCGTCTAGTAGATATCCCGATTTCAAACTGTATTAATTCAGGTTTTAAGAAAATTTATCTTTTAACTCAGTACAATTCAACTTCTTTGCATCACCATATCACAAACTCATACAACTTTGACCGCTTTTCTTCAGGATTTGTAGAAATTCTTGCAGCTGAACAAACCCTGGAAAATGATTCATTTCATCAGGGAACAGCAGACAGTGTTCGAAAAAGTTTTCAACATTTTACCATTCAAAATCCAACTCACTATTTGATTCTTAGTGGCGATCAGCTTTACCACATGGATTTAAAAGCATTTCTGGATTATCACATTAAATCTAAAGCTGATATTTCTGTTGCATCTACTGCCGTAAATCGAAGCGATGCTTCCCGCTATGGTATTATGAAAATCAATCGAGAGAGCAAGATTCTTGATTTTAAAGAAAAACCTTCTCCTGATGAAGATTTAACAAAATGGAAAATTCCAGAATCCTTAAAAAAGGACATCCCGCACGAAAAAGAATACCTTGCCTCAATGGGTATTTACATATTTAATGCTAAAACGCTGGAAGAAGTATTAAATGCAAACGATTCTAAAGATTTTGGAAAAGAAGTTATTCCTGCATCCGTAAAAAATCACAAAGTAAATTCTTATTTATTTGACGGTTATTGGGAAGACATCGGAACAATTAAAAGTTTTTACGAAGCAAACATTAAACTTACTTGTATCGACCCAGAATTTAACATTTATGATGAAGATGAACCGATTTATACACACCCAAGAAATCTTCCGCCATCAAAAATTAACAAAGCCTTTATTGAATCCAGCTTAACAAGCGAAGGTTGTATCATAACAGATGCAACAATTAAACACTCCATAATTGGTCTACGTTCTGTAATTGAAGGGGGAACAAATCTTGACCATGTTGTTATGATGGGTGCAGACTTTTACGAAACAAAAGATGAACGTCAGCAAAACAGAGAAGAAAACAAACCTGACCTGGGTATTGGACGAAACTGCAGCATCAGAAAAACTATAATCGATAAAAATGCACACATCGGCGACAATGTAAGAATCAATATGGATGGTCGAATTTACGAAAATGGGGATCATGGAAATTTTTACTGTGCAGACGGGATTATTGTTATTCGCAAAGGGGCTTATATACCAAACGGAACCGTAATCTGATGAGCTCATATGATAAACTTGGAGATTTGTTAAAAGAAGCAATTGATAAAAACGAATTTCCAAAAGAGAGAAGAAAAAATGAAAAGAAAATAATTCCTCAAAATTTTTACGTTTATAAGGATGAGTTTACAGTACTGGGGCTTGAACCTACAGATGACTTTGAATTAATAAAAGAAAATTACCACAAACTCTTAAAAAAATATCATCCCGATAATGTTCCAAAACTTAATTTAGTTCAAAAAACAGCTGCTCAAAAAACTCAACAAGTAGTAGAAGCTTTTGCGAAAATTAAAAAAAATCTATTCTCCTAGTTTTCTAGAAAGGGTCTTTCTTTCTATTCCTAAAATTTCAGCAGTTTTAGATTTATTTCCTTTGTTAATTGCAAGGTTTTGTTCAATGATAAGGCGTTCAGCCTCATCAAGAGTAATTCCCAAAGGAATTGAAATTGATTCTTCAGCGGTATATTCGCTTACAGATGGCGGTAAATCTTCAAGTTTAATCTCATTACCAGAACACATTACAACGGCACTTTCAATACAGTTTACAAGCTGGCGAATATTACCAGGCCACTGATATTTATACAGTGCTGAACGAGCCTTAGAGTCTATTCCTGAAATTTGTTTCCCATTTTCTAGTGCAAATTTAGAAAGATAATGATCTACAATCAATGGAATATCATCTTTTCTATCTCTTAGAGGCGGAACCGTAAGATGAACAACATTCAGTCGATAGTATAAATCTTCTCTAAATCTTCCGGCTTTAACTTCTTCTTCCAGATTTTTATTTGTAGCAGCTACAACTCGAACATCGACCTCAATACTTTGCTCCCCTCCTACCCGTTCAAATTTTCTTTCCTGCAAAACTCTCAAAAGTTTAACCTGAGTGGCAAGACTGATTTCTCCAATTTCATCAAGGAAAATTGTTCCTCCGTGAGCAAGTTCAAATCGACCTTTTTTTAGGGATTCTGCTCCGGTAAAAGCACCTTTTTCATGTCCAAAGAGTTCACTTTCAAGTAATGTTTCGCTTAAAGCACTGCAGTTAACACTTATAAGAGCGTTATCTTTACGAGGAGACAGGGAATGTATTGCCTGAGCAACAAGTTCTTTACCTACACCACTTTCTCCGGTAACAAGAACGCTCGCCCGGGATGGAGCAACTTTCTGGATATTCATAAAAAGTTTTTGCATTTCAGAACTTTTACCAATCATTTTTCCAAAAGAATGAACATCATCAAGTTCCTTTTTTAGCATTGTATGTTGTAAAGAAAGTTCTCTTCCCTTTAACGCACGTTTTACAATTACATTTAGTTGATCGAGATTAAGAGGTTTTGTTAAAAAGTCGTATGCCCCGTCTTTCATTGCATCAACAGCAGCATCAATACTACCATGACCAGTTAAAACGATTACAGGTATTCCAGGAGTTTCAGTTGTAACTTTTCTTAGGACTTCTTCACCACTAATTCCATCCATTCGTAAATCTGTAATTACTAAATCTATGTCGCCTTTTGCAATTAAAGAAAGCCCTTCTTTTCCGTTGGAAGCCGTTTTAACATTGTAATCTTCCATCTCAAAATTGGCGGCAAGCCCGTTACGAATATTTTCTTCGTCGTCAATTACCAGGATTGTAAATTTCATTTAGAGCCTCCACTTAATAATTTTGTTTCCGTTTGTGGAATTGGAATTGTTATTGTAAAAGAGGTTCCTTTACCTAATTTAGAAGAAACCTGTATATCACCATTAAACTCTTTAATAATCTTGTATGCCATTGTCATACCAAGACCTGTACCATTTGCCTTGGTGGTAAAATACGGTTCAAAAATTCGGCTTACAGTTTGATCATCCATACCGCAGCCATTATCCGTTATTGTTAAATATAGTTTTTCGTTTTTTACTGTTGTTGTAAATTCAACAACACCTGGCATAATTGAACTGTCTGGATCAGGTTCTGCACATTCCGGAAATTGAGATTTGATTGCTGCAAAAGCATTTTGAGAGATATTAATAATCACTTCTCTAAAAAGCTTCTCGTCAATTAAAACCCTAGTTGGTTTTTCAGCAAGGGACAGTTCCATTTTAACCTTGGACCGATTAAATTCTGGCGTAAAAAAATCTACTATATTAGATAGAATTTTTCCTACATCACATAACATTAAATTTGCTTTTACAGGACGAACTGCAAATAAAAAATCCATCACAAGTTTATTAAGACCATCGATTTCTTCAGTTACAACATCAAGATGGTCTTCTAAAAACTTTTTTTCCGGTAAAAGGCCTTCGCCTTCTCTGGCCTTTTTTAGAGCTCTCTGAATTAACTGAATATGAATAGAAATTGCTCCCAATGGATTTTTAATTTCATGGGCCATTCCTGCAGCAAGATTTGTAAGTCCGGCCATATTTTCCATACGGCGAACCAAAACTTCTTTTGTTCTCTTTTGAGTAATATCTTCAATTAAAATGATATATCCACAAATTTCATTTTGATCAGCATAAGGAAAGATTGTTACAGTCAAAAAACGAGCAGATCCATCAGAGGTCGCAACAGTAAATTCTTCTGTTACATTACCCCTCTCAGATTTTGCACAATTTTTGATAAAATCGCATATTTCTTTTTCAACAACAAAATGCCATATTGGATCTTTTTCAAGGGAATTTTCGTCTAGGCCGCCTGAAAAAAGAAATCTGTCTGCAGCTTTATTAGTAGTTTTTACATACCAGTTTGTATCCAGTATTACAATTCCCGTGGGTAAGGAATCTATAACCGCAGAAAGCATATTTTGTTCGCTTGCAACGGCTTTTAAAACCTGTCTTACCTGATCATCAGAAAGTCTTGGAAGTCTGTCTATTACCTGATTTACAAATTCACGCATTTTAAAACATTTCCATGCAATTTATTGATTTTGTGCATATCCCGCACGAGCAATTCTAATGCAGAAGAAATCGATTGATTATAAACAGAAACCCCGTTCCAGCATTGCTGAATTGCTTTTACAAGTTCTACAGAAGCTTGAGAACCTGCAGGGGAAGAAAGTAATCCTCTTTGAGTTAAAACGATTCCATCTAAAAAAATCTTAAACAGTATTCGAGGATCAAAGTTTTTACAGTCTTTTATAATTTGAGAAATGTCAGGAATTCCACCATTAACAACTGTCTTAAAAAACTCATTTGCCAAATTTCTAACAAAATCACCTTTTACAGGCAAATATGTAAGCAGGTAATCAGTTATTGAACCTTCAAAATCAATTTTATGGAAAACCCTGTTCAAAACATCTTTTTGCTGGACAAGAGATCTTTCATTAAACTGATATGTTCTTACCCTTGAAAGAATTGTAGACATAACAGCATTTCTTCTGTTTGTGGTAAGAATAAATACAGTATCAGCTGGAGGTTCTTCCAGAATCTTTAGAAGTGCATTTCTGACACTCTCAAGCATTCTGTCTGCGTTTTCAAGAATAATTGTTTTTTTACCTTCTACTGATTTTAATCTGGCCCAACTGCTTATATTTCTAACCTGTGCGATTGGAATTGAGTCGTACAAAAAATCACTTTCAAGTTTAGTACATAAATCTTCAATTTTTTTACAAGATTTTTGAATAGTCTGCAAATCAGGTAGTTGATGAGGAAAATCTATAGGTTCAAGTTCTTCGTCAATTCCAGAAATAATATTTGCGATTTTTGAAAGTTTGTCGTCTCCCTGCCATAAAACGGGATTAAAACGCAAAGTTAACTTACGTACACTTCTAATAAAAAAGTATCTGGATGCTTCAAGATAAGAAGAATTATTTTCTAAAGCATTAAGAAAAGAAAAGGCAGCGGCATGGATTTCTGGTGTACAGTCTCTTGGACCTGCAAGAATTAAATTGTTATTAACCATGGCTTTATGCTGCATACATCCTGGACAATCACAAAGCCAGTATCCAGTTTTTTTACCTGTGCAGGAAAGAATTCTAGCAGTTTCGAGAGCACAGGTTAATTTACCTGTATTTTGAGGTCCGCTAAATAAAATAGAACCAGGTAAAGTTCCGGTTTTAAAATCTTGAGAAAGTTGTTTTACTACATGTTGATAAAGTAAATTCTCGTACATCAGGCGTTTGAACCTGCCATATAATTTTGAGGAATGGAAACAAGACCTCCAAGGATTTTATTAAAGAAACTGTTTTCTATTAATGTAGCACTATCCCACCATGGTTGAACTTTTAAGAAAGCAAGAATACAAACTACAATAACAAGACCTTCTATAACGCCAAGGACAAAACCCAGAGTTCTGTCCAAGCCCTGCATAATTTCTCCTGAAAACACCTTTAATAAAATGTGCTGAACAATTAAAACCAAAAGAAACACAAGAATAAAAATTAACAAAAAAGAAATTATTTTAGAAAAAATTTCTTTATGAACCACCTTTGACACAAAGGGTTCTAGTTTTGGAGTTAATAAAATTCCAAGTGCAATACCTGCTATAATAGAAACTTTACTGCATAATTCTTTTAAAAAACCTTTTACACAGGCAATAATCGCGAAAATTAGTATTAGAAGTAAAAATACTGCATCTATTGGAGCAAATGTCATTTTCTTTTCCTATTTTAATCTGTTATCTCATTATACAGCAATTCTGCAATTTTTTCAGCAGGTCTTGAAGAACCAACCAGATTTTTAGATTTACAAGCACAAGCTTCTCTTGTATTTTCATCTAACAATTTAATAAGAACTTCTTTTAAATTTTCAGAATTTGCGTTTTCTCTTGCAAGAACAAAAGCAGCTCCATTTTCTTCAAAATAGCTGGCATTATCTTCCTGGTCACCACGGGTACCACTACCGCAAAGAGGAACTAAAATCATAGCCTTACCCAGAGAAGCGCACTCCCAGATTGAATTTGCACCGGCCCTGGAAACAATAATGTCTGCACAACTTAGAACATCTGGCATTTCTGAATATATAAATGGATAAGATTTATAAGAATCCGCCTTAACACCTGAAGAATTATTATCAACCTGATCTGCATTTTTCTGACCTGTCTGATGAACTACAATAAAATTCTCGCATAACCACTCCAGATTGTCCTTTACGAGATCGTTTAATTGTCGAGCGCCCAGACTTCCTCCAACAACCATTAATATAGGTTTGGTTTTATTTTGAATACCTAAAAAGTCCATTCCTTTTTTTGGATTTGGAGAATAAAAAACAGGTCGAACAGGATTACCAGTTACAATAGATTTATTTTTTGCCGTTGAACTAAGAAACTTTTGAGTTTCCTGGTATGATAAAAGAATATGCTTTGCAGATTTACTGTTTAGTTTGGTTGCTAGTCCTGGTGTAAAATCACATTCATGAGTGTACACTGGAATTTTTAAAAGTTTTGCACTAAGACAAGGAGGAACACTTACAAACCCACCCTTAGAAAAAAGAACATCAGGTTTAATTTTTAACAGAATAAAAAACGAAGAAACAAAGCCTGCAAAAATTTTAAACAGGTCAAAAAAGTTTCTAAAAGAAAAATATCTTCTTAATTTTCCAGAAGGAATTCCGTAAAAAACATCAGCACTTGCATTACCGTCTGCATCAGTACTTTTTTCTACAATATTACGGTCCATTCCTTTAGAGTTACCAATCCAATAAATTTTACATTCTTTATTTTTTGATTTACATAAAGCCCTAAAAGAATCTGCAACCGCAAGCCCAGGATAAATATGACCGCCGGTACCACCACCAGCAAAAGCAATAATTAAACGCTCATCTTTATTTAATTTCATGATGAGTTATTCTATTATTCCTTGTGATATTTTTCAAGGATTTGAACTATTTCTTGTTTCTTAAAAAGTTGTGCATAATCGTAAGCACTCATGCCCATTCCATCTTTAATATCGGGATCGGCCCCATTCTGAACAAGCATTTGAACAATATCTTTTTTATCAGCGCCGACAGCAAGAACAAGCATAGTCTGACCTTCTTTACTAATTGTATTTAAATCACTACCATGTTGAATTAAGTATTGTGTAATTTCCTTATTACCACGCCATACAGCATCCATTACAGCTGTATACCCTCGATCTACACTTACAGCTTTTATATCTGCACCATTTTTTATAAGCCACTTAACAAAATCAAGATTATCACTTCGGGCAGCAATATTTAACATAGGAGTTCCGTCTCTATCTCTAACATTGACATCCATTCCTGCGTTTAAATAGTACTGACAAATTTCAAATTTTCCCTTTTCAATTTGTTGCGCAAAATTATCTGCATCAAAAGGAATTCCGTTTTCAAAAAGATAATTGTATGATTCAACAGCAAGTAAATCTTCTTTAATCTGTTTAGATTTTGATTTTACATATTTTTGAAGGGTGTCAATATCAGTAAAAGTCTGTATATCTTCAAAGTTCAAAATTTCTTCTGGCAGATCATTTGCCGTGGTATACAAACTAATTCCCTGTCCACACATATATCCAACAATAAAATTCAAGGATTTATTAGAAACAATAGAATTAGTATCTATAATACAATTAGTTATAACAGGCAAAACTTCATAAAGTTTTTCTATCTGTTCTGGATCAAAATTACATTCATAAATAACAGAGCCTTTATATTTTGAAGAAATAATTGTTTTAAGATTTGATAGTGATTCGTCTTTTGCAATAATTAACCAGTTCATAAAAATATTATAACATTGCTTTATTCGATTAAAAAGAAAAAAATTATAAAAATTAATCTTTGGGCTATTGACTCTTTTTTTTATATTTAATATATTAATTACATCAACGCCGCAGTAGCTCAGTTGGTAGAGCGCCGGACTGAAAATCCGTATGTCGTTGGTCCGATTCCAACCTGTGGCACTTAGCTTCTAACGCAAGTTAGAAGCTTTTTTTTATCCAAAATTGCTAATCTTAAAAAGTTTTATTCTATATAAATAATTGCCTATCCGTTTTTTAGATGTTATAATCTGTTCTTGTATGTTAAGCATTAAACGAAAATTTTTATTAATCTTAATGGCATTGTGCATTTGCTCTTTCTCTTATTCAGAACAACATTCATCGCAAGAAATTGATGATGCTGCAAATAAAGCATTGACTACAATAGTTGATAATCTTCCGGAATCTTTACTTTTGCTTACTGCAGAAAGTGACGCCTATATCGGAAAAATGGTTCCATCGGTGCCTCCTCATTTTAGTGCTGGACTAAATATTTCGGCAACAATTATTAATACAACAGATATTACGACTGTAATTCAATATATGATGGACAATATTGATTACGAGTATGACATAAACGATACCATCAGTATTCCAGAAGGAACTTCTATTATTACCCAGTTTCTTAATATTCCAGAATTTACATTACCTGAAAAAATTCCATTACCCACAACATCACTAAATGCAAGAATCGGAGGAGTTTATCTTCCTTTTGATATCGGTTTACTTGCAACCTTTACAATTCCTAATATATTGGACACATTTACAATTACACCTTTTGAATATTCATATAATGTTTCTACTTTTGGTGCAGATTTACGCTTTGCAATTTGTAAAGGTGGATTTATACTTCCAAAAATCAGCCTTGGTCTTGGATATATTTATTCAAATCAGGAACATAGTTTTAATCTGACTCGAAAAAATATTGAGACAAGTGATGGATCTGGGTATACAAGTTCTGAAGTAAACTTTGATATGAATTGCCAGATTCACACTTTTTTTGCTCAGGTTCAAGTTTCAAAAAAAATCCTTTTCTTAGTTCCATATGCAGGACTAAGAGTAAGATATGCAGTTACAAATTCAAATTATTCATGGAGTTACTTATCAGAATATACAAGCGGTTTTTTTAAGACAGAGCAAATTTCTTCTGGCAGTGGTTCAGGTTCCTATTCAAACTCTTTTGATAATTTTCAATGGACAATGGAATGCTTAAATCCTACAGTTTACGGTGGAATTGGTTTTAAAATGCCTTATTCTGAATTAAGTGTAAATGCAAGCTGGAATATTGTTTCTAATTATTTTAGTTTTGGTCTTTTAACAGAATTTAAATTATAATCTTTTTTAATTATAAAAAAAGGCTGTATAAGTTTTCTGCTTTATCTGTCAGAAAATCCTTACACAGCCTTTTCTATTTTATCTTAGTATTAGCGCTTTAAGCTCAATACTGTTTCAAGCAATGTATCTGCAGTCTGAATTGTTTTTGCATTAGACTGGAAACCACGTTGTGTAACAATCATATCAGTCATCTGTTCAGAAAGATCTACGTTTGACATTTCCAATGCACCAGCAAGAAGGCTACCTTTTCCTGCGACACCAGATTCGCCAATATTTGCCTGACCTGAGTTATTTGTTTCTACATAAGTATTATCACCTGCTTTTTCAAGACCACGATCGTTAGCAAAAGTTGCAAGAGCGAGCTGTCCAATTACACGGTTTGTACCATTTGAATAAACACCTGTAATTGTTCCACTTGAGTCAATCTTAAAGTTATCAAGATATCCCAGTGTATATCCGTCCTGACTATATGCCTTTGTTGTCGACTTAGATGCAGACTGTGTGATTGTATTCTTAAAACTTCCGATAGTTCCCAGGTTGATGTTAAATGAATGGCGGGCAGGATTTCCATTTTCATCAGCTTCAGCTTCTGGAACAGTATAAGATGTTGTGAGAACAATTTCACCTTCTGGATTAGAAACATTTCCAGCAGAGTCAGTTACTGATCTAAGAGCACCCATATTGTCAAACTCAACAATGAATGTATTCTGAACTCCGTCTGTTGTACCCAAACCAATTCTTGTCTGAGTAAAATCTGCATTGTTCTGGTCAACATTTACAGTAGCTTCCCATGCATTTGGGTTTCCGGCTACACGGCGGAATGAAACTGTAAGATTGTGTTCATTACCAAAACTGTCGTAAATCTTCTGTTCAGTAGCCCATGTTCCTTTTAAAACATCGCTTTCAGAAGCACCTTCCATAATTTCAGGTGTATTTTTGTTAAGGTTACATGCAAAAAGAACATTTGCTGTTTCTTTAGCTGGATCTTTTGAACCAACTGGGATTACTAAATCAGTAGGTGTTGCAGAAGTACGAACAATCTGTTCACCGTTTACATCAACGGCCATCCAACCCTGAACACGCTGACCATTAGCAGGATTAACAAGAGTTCCATCACGGTCAAGACCAAACTGTCCATTGCGGGTGTAGAAGCTTTCTTCTCCATTTTTAAGAATAAAGAAACCATTTCCCTGGATTGCAACGTCTGTAGAAACACCAGTAGACTGAAGGTTTCCCTGTGTAAATACCTGTTCAATAGTTGCAATAGTCATACCAAGACCAACATCTTTAGGGTTTACACCACCAAGTTCTTCTGTTGGTTTTGCAGCTCCAGCAATCTGCTGACTGATCATGTCCTGAAAATTAACACGACCACGTTTGAAACCAGTTGTGTTTACGTTAGAAATGTTGTTTCCAATTACATCCATTCTTGTCTGATGATTCTGCAAACCAGAAACACCAGAATAAAGTGATCTCATCATATTCTTACCTGCCTTATAACCCTAGTTACCGTATACTGCTTTGATTTTATTTAAATCGTAGTACATACCGTTTACCATAACCTGTGGATTTTCACTCATTGTTGTTGCTTCCACAGTACCAGTTGTAGTTGTATCGCCCAGATCAATCTCTACATTTCTTCCTAAAACGCTAGCTGCCTGACTTGAATTAATCATGCTAGTAATTTTTGTAAAAGACTCATTCATATTTTTCATTTGCTCCAAAGAACTAAACTGTGCCATCTGAGCAATAAACTGAGTATCTTCCATTGGACTTGTAGGATCCTGATTAGAAAGCTGTGTAATTAAAAGTTTAAGAAAATCATCCTTTCCAAGCTGCTGACTAGGCTGGCGACCACCAACTGCAATCTGCTTATTGTAGTTGTTTACCGCATTATCTACAGCAAACTTTTCTGTGGAACTCATTGTTGTATTCAACATAGTTGTATCCATATCTTTTCTCCCGTTTTAATAAACTTTTACACCTTTCTTTCTGGTGCCTAAAACTAATTTCGGTTTTTTAAGCTACGATGTTTACAGAATTTCGCATAGAAATTTCAACAAAATTCTCTTCGTATTCAAATCCAGCATTATCGCTTACATCTCCATAGCCCCGTCGTAAAACAAACTGGCTTGAATTATCCTGTTCGCGCTTTGTAAACTGGTTAGAATTAGCATCTTGACCTGCAAAAGACAAATCCAGCCCGGCAGATTCAAATCCGCTGTTGATAAATGCCTGTTTTAAGCTGTCAGTGCTATCCTTAAACGCATTATATGCCTCAGCAGAAGCAACTACGATGCGTCCAGTAATATTCTTATCGGAAATTTGAAGATCAATCTTAACATTTCCTAAACTTTCCGGATGAAGAATCAATTTTATTGAACCAGCATCATTATCTTTTAAAAGAATATTTCCTGCTTTTACAAAGTCAGAGGCATTTTGTTGTATTTGATTGGTCAACATTTGCTGAAAATTACTTGTTGAACTTGCAGCAGTCTGATCATTAGATGAAGTAACATTTTGCTGAACATTTGAAGCTACTTCCATTGTAATTTCTGCAGAATTTTTTGACTCTACTTTTACATCAGTTACTTTTAGAGAAGTCTTTTTTTCTTCTTGAGAAGTATTTTCTTCTGTTTTAGTTCTTAAATCATGAACAATAATTTTACCTTCTTTATCGAGAGTAAAAGTGTGTTCAGATTTTTTTTCTTTAACAGAAAATTCTTCTTCATCATTATTTACAAAAATTGATTCTAATTCCTGCTGTTTAATATCAATTTCCTGATTTTCGTTTTTAATCTGATTTGCAGCAAGAATTTCAGCATTTTTTGTATCTAATTCAACAATTTCATGAATCTGTTTTTTTTCAAATTCATTCTTTTTTGAATTTTTGACATCTTTTTGCTCTAATTTTTCTTCTTTTCTTACAGAAACAGACTTTTCAAACTTCAACTGTTCATTCTGATTTTCTTTATTATGTACAGTTTTTTCAGGAATATTTTTTGCAAGATTTTCTTTTATTAAACCAGAAGTCTTGTTGCTTATTTTTTCTTTTTTAGCATCAATTTTTTCTGCATCTTTTACAGTATTTTTTGAGTCTTTTTCTGACTCATCATTTTTTGCAACAACAGTTTCATCTTTTAAGGTTTTTACTTCTTCTTGATTAGTTTCATTTTTAGAATCTTTGACTTCTTCTCGTGTTGCCGAAGTCATTGATTCTTTAACTAAATCATCAAAGGAAGGTCTGTCATTACTTTTAACTTCTGTTTGAGCAGATAAATTTTGAGGTTGTAAAATAGCTTGGGACTGTAGGTTTTGTATTAGATTTGCCTGCATTGGCCATTCCTCCAATAAACATAGGAAGAAATGCAGACAAAAAATCGGGTTAATCTAAAGATTCTGGTTTACTAAGCATTTTACGCTGTATTTCTGCAGCTCGCTCAGCAGGCATTAAAGAAAGCCAGTAAGAACCCATAGAAGCTGTTCCAGTACGGGTTGCAATTTCTTCTACCTTGCGAAGAACATCAATTACGATTTGATCATCAAATGCAAGAAGAATTTCAACTGCAGCCTTTGGAGGCATACCGTTCAGATTTGAAGCAATCTGTTCTATGTTTACATTTTTATCATCGTACTGTTTTACCATTTGGTTAAATGTTTTTTCGCGTTCTTCCTGACTTTTTTCTCTACTTGCAAGTTCAGCTGCAATCTGATCATTCAACTGTTCTTTTTTTATAATATCTTCTTCTCTTCGGTCATATTCCTCACGTCGAATATCTAAAGCTTCTATCTGCTTATTAATTCTGTCCTGATCTAAATCAGCCGTAATAGGATTAGAAGACGTTGCGGTTACGGAAGTCTGAGGATCTTTACCAATCAATTTATAAATTGGAGAAAAAATTGTATTCATTCTTATAAAGCCCAAATAATTAAACCATAACAACCCGCCAAGAGCCATTATAATAATGAGCATAATCAGAACTATAGTTTTACCAAAAGACTTCACAATAAACCTCTAACCTATTTTATCAAACCTGCAATTGCAGTGCCAAGTGTTATATCATCTTCTACAGTTACAATTTCCCAGTAAAGACCTTTTTCTATTGTAAGATTCTGTTCAAGATATGCACTAACTCGCTGATAAATCATATGTGTTTTATAGAAAGTAGATCCATTACACAAAATGCATACAGGCTTAGAAGAGTTCTTTCCTTCTCCACTCTGAATTACAGCCGCACTTAAAATACTTGCAGCATAACGAGCAGAGCGTTCTACAACAGCATCTAATAACTGATACATTACATCAAAGTCCTGATCAACACCGTTAGAGAGGCATTTAGTAATAACATTATCTGTATTGTATGGACCTGCTAAAAAATCTGACAAATCAATTGTTGTAAGTTCCTTTAATGCAAGAATTGCATCGCATACTTTTTTTGAGAATAAACCTTCCTGACTTGCTCCTTTTAGCATAAGAAGCGACTGAGGTCCAAGATATGCTCCAGAACAGAGTTTTTCCATATAAAACTCGCCAGGCTTTTGAGTAGTTTTATCGTATTCTATATCGTAATCACTGCGGTTAACACATCTGGTTTTTCCAGATTCACATACAACAATCTGCTTGTTTAGTTTTAATTCTTTAATCTCTGGCTGAATATAGGCAGCATTCATTCCAGTTCCAAGGATAAAACCGATGTAAGAAGAATATTCTCTTCCCTTTTTATTTGCTGCAGCCCCTGCTAATAAAGCAGCAACCGTATCGTTTAGCATTGTAACTCTGCTTGGGCAATTCCAGCCATGAGCTACAAGGGCTTCTTTTAAGCATTTTCCAATGGCACAACCCACTACCTCTGGCGCTTTTACTTCCTTAGAAAAACCTAAAAGAATTCCATCTCCATCATCCTGAATCTGCATAGGGTACGAGAAACAAAATCCAATGCAGTCAGCTTTATTTTTCAGATGTTCCAGATTTGATGCAAACTGGTCAAAAAATTCTTTTTTATTGAGTTCTTTTTCAACTCCAGGCATCTTTGTTTTTTCCATATCAGAAATAGAAGCCTTTCCATCTGCATCAAAAGTAACGAGACAAGAGCGGAAGTTAGTTCCACCTGCATCGATTACGATAACGCTTTTGTTTACAGCCTTTTGTTTTGGAGGAAGACACCAGGTAGGTATCATATCCTCATCACTAGGCTCTTTTCTAAGCCCCTTATTCATATCGTTCAGGATAGATTCTGTTACAGTATTTACATCTACATGACGCACAAAATTGTGTTTAGAAAGAAAAGCACTTACAGCGTTATTCATATTAAAAAGCCTCGTAGTTTTTGTCATAAAAGACATTTATAGATTACTATTATTTTATCAAATATTGCGTAAAAATCAATAGAATGGTAAATTTAACAACCTATGGCTATTGATTTAGAGAATTTAAAAACACAGCTCAATCCCGAACAATTTAGAGCAGTTACAACAATCAAGGGTGCAATTCTAATAATCGCCGGGGCAGGAAGTGGTAAAACCCGCGTTATTACTTACAGAATCGCCCATATGCTGGATGAAGGCATACCTCAGAGTCAAATTTTAGCCTTAACATTTACAAATAAAGCCGCTAAAGAAATGAGCGACCGCGTAAAAGAACTTACTCAACGAAAACTCCAGAACCTTACAGTTTCAACTTTTCATGCATTTGGTGTAAAAATCTTAAGACAAGACATAGATAAACTTGGCTACAGAGATAATTTTTCAATTTATGACGAAACAGACCGAACAGCTTTGATAAAAGAATGCGGAAGAGAACTTGAGTTTAGCCCGGATGCAATGGATATCTATAAAATCAGCCAGCTTTTTTCTAATATAAAAACGGGGAGAAAAAACTGGGGTACAGAAAACGATATGTACCGCCAGCTTTACCAATGCTATCAGGAAGGTCTTAAACTTTACAATGCAGTGGATTTTGACGACCTGATTGTTCTTCCGATAAAACTTTTTAGAGAACATCCAGAAGTTCTTGCAAAATACAAAGAGCGATATAAATATTTGATGGTGGATGAGTTTCAAGATACAAGTCACCAGCAGTACGAGTTGATGCACCTTCTTGCAGATCAAAATGTAGCCGTCGTTGGTGATGATGACCAGTCAATATATAGCTGGCGAGGCGCCGATTATCAAAATATTATCAATTTTGAAAAAGATTTTGATGTTACAGAAATCCGTCTGGAGCAAAACTATCGTTCTTCTGAAACAATCTTAGCTGCTGCAAATGGTGTCATTTCTCATAACACAAATCGAAAAGACAAAAAATTGTGGTCAGGTAATGGTGCGGGTAAACCGATTGAAATTTTCATGCCTCAAAATGAAACAGAAGAAGCAAACTTTATTGCAGAAACAATACAAGGAATAGCAATCGAAGAACACCGAAAATACGATGAATTTGGAGTTCTAATCCGTGCAAATACTCAAAGCCGTTTTATAGAAGATGCCTTTCTGGAAGCAAATATTCCATACACAATGAGCGGTGGAACAAGTTTTTTTGAACGAAAAGAAATCAAAGATGTTATCAGTTATTTAAGAGTTATTTCAAATCACGACGATGATATCAATCTGTTAAGAATTATTAATACCCCTCGCCGAGGAATCGGAAGAGCGGCAATTCAAATTATAAATGATGAAGCAGAAAAACTAGGGAGTACACTTTGGACTGCTATTCAATCTTTAATAAAAGCCGAAGACAGCCCTGCAAAAGACGACCTAAAAGAAGATTTAGAAGCTTTTGTAACCTTAATAGAAGATAATCGTAAAAAACTTTTAAGCGGTCGTGGTCTGGCTCAAAAAGTTAGAGACCTTGTAGAAGAAATTGACTACAAAAGTTATCTGGTTACAGAATATTCAAAAAACGAAAAAGCTGTAAGTTTTAAGCTTAGAAATATTGAGTTTTTTGTTGAACTTTTGGATAGATTTGAAAACAATCCTGATAATCAAAATCCAAACCTTTACAACTATTTAAACCGAATTACCCTCGCTGGACACGACGATTCTGACGAAGAAAATCTAAAAGGAAAAGTCAACCTTATGACAATCCACGCCTCTAAAGGTCTTGAATTTCCTGTTGTATTTATTGCCGGAGCAGAAGAAGGACTTATACCTCATCAACGCTCCGTAGATGAAAATGAAGGAAATGTAGAAGAAGAAAGAAGATTATTCTATGTTGCAATCACTCGTGCCCGTGATAAACTTTTAATATCTTCCTGTTTACACCGCAGAAAGCAGCAAATGATTGTTCAGTGCGAGCCTAGTAGATTTTTGGACGAAATTCCTGAAAATTTAGTTGAATATCATGAACCTCAAAAAGAAGTTAGTTTAGAAAAAGGTCATGATATTCTTGCTAATATGTTAAAGACTTTTGCAGCAAAGTAAACTAAAAGGTTAATCCGATAAAGGCAGCTCCAAAAGGTCCAGCACTTTCACCTTCACCTAATCGCCATGAGAACTTACCACCAAAGTTTAGAAAACCATATACCATGGTAAAGCCCAGTTGAGGTTCTAAATAAATACGGGTATTATCACTGAAAACCCAGGCATCGGCCTTTTTATCGTCCTTGGTTAACGTTCCGTAAAGATTTGTATTTCCAAAGCCGATTCCACAACCGAGCATAAACCATGTATGAGGTACTGTTTTAACAGTAAACCCTAACGTCAAATCCGTAATGTAACGGGAAGAAGCTCCGTTAGGAGTAAAATCTGCCCAGGTAGAGTTAAAATAATCATTAAAGGATGAATCACTATTAAAATCAACTTTACCATCACTTCTTAATTTTCCGACAGTCTGGGAAAGAGAGCCATTTGATTCAAACAATACATCGCAATAAAAGCCTAGAGTTGATGTACATAAAGCATACCCCATATTAAATCCGATTCCATAACCGCTAAAAGAAGGTCCAGCATAAATCAAATTTCGTTCTGTAACAGGGTCTGACCAAGGGTTAATAATTTCTGAACGGTCATTGCGCTTAAAAACAAACAATAGAGGTTCTGATGCACAATTGATAGAAATCCTGTAATCTGGAGAAGTATCGGCAGAAGCCATAAAATATCCAGAATAGGATTGTCCAGGACCAACAGTTTTATCAAAAAGGAGAGTTTCTTTTAAATGAGATGGCAAATAGTTTTTATCATACAAAAGAGAAGATACAACAGCTGAGGTAATTCCAAGACCAATTAAAGAACCTATCATAGATGCAACAGGATCCCTATAGTAATGTCTGTGATGAGAATCATAATATCCGGGGTTATATCCAGGTCTATGGGGGCGATAATAATTATGCCGGTAGTATCGGCGATCATAAGTATTGAACATTGCATCCATTACCGCAAGCCCAAGGCCAACTTTTGCCGCCGTCTGAGCAACTTCATATTCTATTCTTTTTTTCTCATAATACTGAGTAGCAGTATAATGATTAGCAGGTACCCATGAAGAAGTTTCGTAGTTACCCTGCTCTACACTAATCATGTTTTCTGAGAATATAAAATCACTATCACCTTTGTTTTGTATATTTACTACATAACGAACCAGATTCTCGTCACTTATGTATCTTCCTATAACAGAAATAGTTACACCATTTTCAGTTTCTGCAGTCGCAATAGCATTATCTTCTACTGTAGAAAGCTTAAAATTTTTGGCAAAAATATTTACAGTTGTTAAAATAATAAATATAAAAACAAAGTTCTTTTTCATAAACCTACCACCCCTAATCTCATTAACTAAACGCGATATTTAATTTTTTTACCGGTCCCTTCATAGAGTTTTTTACGCTGTGCTGTAATTGTATCGTCAGAAATATATGAATCGAAAGTTGTCATTCGATCTATAACTCCATTAGGAGTTATTTCAATAATACGATTTGCAACAGACTGAATAAATTCGTGGTCGTGGCTTGTAAATAATACAACTCCAGGGAAATGAATCAATGCTTCATTCAAAGACTGGATTGCTTCAAGGTCAAGATGGTTTGTAGGATCATCCATTATGAGTACATTTGCTCCACTAAGCATGAGTTTTGAGAGCATACAACGTACTTTTTCACCTCCGGAAAGAACCTTTACCTTTTTAAGAGATTCATCTCCACTAAAAAGCATTCGTCCCAAAAATCCACGAACATAAGCATCGTCCTGTTCTTTTGAATACTGCTTTAACCATTCTGTGATATTGTAATCATTGCTAAAGTAAGAACTGTTATCACGAGGAAGATATGTGTGACTTGTTGTCTGTCCCCAGTGAACTTCACCACTTTCAGGATTCTTAACATCGTTTATTACGTCAAAAAGAGCTGAAATAGAATTATGTTCTATACCAACAAAAGCAATCTTGTCTGTTTTACCAACATTCAAATTAAAATTATTTAATAATAATAATCCGTCTTCGTCCTTAACAGTCAAATCTTTTACAGAAAGAACATTATTACCGATTTCTCTATCAGGCTTAAAATTTACATAAGGGAATTTTCGTGTTGAAACAGGTAAATCTTCAACGCTCTGAGCAAGTTTATCATAAATCTTTTTACGGCTGGTTGCCTGTTTAGATTTTGCTGCGTTGGAACTAAAGCGAAGAATGAACTCTTTCAAATCTTTCATCTTATCTTCTGCTTTTTTCTGCTGTTCTTTTGCCTGTCTCTGCATTACCTGTGTCATCTGATACCAGAAATCATAGTTTCCGGCAAATTGTGTAATTTTACCATAATCGATATCACAGATGAATGTACAAACTGTATTCAAAAAGTGTCGGTCATGGCTTACAACAATTACGGTGTTTTCAAATTCAAGAAGAAAGTTTTCAAGCCAGGTAATTGATTCAATATCAAGACCGTTTGTAGGTTCGTCTAATAAAAGAATATCAGGATTACCAAAAATTGCCTGTGCAAGAAGAACACGAACTTTCTGACTTTCGTCAAGTTCACTCATCATTTTATCATGAAACTCTTCTTCAAGCCCTAGTCCTGAAAGCATTTGTTCGATTTGATTTTCTGCTTCATATCCGCCAATTTCACCAAATTCAGCCTGCATATCAGCAGCCTTCATTCCGTCTTCATCAGAAAAATCAGGCTTAGCATAAATTTCATCAATTGCCTTAGTAAGTTCGTATAATTTTGGGAATCCCATCATTACTGTATCTTTTACAGAATACTCATCATAAGCAAAGTGATCCTGTTTTAAAACAGCCATTCGTTCACCTGTAGAAATTGTAATTGAACCAGAATCGTGTTCCAATTCCCCAGAAAGAACTTTTAAAAATGTTGATTTTCCAGCACCATTTGCTCCGGTAATTCCGTAACAGTTGCCGTTTGTAAACTTAAGATTAACATCCTTGAACAAAGGTTTTTCGCTAAAGCGAACACTTACATCACTAACTGTAATCACTGTCTTTTCCTTAAAATTATTTTACTTTCTGCCAAAAAATGCCTTAATTTTTGCAATTAAGCCCATTTTTTTAGCCGGCTGCTTCTTTGTATTATTATCCTGAGCTTTTTTACCGTTGTAGCTAGCCTTTTTGTAGCTGTTATTTGAATTATAATTTTTCTTTCCGTTATAATTTTTATTATTATAATTCTTATTCTTATAACTATTATTAGACTTACGATCTTTATTTGAAGAATATTTATCTTTATAAATCTTCATTCTTTCTTCAAAAGAAAGACCTTCCATATTTGCAAAGTCCTGCTTATTATTTTTGTTTGCATATGTTTTATTACCAGACTTAGAATATGGCTTTTTACCAGAGTAATCGTTCTTTGAAGATTTAGATTTATAAGAATCAGTCTTACCACGATAATTATTATTTGATTTATAATTATCTCTACTGCGATGACCTCCTCTTGGAGAAGCATCGTCATCATGCCAGTTTTCTGTTTTGATATAAACGCCGGCACTCTTATCTTCGCTCATCATCTCAGGATAAGCAACTTTAGCAGGAATCTGCATTTCAATGTATCTTTCTATTGCAGGAAGGTTGTAAACATCCTGTTCTGAACAGAAAGTATATGCTTTTCCAGATTTACCGGCACGAGCTGTACGACCGATGCGATGAACATAATTTTCAGATTCATTTGGAAGATCATAGTTAATAACCATAGCCAGATCATTAACATCAATACCACGAGCAGCAACATCTGTTGCTACGAGAATTGTCAATTTTCCTTCCTTAAAATCTTTTAATATTTTAAGACGACGGCTTTGTGGTAAATCACCAATAATAAAACCTGCTTTTAATTCATTTAATTCAAGTCTTTTTGCAACAACTTCACAGCTACGTTTTGTATTACAGAAAATGATAACACTTGCTGGATTTTCATTTTTTAGGATTCCAATCAAAAGTTTCATTTTTTCATCACTTGAAACATGCAAAAGTTCCTGATCGATTTCTGAAACTGTAATATTTTCTGCGGCGATTTCGATTTCCTTTGGATCTCTTGTGTATTCCCAGGCCAGGTTCTTTACATAAGAATTTAAAGTTGCGCTAAAAAGCATTGTCTGTCTTGCTTCGTTCTGAGGAACAAGCTTTAGAATTTTACGCAAATCAGGGTAGAATCCCATATCAAACATTCTGTCAGCTTCATCAACGACGATATACGCAACATTACTTAAAGAAAGATTTCCCCCTTCATTTAAATCAATCAAACGTCCAGGAGTACCAATAATAATATCAACACCCTTTTTTATCGCAGAAATCTGTTTTTCGTATCCAACTCCACCATAGAAACTGTAAGCTTTTAATCCAGACTGTCCTAAAAGAGTTTTTGCTTCTTCTTCTACCTGTACTGCAAGTTCTCTGGTAGGAACCATAATCAATGCCTGTTTCTTTTCATTTTTCGAAAGCATTTCTTGTATTATAGCAACAAGGTAAGCTGCAGTTTTTCCAGTTCCTGTCTGAGACTGAACATATAAATCGGAACCATCCTGCGATGATTTTAAAACCTGTTCCTGAACTTCAGTACAGGTTGTGTAGCCAGCTGCTTCTAACCCCTTGAGCAACTGTTCATTTAGATTAAATTCTGTAAAATTCATATTAAAAATATATCCTTTTTTATGTTATGTTACAACCAAAGTATTCTTTATAGACACAAATGACGAGGAAGCCCGTCAACAACCATTGGAAGTAATTCTCCCTGAATTAATGGTTTTATATATTCAATTGCTTCCTGTTTTAGCTGATTGTCTTCTGTAATCCATTCGAGAGGGACTTTCTTTTCTATATTTGCGATGGCGTGAACATCATGAGTCTCATATGTACATGTATATGGAGAATTAGAAAGGCGTTTCATACAAACAACTCTTCCAGTTTCTCCGTGATTTGCAGCGTATACAGCAGAAGCCCCTACGTTAAATGCTTCTTCAATATCAGTAAGACTTGCAAAATGAGCAGCACTTCTCTGCAAAGTAGATATTTCAATGGATCGAGCTTTTATTCCTAATTCTGCTTTTATTTTGTTTTCAAGATATTTTGCAGAACCACTCATCATTTTATGACCAAAAGCATCTAAGGCAACATTTTCCGTTGCTAGTTCGCAGACAAATCTTCCATCGGCAATTTTTACACCTTCAGATAAAGCTACTACGAGATATTTTTTTGTCTTTAATTTTTCTTTGACAGTATTCATAAAAGCATCTACATCAAAAACTTTTTCAGGAAGATAAATCATATCTACGCCTTCGCAGTCTTCACCTTTTGCAAGAGCGGCACTTGCTGTAAGCCATCCGGCATTTCGTCCCATTATCTCCACAATTGTAATTGCCTCACAATCGTAAATACGACAGTCACAAATAAGTTCTTTTAAGGTTGTTGCAATAAATTTAGCTGCACTACCGAATCCAGGAGTGTGGTCAGTCATAGCAAGGTCATTGTCGATTGTTTTTGGAACTCCCATAAATTTGATATCGCTTTCAATGGAAGTTGCATAATCACTTAACTTTTTGATTGTATCCATGGAATCATTTCCACCGATATAGAAAAAGTACTTTACACCTAAATCATTTAATTTCTTAAAAATTAATTCATATACCTGTTTATTTTCAGATGCTTCTGGTAATTTGTATCGGCAGGAACCTAAAAAAGACGCTGGAGTTCTTTTTAATAGTTCAAGGTTAATTGTAGAACCAATTTTTTCATCCAAGTCAACATACTCATCGTTTAAAAGTCCTTTAATTCCATGCAACATTCCAAATACCTTTGTTGCACCGTATTTTTTTGCAGCCTTATAAACACCTGCAAGACTAGAATTAATAACTGTTGTTGGTCCCCCTGATTGACCTACAATAACATTACCTAACATATATGCTCCATTTGCGACAAAATTATAATTATAATAGCAAATTTTTTTATATTATTAAACATCAATTTATGATACTATTCTGAATATGGAAAACAAAAATCAATATCAGGCGGAATTATTTTCAAATCGTCTTAAAAAGAAATATAAAGAACTTAGAAAATGGGCCAGAAAAAACAGAATAAGCTGCTATCACCTTTACGACAGGGACATTCCAGAAATTCCTTTAAGTTTAGATATATACGAGTTTTTACCTGATCAGGTTACATCTACCATTGAATGTGCACAGTTTTTAAGGGAACAAAACTCTAGAATCACTCAAAACGACCCTACAGTTGAAAAAGAAATAGAAAGTCGTCGTTACGCGGTCCTATATCTTTACGAAAGACCATACCAGAAAGATAATAATGAAGAAGAAGAATGGTTTACTTTGATGGCGGAAGTTGTTTCTCAAGTTTTAAACATTCCTGTTTCCCACGTTATAAAAAAACAAAGAAAACAGCAAAAAGGCTTAAACCAATACGAAAAAAAAGAAGACCGGGAACAAATAACAGGATTAGTTCAGGAACAGGGACAACTTTTTAAGATTAATCTTTCTTCATATTTGGACACAGGTTTATTTTTTGATCACAGACCCTTACGGGAAATAATAAGAAATACATCAAGCAACAAACGTGTTCTAAATCTCTTTTGCTACACAGGAAGTTTTTCTGTTTACGCTGCAGAAGGTAACGCAAGTTATGTAGAATCAGTGGATTTATCCAACACATATTTAAGCTGGGCCGAACAAAATATTAAATTAAATGGATTTAGACAGAAAGATAAATACGTATTTACAAAATCTGACGTAATTAAATGGCTTAGTAACAAACCTGAAAAAGCAGAATCTTTGCCTTCTTCACTTTTTGATATAATTATTCTTGATCCACCTACATTCAGTAATTCTAAATCAACAGAAAACATCTTAGATATAAACCGTGACTGGCCAAAACTAGTGGAATGTTGTGTAAAACTGCTTAATATAGGAGGGACACTTTATTTCTCTACAAACAGTACCCGTCTTAAGTTTGATGCTAAGCTGTTACCTAAAAATACTGATTGTAAAGATTTAACAGAAATCTCAATTCCCAAAGACTTTGAAGGAACTAAATGCCATCGTCTTTGGGAAATTAAGAAATATTAGTAAGCTGGACCGTTACGAACTACGCGAAGACCTGTACTTGAAGAATAGCTTGTCATTTTTACACGGCTATAAACTGTAAAGTACTCGTATCCAGAGCAGCTAAATCCACCACCGCGAACAATGTGACATTCACCTTCTTCACAAACTGGGTCAGTCTGATAATCAGTTGAATAAGGAGCATAGAAATCCCATACCCATTCTTCTGCATTACCGCTCATGTCATAGATTCCACGAGCATTAGCTTTGAGAGAACCTACAGCCATAGGTCTATACTGATTTTTTGCCATTGTGTTTGCAACTTCTTCAATATTTGAACTACCACTATAAAGTTCATCGTCAAGCTGTGGATCTCTAGCTGCACATTCCCATTCAGCTTCTGTTGGAAGACGATATCCGTTTGCATTCCAGTTTACACTTGCGTTAAACCATTTTGCTCTTTCTGCAGTAGGAAGATTATAAACGTAGTTAAAATCTACATTTGCAAAATCAACACCCTCTACTGAATATACAGGTTCAAGTCCTTCCTTAATAGAACGCAAGTTACAGTATGCAATAGCAAATGGGAAATTAATAGAAATTGCAGGATAGTTATCTTCAAGATAAACTTTATATGCTAAATATGCACTTGATTTTCCAAAAACATCTTTAAACTCAGCATCAGTTACTTCATAACGTCCGATATAGTATCTCTTATACATATATACTGAATGAGCCTGATTTTCTGGGTCAGAATCTGTGTCACAACCCATTGTAAATGGCCATGCACCAATCAAAACCATTGCTGGTGAAAAGCTTACTTCATATGGAGTACCAAGATCACCATAAATAGAAACAGGAATAAGTTTAACTGTATAACATGTATAGTCCATCTTACTAAAACTAATTCCACTATCTTTTACATCAAAATATTTTCCAGAATAAACTACTTCTTCAGTATCACTGTTAACAATTTCTACAATTGTTTCAGCCTTATTCTGTAAGGTACTATTATATCCGTAAATATCACCAGTTCCATTAAATGTAAGTTTTTCATTTTTATCATCATAATAAACATCAAAGAATGCAACCTTAGATGTTGTTGCCCAATATTCTTCGAATGTTAAAGCATTGTCCTGTGTAAGATTATCACCAGCGGCCCATGTTAAACCGTTAAAAGGAGATGCATAAGTCTTACCGTAGTCGCCAAAGCCAGAGAGTGATTTCCATTCAAAAGAATCATTTGAACTTGTAACAAATGCATAGTAATTGTAATCATTATAATTGAACCAGTCTGCTTTTACTGCAGTCTGCCAGTTATTTGCATTATCAAAAGTTCCTGTAAAATAACAGGTAGCACCATATCGTGCATTACCAGGACGAGACAAAACATAAATACGCTGCTGATTAACAGTTTCATGGTGATTTTCACCTGATTCCCATGTAAGAGAATTACTAATAGAAACTGTCTGACCAAGGTTATAATCACCTGTCAAAGCTTTCCATTCAAAATCACCAGATGAATGAACATTCAAATACCATCCATTGTCATAAGAACCTCTAACAGCAGTAGTCCAAGAATTACCTTCATCAAAGGTACCTGTAAAATAAACAGCCTGACCATATCCTGGATTTAAGTTAGAACTAATTTTTACTGATGCAGAATTTCCTGATACAGATTTAAGAACTTCTGAAGTGTTTACTTCAACAACATTATCTTCAATAACAGAATTTGGAGAACAAGCAATAAATAAAGCTGATGAAATTAAAGATACCACCAAAACATTTTTTACCGATCTAAACATTTTTGACCTCTAAATCTAATATTTTGTTAGAATCTAGCACATTTTTTACATTTATTTCAAGAGTTTTACACTAATTTCAATCGTTTTCTTACGTTTTTCGTATTTTTCTTTCATTTTAACATTCTTTACATATCATTTTTACATAAAAAAAAGACTGTTGAATAACCAACAGTCTTTTTCGTTTATAAAACAAAACTTACTTTGTTTCTTTGATTCCGTAACGCTTGTTAAAGCGATCGATACGACCTGCAGTATCAACAAGCTTCTGCTTACCTGTATAGAATGGGTGGCAAGCAGAACAAATTTCAACGTTGATGTTTTCAACTGTTGAACGGGTTTCGATTACATTACCGCATACGCAAGTAATCTTTGTAAGTTTGTAGTCTGGGTGAATTCCCTTTTTCATTTATAACTCCTAAATCTTGCCCGATATTATGCCCGGCCACCACTAGCTTGTGAAAAACACATCTATCATTCCGTTACCGTCAGCTTGCAAATAAAATAATATCACAAGATAAAAATAGATAGCAAATTATGCCAAATTTTGCACAAAGGGTCAATATTCTAATTATCCATACCTGCAGTTCCCACATTCATACTAGCAAGGAACGCGTCATTAGTTTTTGACTTCTTCATGCGATCAAGAATAAGTTCAAGAATTTCTGTGTCTTCCATAGGTCCAAATACCTTACGCAAGATCCATAGTTTCTGAAGTTCATTTTCAGTAAGCAACAGCTCTTCTCGTCTTGTTCCAGATTTTTTGATATTAATTGCAGGGAACAATCTTCGTTCAGCAAGTTTTCTATCAAGGTTAATTTCACTGTTACCAGTACCTTTGAACTCTTCAAAAATAACTTCATCCATGCGGCTTCCTGTTTCTACAAGAGCTGTTGAAATTATAGTTAAAGAACCACCTTCTTCAATGTTTCGTGCTGCACCAAAAAATCGTTTAGGTCTATGCAATGCGTTAGAATCAACACCACCCGAAAGAACTTTACCTGATGTAGGAACTGTTACGTTATATGCTCTGGCAAGACGTGTAATGGAATCCAAAAGAATTACAACATCGCGTTTGTGTTCAACAAGACGCTTAGCCTTTTCCAATACCATTTCTGCTACCTGAACATGTCTTGTAGCCTGTTCATCAAATGTAGAAGAAATAACTTCACCTTTTATAGCTCTTTCCATTTCTGTTACTTCTTCTGGACGTTCATCGATTAAAAGCACAATCAGATAAACTTCAGGATGGTTTGTAGTAATTGAATTTGCAATTTTTTGCATCAATGTTGTTTTACCAGCTTTTGGAGGTGCAACAATCAAAAGACGCTGTCCCTTACCAATAGGACTAAACAAATCTACAATACGGCTTGAAACTTCAGTAGAAACTGTCTCCAGTCTCAATTTTTCTTTCGGATATAAAGGAGTAAGATTTTCAAAAGGAATACGGGTTTGTGCAACACGAGGTTCGTCAAAGTTTACAGTTTCGATGCGTAACAATGCAAAGAATCGTTCACCTTCTTTTGGACTACGTGTTTGTCCATAAACTGTATCACCCGTTTTTAGATTGAATAAACGGATTTGGCTAGGAGAAATATAAATATCATCTGGACCAGGAAGATAACTGTTCTGAGGACTACGTAAAAATCCGTATCCATCAGGTAAGATTTCAAGGGAACCAGAAGCAAATATAATTCCACCGTGTTCTGAATGAGCTTTAAGAATTATAAAGATTAATTCCTGCTTTTTGCGTGGAGCAAGATCTTCTTCATTAAAACCATACTTTGTAGCTAATTCACGAAGTTCATGCATTCCCATTGCTGTTAAATCATTAATTAACAATCTTGGTTTTGAAGCATTTTCATCAGAAGAATCTCCGTTACCCTGTAAAACAGAAGGATCAACAGTTCCTGTTGCAATTGGCAAATCGGAATGCATTCTACCGTAAGAATTACGCATAACTGGTTTTCGATTTGCATATTTAGAATTTTTAAGCTGGGAATTAGAAGAATTGTCTTGATTTTCAGATTCAGAATGCTCTTCTGAGTTTTCTTGATTGTCATTATTTACACGAACTGCAACTTTTTTCTTTTGACGTATAACTACTCTTTTTACCGGTTCGTGAGAAGCTGTTTCTTCTTGGGAAGGCTCTACATTTTGTTCTGTTTCTGAATAATTTTCTCCATCTGATGAGATAGAATCAGAGGATTCGTAGGAAGCGGGTTGAGGCTCAAATTCGAGAGTTGACTGCATATCTTCAGTCTGTGCCTGCTCAGGTTCCTGCGGTGGACGCTTACGAAAGGCCATTAATTTACTCCATGTTTATATGTATTTGATTTATAAAATATAGACAATTTGCTTTGAAAAGATAAATCTCTGATTACACTATTAATACTTGAAAAATAAAAAAAAGTCAAATAAAAATTATTTAATATCTTATTCAATAACATCTGTTCTAAGAACCATAGCCTGCTTGTATTCATTAGAAGCAGAAAGAAAAAGATTTTCTTCAGGAATTTTATCAAGCATGGTAATCTGACCTTCAAACTCAACATTATTTTCAATTCTGATTCTGGAAGTAACAATATCCCCTATTACAGAACCACCAGAACAGATTTCAACTCTATCTGAAGCTTCAAGATTACCAGTAACTGAACCGGAAATTACAATTGATTTAGCAGTAATCTTCTCCACAGTACAAATTGCATCCTTTGCAATTTCAAGATTTCCTGTAGCTTTAATACGACCATTGAATTTTCCTGTAATGATAAGGTCGTCACTAAATTCCAATACACCGTCAAATTCTGTTTCAGGACCAAAAACGGTGAGTGTTCTTTTTTCTTCAACAATATTTTCTTCTTTTGCTACATCTGACTTTTGTACTTTTGCCATAATTTTATATTACTCGATTTTTATATCAGTTGCAAGAACTGACTTTTTATCTAACTTTTATTCAATCACAGGAAGTTTAACACAGATATAATTTTGAGTTTTAACCTTACACCTTGATTCAATTTTTCCATATGAATTAATGTAACAGGTTACTCCATCTACGGTACTTCTGACAGTAGGAATTTTGTTTTCCACACTTCTAAAAACCGCCATCTGCAAATGCTGAGTTCTACATCTTGAGCTTTTAGACCAGGCATCATTGCTTAAATTCAAAAACGCTTTTGCACCATTTTTAACAAAAAGTCTGCATTCGGCCCCAAAATTATCTTCAAAACAAATAGGAGAACTAAATCTAAAGCCATTATAATTAAAAACAACACGTTCCTTTCCTGGAGTCCAGAGCTGACTGTCTCCATCAAGAAGTTTTTCGTAAATGTAAGGAAAAGCCTTTTTCCATGGAAAATATTCTGCAAAAGGAACCAGATGGATTTTTGAATACTCAATTGGTTCAGGTGGTATTACATTCACTTTTGGTATAAAGAAAAAAGCACTGTTATATTCATTTCCATTTTGTAAATCAACATTGAAATTTCCTATCAAAAAGGCACAATCTTTACTTTCTATATATTCCAGTAAATTTTGAACATAGTTTGTTCTGGCCATATCATTTTTTAGATAAAACGCCTTTTTTATCGAAGGAACAATAGAAGTTTCCGGCCAGACAACAATTTTAATGTCAGGGTTTTCTTTTAATGCTTTATCTGTCAATTCAATTAGAGTATTTAAATCATTCCAATAGGAAGATAATCCGTTAATCCATGGATCACTATTATTTTGAACAGCGCAGATAGAGATAGTTTTACAATTTTTATCGCGATTTTTTACAGATTTGATTGATATTGCACCATAAATTAAACTAGAAAGAACAAAAACTGCTTCCAGTGAAATTCCAATTATTGTGGAAAAACTTTTAATTTTTTTATCGATTAAAATCTTATAAACCAGACAAGAAAAAAGAATCATTATTCCAGTTATTCCCCAAACTCCGAAAAAACTTGAAGTCTGAATCATTAACAGATTCTTATACTGAGAATATCCTATTACGCCATAATTAAATCCTGTAAACCCTAATGTCTGCACAAACTGATAAAGCATTAATAGAATAAAATTACATAAGATACTTATTTTAGGAAAATATAAATCAACAATTTTTAATAAACAAAACAAAATCGAACAGTATAAAAAAAATAGAATCCAGACACCAACCATCGCAGGAAAGTTATAAGTAATTAGCCAGAACACAAAAAAAGAAGATGCCAGAACACCATATATTCCGCCATATAGCCAGCACAACTTAAAATCAATGATGTGAACAAGATACAAAAGTGGTACAAAAACAATCCAACTAAATATTGAAGAATTTAATCCGAAAATTAATGCAGATAAAAATAAAAGAAAGAAAGAAAATAAAGAGTTTTTAACCTTAGTCATCAGATTTTGAAGGTTCTAAATTCCAGAGAGTTTTTTTAAGTTCCTGACCAGAACGAAAAGCAGCAACATAATGAGGAGCTACAGACAAATGTTCACCGGTTTTTGGATTTCTTGCACTTGCTCTGCCCTTGCGCAACCGAGGTTCAAAGGTTCCAAAACCTCTAAGTTCAATTGTTGCGCCATTTCCAAGTGCATTTCTAATTTCCATAAGAAAGTTATCAACTACTTCTTGTACAACATATTTTTCGCAATTTGACTTTTGATAAACAGCTTCAACTAAATCAAATTTGGTTACTTTTTTTGACGCCATTTTAATCTATCTCCTTACAAATATGTTTAAAAGAAAATCCAGTTAGTCTTATAAAAAAACTAACTGGATTCTTTGACAAATAATAACTTAATAGTTATTTAGCTGCTGATGCAGCAAATGAAACATTGTAAAGTTTCATCATTCTTGACTTCTTACGAGAAACAGCGTTGCGTGTAAGAACACCCTTACTGCGAGCTGAATCCAATTCGCTTACAAGTGTCTTAAGTTTAGCTTCTGCAAGTGCCTGATCTTTTGCATGAACAGCTTCTACAAACTGTTTTGCATATGTTTTACAGGTACTTTTGATAGCCTTGTTATGAAGTCTGCGAACTTCACTCTGAGCATAACGCTTTTCTGCAGATGTTTTCTTAGTTGCCAAAGGGGACCCCCAAAAAAAAGTTAACTTTACATATATTATCGAAGCCTCGGTAATTAGTCAATAAGCCGAGAGATAAAACAAGAGACAAAAAAAAGACCTGTTTACACAGGTCTTTTTTTGTATTAAGGAAAATCCTTATTTATTTTGCATCATTTGTTGGTGCATTAGAAGAACCATCTTCGTTCAAGCTAGAAGTGAATTCTGTTTCAGTTGCCTGTTTAGCTCTTTCGAGGTAACGGTTAACCTGTTTGTTACCAAAGCGAGCCATTTCAGCAGCCTGACGATCAGCTTCTTTTTTGCCAATGATACCCCAAAGATCTTCATCTGCGATATCGCGGTCAGAAGTAAGAAGTGCTTTGTCGTAGATAACCTTTACATCTTTGAAGTAACCAATGTAATCACCACCAATGTGATTAGCATCACGTGTTACCTGGAATCCAGTGAATTTTACGAAAGGAATTCCACGTGGATAGATTGGGTATACACGAATTTCGCGGTTACGAATTTCAGTGATGTACTGTGGGTTGTTCCATACAAGAGTCTTCCAACCATCAAAATCAAGGTAACCCATAAAGTAACGACGTTCAATGTTGTCGTTGTCTTTAAGAAGAACATAAAGTCCTTCTGGATAATTCATACCCATTGTTGTTACAGCGATTGATTTGATTGTACCAACATTCTTGATAACACCATAACCATCTTCGAAAAGTGTTTTTCCACTAGCTCTTTCTTCATCAGTCTGTTCCTGACGAACACCATTTTCATCAGCAGAAGCATATGGTTCGTAAGCTGGGATTTCGAAAGGAGGTCTAATATATGCATAGGCATTTGAGTTCCATTCAGGGAATACAACACGAACACCCATTACATTTGAACCTGCAAATGGCACGTTTGCTTCAGCTTTAACTGGTGCAGCCAAAACAGTTGAAAGACCAAGACTCTTAACAGAGCGAGCTGAAGAGTTCAAACTTACTTCCCATTCTGGAAGAACAAGTGATGTCTTCATAAGGTCTTTCTGATCTTCTGTGAATGTTGCTCCGGCAGAAACTGAAAAATCCATTACAGTACGGCTGTTTTGTGTAGCGTTTCCGTTTTCATCAGAAACACAGTCAGCCTCAAGTTGTGTAAAATCGATGAGAATGCCTTCTTCTGCAAAAGCATTAACACCAGCAAGCAGCATAGCAGCTGCTACAATTGAAAAAGTCCTCTTCATAAGAAGCTCCTTTTAAAAATGCGATGTAGCCTTGTATAAATAATATTATTGACTAAGACCCACAATTTGTCAACGCTTTAAATAAAGATTAATCTCAATTTTTTTTTGAATTAATCTGCATCAAAAGCGGTTTTTCCATCAATAAATAACTCTATTTTATTAATGGAACCGAAATTTCTGAAAACATTTTTTTCAAACAATTCAATCTGCTTTCTGTAATCAGTTGTCTGAGTATCAGCCTTGAGCAAATCATCAGACAGATTGATGTAAAGCGTATTATCCTTTTTGAAACAGGACAAAACCTTTGTGCCCTTTTCAAAAATTGGAGAACAATGTTCAGAAATCGGACCTAACAATAATTCATCGATATAATTCTGGATTGGTCCCTGTACCGTTTTTGCAGGTAAATACCGGTATTCAATTCGATATTTTTCTGAATCTGACGACTGGTATATAAAACTTCGTCGGATTCCTGGAAAACGAATAAACCATATAACCAGAGAAATTATCAATGACGCCAATATCACAAGCAGTATTGCGTAGGAAGTTCGTTTTAATTTTGGTGTTTCAATTTTCATTTTGTTGATGTAAATCCTCTTGACCGTTCAAAATGTGTAACGAATGCACGGATACCATTATATATTCCTTCTGAGATTTTTTGTAAGTACTCATCAGAATGCAAAAGTTCAGCTTCTTTCTGATTTGTTACAAAACCAACCTCAATTAATACACTTGGCATGTTTGCATGCTTTACGACAAACCACTCTTCTGCTTTAATTCCTCTTGCTTTTGATTTATCTCCAATTTGTACCTGGAGACCATCCATAATGAACTTTGCAATAAGAATACTTTCTGTAGTGTATTCTTCTTCCATCATAGAATTCAAAATAGGAAATAAAGTTTTATCGTTATCTGCAGCAGATTTATCAATTACTGTTCTCCTGTAGCCAGGAGACAAATACCATACTTCGTATCCGCTTGATTTTTTATCAAGGGAAGCGTTTGCATGTATTGCTACAAACAGAATTGCTTCATCTTCTGAGAGTTTGACATTATTTGCTATATCGGTGCGCTCATTTAATGTTAAGAACACATCGGT
Organism: uncultured Spirochaetaceae bacterium; assembly: GCA_902797305.1. GTDB lineage: Bacteria > Spirochaetota > Spirochaetia > Treponematales > Treponemataceae > Treponema_D. Next base: position 21,080 of record CADBSK010000015.1, on the reverse strand, counting down.
ACTCCTTGTCATAATAATCTGCTTTTCGGGATATTGCTTTTTCAACATGGAATAAAGTTTTTTTCCTGTTGTTAAAACAACATCTTTTTCCTGTACTTTTACAGATTTTCCGTTAACAGTTATTGTCCCTATGGCACCAGGATCTTTACCTCCATGACCTGGATCAATGATAATGGCACCTATCTTGTATCCGCTTTTTCCATCTGTATTAGAAAAATGCTCTGTAGCTTTACTAAAAAAATCTTCAGAAATTTTTATTTCATTATTTTCGATAGTTGGTGCATCGGTAAAAATAATGAGAGAACTGTCTAAAACTACGATTTTTTCTCCAGGCCTAAAAGTAAGCTGATGATTATTTTTTTCCAGCATTCCTGTTGAAGTAAGGCTGTCCCAGTAAAAAGTAATACCACTTTCTTCGGTCTTTTGAATCAAAGAATAATTGTTCTGAGAAAAAACAGGTTGTAACAGTAAAGCAAAGGCAAAAAATGCACAAAGCTCGAATTTCTTAATTAATTTTTCCATAATTCTACTTATTATATATCGGCACAACTGTCAGAAACATAAATAGCAGCTTGTAAACCACCTTTAAATAAGGCTTTCCAGAACCGTGCTTTTGGAAGTTCAGGATGATTGGGCATATATAAATCAAATCGTCTGCAAGTTTCTAAGGCTGTTAAATAATTCCAGTCCTTTTGAGGAGTGTCCAAAAGCTCATATATAAATGGCTCAATATCCTTTAAAATGCTTTTATTAGCTGGAATTGTCCCCTGTAAATCCAGCTCACAGACTTTTTCATAATTGGAATAAGCATTTGGAGGAAAACCTTTTTCATCTTCTTCCTGACCATTATTAAGAAAATCCTCTGTCATGAGATTATTGGCTTCTAAACGAATTATCATTTTTGAGCATGCATTTTCTGCAGCCATAACAGCCTGTTCATAATCTTTAGACAGGGAGATTGCATTTCCACATTTTTGAACATTATTTCTTGGAAAATCAATTTCATCACCTGCTTTAATATTTCGAGGAAAAACATTCTCAATATTTTTTACTCTCAGTGCATTTTCAATTCCTTCGATATTTTTAATTTTTCCAGGAATGGAAATCCATGCCCGTTCTGCACTTACTTTTTTTGACGGAACTTCATACAGTTCAAAGGCCTCGTTAGATGCGGCAAGATGTATTCTTTTTGAAAGTAACTGTTTAGGTTCATGCCCTGTTGCAATCAATAATGCCTGTTCAGTTAAGTTTAAATCACTTGAATATGGATATGTCCAGCCAGACATGTATCCTCCAGAAAGACGTGCAGCAATTTCGCCAATCTGAGGACCATTTTTAGTATATTTTATATCTGCCTTAGCAGCGCCGCAGGTAAGTCCCAGGGCTTTTACACCTGATGCAAAACATTCTATAAGTTCTTTTTTTATTTTCCAGTCAACGGTAGAAGGCATTGTATGACCAGTTTCTATAAAATATGGCGGATAATATATGTGTCTATCTGCAAATCCTGTGATTGTCATTGAGCCATTGTAAACTAATGCATCAATACTATATTCAGGCCCCTGCATAAATTCTTCTATTATAATCGTCTGACTCCTTGAATTTTCACAAGCGATTTTGGATGCAGTAAACGCTTCGCTTTTATTTCTAATCATACGGCATCCCCGGGCGCCCATATTATCAGCAGGTTTTACAACACATGGATAGCCAAGACTTTCAGTGATAAAAGAAATTTTTTCATAAGAAAAGTCTTTACCAGTTAAACTAAAATATTTTGGTGAAGGGACTGAAGATTGTTCAAAGCATCTACGCATTCTTGGTTTTATACTCGCATTTAATGCTGCTTCATAATCATGGCAAGGAAGTTTTAAAGAACTTGCAACATAACTTACGCTTACAGAAAAATCTGTTCCGGCAGTAAAAACTCCGCATAAATTTTCTTTATGAAACAATTCTCCTGCGTATATAAGGATTTCTTCCTTATCTTTTAAATCTATTTGTTTAAACACGTCTGCAAGAGGAACAGCCTGAGCATTTGGATTTGCGTCTATTACAAAAGTTTTGAAACCCAGTTTTTTTGCAGCTAAAATTGCAGGTTCCTGCATCAAACCTGCTCCAAGAATTAATACTGATTTTGTCATTTTAAACCTTTTGTATTTTTATATTTTTCTACAATAAACTTCAAATGTATCCCCAAGTTTTTTTATTTTACTGATTTGGTTATACAATTTAAATCTTGTATCATCCTTTTTAATTCCATTGTTTTTTATCTTAGGAAATCTTTCTGGATGATGACCTGTGGAAACAATTTTTACTACCTTAAAACCAAACCTGGAAAGAATTTTATCAGCTTTTGATGGCTCCCATATTGTATAATGATCACTTGGACTCATTTTAAAGAATTCATCGGTATTAAGTTTTGCACTTACTCCGGATCCACTTGGAGTAGAAAAAGCAAAGACTCCACCTTCTTTTAACATTTGGCTTACGGTCTGTAAAACCGATTTTAAATCCTGAAAGTGCTCTATTACATACCACATTGTTATTGCATCAAAACGATTGATTCCAAATTCTCTTGCTGGGTCAAACTGTGGAAATTTTGATTGAACCGCCGGGAATAGTAATTTTGAACGAACATATTCAATTGCATCTTTGGAAATATCTGTTCCATATGGCCTCCATCCGCTTTCGGAAGCAGCCATTAAAAATGGACCATACGCACAGCCAACATCTAAGAGAGTTGGACTTGAACTTCCTTTTAATTTTGCACTTCCATTAATTTCCAGCATTCTGCGAAGACCAGCTTTTTTAATTGAATCAAAGTCTTCGAGATAGGTTTTTCCATATTGTTTTTTATAACTGTCTGCAAAATAATCTTTTTCGTATTTTTTCTCTGAATCTAAATTCCAGGAAATATATACAATTCCGCAATTTGCACAACGGCGGAAAGTTCGTTCTTTAATTCTGCTTACTACAGTATCAAAATCCTGGGTTTTTGTCTGACAAACCGGGCAAATTAGTTTTTTTCCATGAGAAAGTTCTCTGATAAAGGAACCAAGATTCTGTGTATTTTCTTTGTTAAAGAAAGATGGATATAGTTTATTTTCTTCAGAAAAAATCTCTTTGGAAGGTTTTTGCTCAATATCATGCTTTGAAAGACATAAAAATCCATATTTTTTTGCAAGATTTTCGTGAAGTTTTGTTGTAGAAACCAAAATTACTGCACATCCTGCACTAACGGCTTCAAATGCAGTTAGACCATAGTGAGTGACTACAAGATCGTATTCCCATAGTTTCTCTCTTAAATTTTTAATAGTTGAAACATATTTTACATTAGAAATTTGTGAAAGATTATCCGCTTTTGAACTTATTGCTGTAACACTTGAGCAAAGTTCTGAAAAATATTTACTTGCAGGGACGGTAAGTTCAGAAGGATCTTCTCCTCCAAAAACAATAAGAGCTTTTTCGTATTTTCCTTTAACAGGAGTTTTTCTTCTTATTGGTTTTTCAATAAAGTCCGTTTCAAATAGATTTGGTTTTCTTTCAATATTGTACGAAGGAATTATATCCAGAAGGTAATCACAGTATTCTGTTGCTGAAGAACCTTCGTCAATAGATACGAGAGTTGCTAATTCACTTAATTTTTTTAATAATTCTTTTTCTGCAACAAAGCAGTCAGTGGCAATTAACGCATATTCGTTTGGTTCCGGAAACTTATGAACCACCTGATAGTCTTTTAATCCGGCCTCTATATATTCAGCTACAAGGGCATTACATTCTTCTAAGTCTGTATCGGAAGGGATATAAATAAACGAATTACTTTCCATCGCAGCAGAAAGACATCTTCTTAAATGTCCCGTTCCATATCCTTTTTTTACAATTGGGAAAAATAAAACTGTATCATGTACAAGAGGATCTTTCACCGCAGAGACAATTTGTTCTGTGGTGTATGGTTCTTCGGGAGCAATACCACCTGAGAGCTTACTTACTATCGAAATAGCACGCCTATAGTCAGAGGGAGTATCAATTGTAGTTCTATAGTCGGGATGAAAAAATCTTTCTGGAGAACGATAGAATAATGAAGTAAATTTTTCTTTATGATTATATAAAGCAGGACCTACATGTTCTCTATCATATGGATCTGTTGTAAGAGATGCGGCCTTTAACAAAGAAAAAGCATCAAAAACTTCAACACCACAACCATGTGGTAAACCTGTCCATGTCATATAGTCTACAGGTCCAATACTTTTCTGGTGATTATACTCCTCTACAAGAGAAATTGCGGCTTCGTAAAACAAAAAGGGATTATCACAGGTTGCTCTTAATACTGTACGGCAATCAGCTTTTCGGATAGCCATACAATATCGTTCTAAAACATCTTCTAAAGGGCCTGCTATAATTTCCCAGTTACATTTTTTTGCAAGAGGTTCAAGAGAATCAAAAGAATCGTAATCAGTAGCTACTATATATTTTTGAGCAGGAACTTTTTTCATTGAATTCATTACCCATTCAAAAACTGTTTTTCCACCTAAATCTTTTGTAGCTTTTCCAGGTAATCTGGTAGAAGAAATTCTGCATTGAATAATTACTGCAAGATCAATCATTTTACAGACCTCCAGTTTTCTATTAAGTATTGAGCATCAAATTTAAAACGGTATTTACACTTTTGAACCCATTTTTTTGCTTCCTTAAATTGAGAAATTGCTTCAAAAATTCCACAGGAAGAACGAATAAAAAAGTGAAAAAATGAAAGATTGGATATTTCTGCATGATCAATTTTAAAGATTGGTGCCAGATTTTTTAGATAAAAGCGTAAATATCCCAAATCATTTCTAACATCTACAGGCAGAGGTTCATTCAAAAACTGAATTGATAATTTAGTTGTAATTTCTGTTCTTTCGCCCCACAACCAGGAACGGATTGCTAAATCTGCATTTTGCCAGTAAGGATTTTTTATAGTGTAATCAAACCCGCCTAAAAGAATAAATTTTTCACGATCATAAATCCCCATATAATCATAAGGGAAAAGAGTTTGCATTTCATCGGATATGGACATTGTTTGAACCATTTTAAAATGTCCTTTATAAGCATGTGGTTCAACTGAAATAGAAATTGATTCTCCGCTTTCTAAAGAAAAGCGAGGGACAATACAATAACAATCCGATTTTGTAATATTTTCCAGAAGATTTTTTGTTATCAGCGCCTGAGGAATATACAAGGAGTCTCGTAAAACCATAACCCATTTTGTATCAACTTCACCCATACACATATTTATTAATTCACCATCTGTACATGGTTCCTGAGGGATAATAAATTTAACTGTAGGAAAATGCTGGGTCATATCTTCCAGGTTAAAACTTTCAGAATTTGGTTCTACAGAAATTACACTTTTAAATCCGCTTGAAATCAAATTTTCCAGAACCTGAGTTCTTAAGTGACTACCGCTTGAGTTTAAAAGCACAACCGAAATATTCAACAACGATTGAGAAGTATTAATTTGTCCACCTAATTCCATTCTTGAAATCTGGTGTTCGCTAAAAGTTAAAGGTATAGTATTCATCGCACTTCTCACATTGAGCAGAATAAGTTTTATTTATATGTTTAGATACTTCCTGGTCAGTTTTTTTCCAGATTGTCTGTAAATCTTCGGTAAAGACATTTCCCTGAATCTGAGAGTTGAGCACTTCTCGGCACAACGGAACTGAACCGTCTGCAAGAATATTCATATCTCGTCTAAGATGCCAGCAAGGATTTCTATCGATAGGAGATAAATCAGCAGGCTTTTTATCTTTCAAAACTCCACAAAAAGTACTGTATTTTTGAACAATAACTTTTCCGCCTGTTACATTCTGAGGATTACTCCAGAATCTGTAAAAAGCTTCAAGTTCTTCTTCATTTTCATTCATTCTTACTAATTGAGGGTAAACTGTACCTGTAAAATATTTGGAAAGAATTGTTACCGCATTAACAGCCTTTTCATATCCATCCGATTTATTTATCAATTGATAAGTTTCTTTTGTTGCAGAATCAATCCTTACAATCCACATCAACCTTTCATACTGATTTGTTCCTTCTGGACAGGAATCTAAAGCTTGTTTAATTTTCTGACACAAAGCATCTGTTATAAGGTAACCATCAGTTTCAACGAGAATACTCAAACCTGGGAATTTTAGAATTTCTTCTATAATTTTTTCAAAATCAGGATGACACGTTGCCTCTCCCCACAAAGAAAGAGAAATAACAGCCTTGTTGCTAAACTCATTTATTTTATAAATTAAGTCTTTAACTTTTTCAAAAGGCATATAAAAATCGCCAAAAATTGCCTTATTATCAGGTTCGTAAATTGGAGAACAATTTCTTTTTCCACTAATTTGGATATTATAATACGAAGGAATAGTTTTTAGGCATTCAGGAGCATTACATACCTTCTTTGCAAATTCCAATGGAGAATTATCCTGTAATTTTTTTTCGAAAATATTTTTACAAAGGGTAAGACCGGCTTTATCAGATGTATTTAATGCAATTCTGTACAATTTAAAATCTTCTGGTCCAACAACAGTTTCAACTTCAAAAGAATTAATATCAAGCTTTAAAAAGTCAAATACAGATTCTCTTGAAACTGCGTTTTTTGCCATATCTTTAGTTTCACACAGTTTACTAAGAATTCCACATGCTTCTGTATCAAGCATTTCTGGAGTCATTCCGCTTAAATATCCGTCGGCAAAAGTATATTCTGCTTTGTATTCTGTATGAGTTGAATAAATCTCTTTAGTTAATTCTTCATTAATAAAAGGCTGATCAGCCCACGCATATAAAACATTTGCAGCATTATTTTTTATAGCCGCCTGACTCATATTGGTAAACAAATCTTGAATTGTCCAGTTTTCAAGAGTGACAATTTCGGCATCCACACTTAAAGACGAAAGTACTTCCTGAACTTTTGAAAAAATAGCTTTATGTGCAAAAACGGCAATACTTCCCTTAAATTTTGAAATTGTATTTTTTGCCCACAAAACGGATCTTTCAAAAGCCGACTGAGAATCAAAACATTTATCAAAAAGATAATCAGATTTTTTATCTGCAAATAAAATTAAAAGAGTATTCATCCCTTAGAATATCGGCTAACCGTTGAACAAGTTTAATTGAATGTATAAAATTATGTATATGAATATGTCCTTTCCTTCATCTGCTATGCAAGATAAAGTTTTTTCTGTTACAGAAATCAATAATTATATAAAAGAAATTTTAGAAGGCTGCCTTCCACAATTAACAATTGAAGGTGAAATTTCCAATTACAGGCCAAATTCTTCCGGACATATTTATTTTACTCTTAAAGATCAGACAAATCAGATAAGCGCAGTAATGTTTAAGAGCGCTGCATATTACCTGGATTTTAAGCCACAAGACGGCAAAAAAGTGCGATGCACCGGAAAAATCTCTGTCTACGGACCACAGGGAAAATATCAGCTTGTAATCACAAAAATGCAAATTGCCGGCGAAGGTGACATTCTTAAAATGCTTGAAGAACGAAAAAGGCGCCTTTTTAATGAAGGACTATTTGATGAAAGCAAAAAAAAGCCGTTACCTCAATATCCACAAACAATCGGTGTTATTACAAGTCCGAACGGAGCAGCCTTAAGGGACATACTTCAAATTACAAAACGCAGAAATTCTACCGTTTCTGTAATTATATTACCGGCCGTCGTACAGGGCGCCGACGCTGCTCAATCCATTGTAAATCAAATCAGAATCGCGAACGAATTTGACTTGTGTGATGTTTTGATTGTGGGGCGCGGTGGAGGCTCATTAGAAGACTTACTTCCTTTTAGTGAAGAAATTGTTATACGCGCAATAGCCTCAAGTAAAATCCCTACAATATCTGCAGTAGGGCATGAAATAGACTGGGCATTAAGCGATTATGCAGCAGACAGAAGAGCTCCAACCCCATCTGCTGCGGCAGAACTCGTTGTTCCACTTCTCTCCGACATAAAAGCTGGCCTTAACCAGTACAAAACAGAATTTTATAACACAATTAAAACTGTAACAGAAAAATACAGATTAATGATAAAAACTTTTGATCCTAAAAATCTTGAATTACAATTCAGAAATATCGAATTACCCTTTTTAACTCGTTTTGATAATGCTAAAACGGCCCTGTTCCAGAATATTACTCAAAAAATTCAAGACACAAGACAAACAATTCAAAATTCCATTACGGTATTGGAAAATTGCAGTCCAAGCACAGTTCTTAAACGGGGTTATGCAATGGTAAGAGAGAAAGATTCAAAAAAAATAATTACAAGTGCAACTAATCAACTGATTAATAAACAAATAGAAATTATTCCTTCAACTGGCAAAATTCTTGCAACAGTAACAAATATCGAAGAACAATAAACGGAGAAAATGGTATGAACAATTTTGAACAAAACCTTTCTAAACTTGAAAAACTCACACTTGATATTAAAAGAGCAGATATATCTTTAGAAGACGCTCTTCTGGATTTTGAACAGGGGATCCAGCTCGCAAGAGGCATGGAAAAAGAACTGGATAAAATCGAAGGAAAAATCCAGCTATTAATGAACCAGCCTGATTCATCAACTGGAGAAGCTCCAGAACTAGGCCTCTTTTCAGCTGTAGATCAAAGTGGAACTGAGGGTGAACCTGTACGGGGTACAAGACAATAATGAGCTCAAAAAATCCAATCAGAACCTTATCTCCTGAAGTTGCAAGAAAAATTGCCGCTGGAGAAGTAATCGACAGGCCATGCGCTATCATCCGTGAACTTTTAGACAATGCTATCGACTCCGGGGCAACTAATATTACCGTTGAAATAACTCAGGGGGGAATAGAAAAAATACGAATCGTTGACAATGGCTCTGGCATGACAAAGGACGATTTAATTAACTGTGCACGACCTCATGCAACAAGCAAAATTTCAACAGAAGTTGATTTACTTAATCTATCTACTTTAGGATTTAGAGGTGAAGCCTTAGCTTCTATTGCCGCAGTTTGCCGTCTTAGCATAATTAGCGGCGGGTATAAAATGAGGGCAAGTATTACAGAAGACCACCTTATTGAAAATTCCACACCTTTAGAAGGAACAATTGTTCAGGCAGAAGGTCTTTTTGAAAACTTTCCTGCCAGAAGAGTATTCTTAAAACGACCAGCTTCAGAAGGACTCTTATGCAAAAATATTTTTGTAGAAAAATCTCTTGCTTATCCACAAATTGCCTTTAGATTTATAAGTGAGGACCAGATTAAACTCGATTTACCCAAAAATCAAACCTTAAAAGAACGCTTTATAAGTGCACTGGAATTAAACCAGAATATAAAATTATTTTCTGAAATATCTGGAGAACAGGAAACATCTCCAAAGGACTGGTCATTTAAAATTATAATCGGAGACCCAGGAATATACCGCCCAAATAAAAAGGATATTCATATTTTTGTAAATGGCCGAAAAATAAACGAATTTTCTTTACAGCAAGCAGTTGAATATGGCTGTCAGGGATACTTTCCAAACGGCACATATCCTATTGCAGCGGTGTTTATCACAATGAATCCTTCTCAAGTGGATTTTAACATTCACCCAGCCAAAAAAGAAGTTCGTTTTAAAGATATTTCAAGTCTTCATCACGGAATAAGTTCCAGTGTAAAAAAGCATTTTCTTGAATATACAAACAAAACTATTAAAGCACCAGTGTATTCCACTCCAGACATTTTCTCTACCGAAAATAACGCCCAGAGAGCTTTAGCTTCTATCTTGAATTTTCCAGCAAAAAACTTTTCCACTAGCAGAAATTCCACAATTTCTAAGACTCAAGTCTTTACAAATTCCAATATTGGGCAATACAAGAACACTTCCCTTTCTAACTTTGGAAAAACAACACATTCAGCCATTTATTCTGAAGAATCCTTAAAAGTTGCGGATTCAATCTCAGAAAAAAATCCTAATACAGAAATTATCAATGCATTTATGGATAAAACAATAAATGCATACGACAGTTCAAAGCCAAAACAAATTGAAAACAATTCTGTTGAAAAAGTTGAAATAAATCCAACATTTAAATATATAGGCTGTTGTCTCGGAACATTTATTCTGGCAGAACAAAATGATACTTTATTTTTAATCGATCAGCACGCAGCTCACGAAAGAATGCTTTTCGATTCAATTTTAGAAAATCAATCCAAATCTCAAGCTCTTTTAATTCCATATGTCATTCAAACAAAAGATTCTTCAGAAGATGATTACCTTGAAACTATTAAAGAACCTTTAAAAGAAATTGGATTTAACTGTTCTAATCTTGGCGATGGAAAATGGGAATTTTCAACAATTCAAGAACGCTGGAATGGAACAGAAATTGACCTGGAGCATGCACTTTTGGACAAAAAAGTAAGCCCAAAAGATATTATCTATTCCATAGCAGCAATGACAGCCTGTAAAGCGGCTGTAAAGGACGGATATAAACTGGATGACAAAGCTGCAGAAGATATTGCAAAAGGCGCTCTTAGCCTAAAAGATCCACACTGTCCACATGGTCGTCCAGTTTATACGACTATTACCCGAGAAACTCTGTTTTCTTTAGTTCGAAGAACTAAATAGATAATTTAGTTTTGTATACTTGAAAGTAATACATCTACTTCAGATTTACGGTAACTTGGCTGTTTTGTCTGAACATAGATTAAATACTTTTCAGCATTACTGTTATCCTGAAGAGTTAAACAAACCTTACCTAGTTCTACATATGCATCCCAATTATCAGGCTGCATTTTTAACAGTTCTATATAAGTTGTTTTTGCATTATCGTACTGACCATCACTTGCAAAAGCCTGAGCAAGGTTATATCGAACATCATTATTTTTTGAATCAAGTCTAAGAGCATTCTGGAAGTAAGTTATAGCATTCTTGTAATCCTTTTTTGCAAGATATGCACTTCCTAAATTGTTATTTACTTCAAAGTTATTTTTATCCAAAGAATATACTCTTTCAAACATTGCAAGGGCCATATCTGCATCAGGGGGATTAGAATTCATATACATAACCCCGAGATTAGTTAAGGTTTTGAGATGGTCACTCTTAATCTGCAATACCTCAGAATATTTAGAAATCGCATCTGTAGTTTTACCAGATTTATCAAGTAGCAAGGCATAGTTATAAACAATATTTGCTTTAGAATTTGTATCACGAATCAAAGAATAGGAATCATAGGCTTTTTTTGCATAAGTCAACGCATCCACAGTCTTTTTTTGTTCATAAAGTACAGTAGAAAGATTGTAATTTGTTAACGGATCTTCAGTTCCTGAAGGAACAAGAGCCAGTGACTGTCTAAAAGAATTTTCTGCTTCGCTAAATTTATTCATTTGATAGTAAGCAGATCCCAGTTCTTTAAGGGCTTCTCTATTTGTATTGTTAATTCTTACTACATTTAAATATGCTGCAACAGAACCAGAATAATCACCAAGTCTGTATAAAACTCGCCCCTCTTCAAGGTATGCTTTTTCATATCTTGTATCGATATCATGGGCACGACGGAATTCTGCAAGAGCTGATTTTTGGTCGTTTAATCTTAAATTTGTAAGCCCTAAATTATATCTTGCAGGAGCAAAATTTGAATTAAGCTGACATGTTGTGGTAAAAGACTGTTTTGCCTCTGAGTATTTTTTCATCATGTACTGAACTCGTCCAAGATTGTAATAGTAAAGATAGTTTTTACCATCATTAGCAACAGCCTTAGATAAATAGTCTAACGCTTTAGGCCAGTCTTTCTTATTGTAAGCATCCATAGCAAGAATATACTGAGAAGAAGCATCTTTTGGATCATTTTTTATACATTCCTCAGCGTAAGTAACCGCTGTGGACATCAGGCGTTTCTGATCATTAGGATCAGAAGCATTCTGACTTGCCTCATACAATGCTCTTGCAATTTCAGAATATTTGTTAGAGCTAAAGGCAGGTTCTCCTTCCGAAACAGGAAGTAAACTCTGTGCACGGGCAAAATTTTCTAACGCACCGTTATAATTTCCAATACTTAATTTAACTTTTCCCTGCTGAATCTCATCATTAACAGCATTCATTTCTTTTTTAAGCTGAGCATTTTTCTTTGCAAGAGCCTCTTCCTGAGCCTTCTTTTCTGCAGCTTTTTTTGCTTCTTCTTTGGCCCTTTTTTCTTCTAACGCTTTTTGAGCAGCTTCTTCTTTAGCTCGTTTTTCTTCAAGGGCTTTTTGCTGTTTTAAATTTTCTTCCTGCTGAATTTTCTGCTGCTTAACAAGTTCTTCCATTTCTCTGCGATTTTTTTCATTTTCAGCATTACTTTTAGCAAGCTGATCTTTCATCGCCTGATTATTACGCATTATTTCATCCCGCATTGAATCAAAAGAACTTTGTAAACCATTTGTATCAAGATTAACATTCACATTACCGTCAAATCCACCGTTTGAATCGGCTTCACTGGATTTTGCGGCAATAATTTTATCCATTATAGAAATTAATTCTTTGTCCCGGGGATTTTTTTGAAGCAAAGCTTCCAGTTTATCCAGCGCACGGTCGTATTCCCCTTTTTCATAGTACATTTCAACTATAGAAAGAGTATTTTTTCTAGAATTACCAGAAGAACATCCTTTGACACATAAAAATAAAATTAATAAAACAACAGCTAATCCAGCGGCGCAGATTGCTCTCTTTTGATTTTTAGAAAGTTTAAAATTCCATGTATTTTTTATAGAAAAAAGAATTTTATTAAAAAATGATTTGACATCAAATTTGTTCATAACCTACATCATCCTTTTATTTAAATCTATTTTATTCAAGTTCTGATTCATAGTCATAGTCGAGAACATCTTCTACACCAGCGGTCATATTAGTAGTTTCTGTCTGCTGTAAAGAACTGGCAACATCTTCAAGAAGTTTTCTTCGACGTTCTTCTTCCTGAGCCCTTAACTCAGCTTCGCGAGAAAGACGTTCTGCCTCCTGGCGGGCGATCTCCTCCTGAAGGCGACGATTTTCTTCTTCAAGGCGTCGCTGCTCTTCTGCAAGTCTCGCTTCTTCAGCTGCCTGATGTTCAATTTCTTCTTCAAGATAAGAAATAAGTCTTCGTATATTTTCTGACTGTGCATCCTCAGGGAGTGCAAGTACAAAAGCTTTATAATCTGCAAGACTATCCTTATACTTTTTCATCATCAATCTGGAATTAGCCCTGTTCAACAAAGCTTCATAGAATGTGGGAGAAGCAGCAAAAGCAAAGGAATAACAGGTCTCTGCAAGATCGTAATCCCCGCTGGCATATGCAACATTTCCCTGATTAAAGTACAAAAGTTTTTTATTAGACTGAGATGATTTTTTTCCACGTTCAAATGCATCAATAGCTTTTTTATAATCACCAAGTTGAAAATATGCCAACCCTAAAAAATTATATGTATCGGAAGAAATATTTCCAGAAGCAATATCCTTTTCTAATAATGGAACAGCCCCAGAAGGATCATTGATTTTAAAAAGACGTTCTCCTTCTGTTTCTGAGAAAAACGGATACGAGCACAAAAGCAAAAATGTAAGTACAGTAAAAAATCTGAACTGCTTCATCATTAAATACAAATCCTTATTTTTTTTCTATTTTAACACAATAGATAGAAAATTAAAACGCAAAAAGGGTTACATACTATTTTTCTTTTTAAAAATAGTATATAATTTTTTTTCGGAGTAATTTTTTGTTATGATGATTGTATTAATCGCAGTTTTAGCAGCTTTTGTTATCGGTTTAATTTTTATCATTATTAAATCCGTTGCTGCACCAAAAAAAGTAGATGGAATCAAAAAATACCTTAAACAGGGAAAAAATCAGGCCGCTGCAAAACTTGCAAAACAAATAATCGCTAAGGATCCCAAAAATTATCAGGCGCACTATTATCTTGGTAAAGCTTATTTAGCTGACAACAGAGATGAACTTGCCCTGATGGAATACAAAAATATTAATGAAAATGCTCTCTTTAGCGAAAATCTTCCAGAAGTACAGTTTAGAAAAGAATTTGCTTCTCTATTAATGAAATTTAATCAGAAAGAAGAAGCTCTTAGAGAATATCTTTTGCTTTCTAAAGAAGACCCTACGGATTCAGAAGTTTTCTTTAACGCCGGAAAAATCTCCGAACAGATGAATCGTAAAGATTTAGCCCTGGGATTTTACAAAAAATGTATCGCACTTGCACCAAAAAATGCAAAAGCTCATGCTGCAATCGGGTACATTCTTTTTCAGTCCAAGCAGGTTCAGGAAGCAAAAAAAGAACTGGACCTTGCAATCAGACTTAATCCGGAAACTTATTCCTGCTATTATTATTTAGGAAAGCTTTTAAAAGAAAACAAGGACCTTGGAGGTGCTGTAAAGGCATTTGATAAAGCACAAAGAGATTCTGAATATAAACAAAAATCTCTTATCGAAAGAGCTACATGTTTTATGATGGCAAATCGCATCGATAACGCCTTAATTGATTTACAAAGAGCAATTGAATTGGACAAAAGCGGAACAAACAGCGATACCATGTATGCCCGATATTTTCTTGCAGCCTGTTACGAAAAAACACGAAAGATTCAGAAAGCAATTGAAAACTGGGAAATTATCTATAAGAATAATAAAAACTTTAGAGATGTTGCAGCCAAACTGTCAGAATACAAAGATTTACAGTCAAATGACTGCTTAAAAGACTTTCTTACCTGTTCAGACCAGGAATTCCTTGAGATATGTAAGAATCTTGCCCTAAAATCGCTGAAACTAAAATCTCAGCAGGCTGATACTAAAAAATCCGGTTGCCAGCTTATGTGTATAGAAGCAAGCAACGATGACTGGCGTAATATGCGCAAGCAGACCTTCCTTCTTAGATTTTACCGTGATCCAGAACCTGTTGAGGATACCATAATCCGCGAAGTTCTTGACCAGGCAAAATCTTCAAACTGTTCAAAAGCATATTTTTTCACAAGTTCTGCCTTTACCCGTAGTGCTGTAAATTTTGCAGAAAATAGACCTATTGAATTAGTTCCAAAAGAAAAGCTTGAAAAACTGCTTGAAGAAGCCCATAAATAATTAAGAAATGAACATTCTCTGTGTATCAGATTTAATCGATCCTCTTATTTACAACTCAAATGCTCATAACAATTTTCCTGACGTTGATGTAATTCTATGCGCCGGGGATTTACCAATGGACTACATAGACTTCATCGTTTCTGTCTTTAATAAACCAACTTATTTTATTTTCGGAAACCATGATTTAAAAGAATTTCATTATTACCACGGAAAAAGGGATACAATCACCCACTCTAATTCAAATCCAAATAATGGAATATTTTCTAGTCCGACCTGCGAAGCTACTAATCTTGAGTTTAATCATGGAGCAATATATGCAGGTTTTAAAAATCTGATACTAAAAGACTTTGTAATAAAAAACCGCAGAGGAAAACCAACTCCTTTGCTCATAACAGGAATATCAGGTTCAAGAAAATATAATAACGGTTTGAACCAATACACAGATTTTCAAATGTATCTGCATCTTTTTGCCCTTTTACCTAGATTATTTATGAATAAAATTCTTTACGGACGATATACAGATATATTTTTAACTCATGCAACACCGTTAAATATTCATGACCATAAAGATCCGTGTCACGTTGGTTTTAAACCATTTAACTGGTTCCTTAAAAAATTCAAGCCACGCTACATGGTTCATGGCCATATTCATCTATACGATCAGCGAGAAGAAAGAGTTGGAGATTACGGAAATACCACAATTGTAAATGCGTATGCTCATTATGTTCTTTCTATTCCTACAGATATATATTGTAAAACAACGGAGCTAATATGATACCTCAAACAGAAAGTGATTTTGCAAAAGCTCGTAACAAAGCTCTTTTGAACGAAATTTCTCATCTATTAAATCCTGAGGAAACCTCAATGATTTCCTTAAAATCTATAAAACAAATTGTAAAACCAGAAACCGAAACTTATATTGGAATGAAAGTTATTCCAATCGAAAAAATTGTGGGAAGCGAAGGTCGATACAAAGATTTTGATAATCAATTTTTTCCAAAAAACACCAACACAAAAGAGCGATGGGAAAATGTAGATGAAGCAGTTATTAAAGATATAATTTTACCACCCATTAAAGTTTATGAACTTGCCGGAGTGTACTTTGTCAGAGACGGAAATCACCGCGTAAGCGTTGCAAAATCAAAAGGTGTAGAATTTATCGATGCAGAAGTTGTTTCTCTCCAGACAGAAATCAGACTTTCCCCTGTAAGAACTTTAGCTGGAATGTTAAAGCAAATCATAAACTACGAAAAACGCCAGTTCTACATGGAAACAAGTTTTGGGGATATCACCGACTACTGGTCCCTGGATTTTTCTGCAGCCGGACAGTACGATGTAATTTTACAGCATATTCTCACTCATAAATATTTTATAAATCTAAACAGAAAAGATGAACTGAGTATGGAAGAAGCAATTACTTCCTGGTATACAACTGTTTACTTACCAATCGTTCACACAATCGAAAAATATAAAATCATGAAGTATTTTAAAAAGAATACTGTTTCTGACTTATATGTCTGGATAATCAGATTTTATGATAACATCAAAAAGAAATTTGGTGATGAAGTTCCTCTAGACACCGTCGTAAGCGATATAAAAAAAGAATACAAAAAATCTTTATTAACCAGAATTAAAAACTGGATTAAGAAAAGAATATTTAAAATCGAGCTTACAACAAAGCATAGTTTCTACTTTTAAATGTAGAATCTAAAAACTTGACGGCTGTATATTTCAATGTTAATATAAATATTACAAATTGAGATATTGTTTCAACTTTGTAGGAGACTAATTTGGATTCAATTGATTCATTTATCGGAATTCCGATTCTTATTTCTATAACTCTTGGATTGCTTCTTTTTGGTTTACTCATAATCGCTAAAATTAGAAACACATCTAAAATCAGTGCCATAGTATTTCCTTCAATTCTCATTTTTATAGCAGGTCTTGCGTATTCGTTTTTTTCACAAAAAATGATTTTCGGTATTTTTTCTGCTGCAATTGTTGAATTTTTATTAATGATCTACGCCTTTGTATTAGCAGTAAGTGATCCAATGAAACGGGAAAAAAGCGGTGATGCTCTTGCAAATCCAGCAAACGAAGAAGACAGCGTTGACAAAGCTCAACTTAAAGCAGAATTAAATAAAACAACTAAATTACTTGAAACAAATATCGAATTAACCCAGAAGGCATCTTCTTTCTTTGGACAGGAAGATGCACTTTCAGGATTTCTGGAACACTTCAATAACTTAATTGTTGAAAAAACTCTTGCTGATGGTTGTGCCATCATGCTTTTAGATGATTACGATGAAATTCTTGCAGTAAAATCTGTTTCGGGAATTTTCCCTCCTCCATATAAATTACCAGAAGATATTCCTCACAAACCTTTAAGAGTAGAAACAAATTTTAAATTCTCTCAGTTTGAATTAGAAGGAAATATTTTTGGAGACATATTTAATCTCGGCGAACCTGTAAATATCAAGGATCCATCCCGGGATAAAAGAATTGTACAAAACGGTCCAGAAGATTTCTTAAAATGTGGTCCGTATATGTTTATTCCTGTAAAAGGACAGGATGTAACAATTGGATTAGTATGTTTAAGCAGAAAAGCTGACTCAATGCCATTTACTCCTGTAGACTTTGAAAATGCTGTTAGTCTTACAGAAGCGTTCAGCAATGCTATTAAGCCATTGAACAGTTTCCTTTCTGTAACTGAACATCTTGAATTAACAAAAGAAGGTGACATTGCAACTAAATATCAGAAAACAATGATTCCTGAAAAAATACCGGTATTGAACTCTCTTTCAATTGGTAAATATTCAACACAGATGGAAAATGTTTGCGGTGATTACTATGACATTATTCCTTCAAGAAAAGACAGAATTACCTTTGTTATGTCAGATGTTGCCGGAAAAGGAATGAATTCTCTTGTTGTAATGATCATGCTTAGAGCCATGCTTCGTTTGATTTCCAACACAAATCAGAGTTCTGCAACTTTATTGGAATGGGTTAACAAGGCAATTTGTTCTGAGAAAAACAGCATGGATCACTTTGCAAGTGTAGCACTTATAAATTACAATAGTTTGGACAATTCAGCACAGATTTCTACTTCTGGTACATGTCCTGTAATTTTATATAAATCACAAGATGGAAGTATTCAAAAGATTTCTTCAGAATGTGAACCAATTGGTGTTGTTAAAGAGACAAAATATTCCGATATTGATATACAGTTGGAAAGCGGAGATATTTTAGTAACTTGTACTGATGGATTACTTGAATGTCTTAATGAAAGTGGTGTACAATATTCACTCGATAATTTACAAAAGGTTATTAAAACCAACTGCAAGTTGAATGGGAAAGACATTGCGGCAAAGGTTAAAGATAATATCAAAAAGTTCTGTGGAAATGCACAGCAATACGATGACCAGAGTCTTTTGGTTATCAAAATACAGGGATAAGGAGTGGCCTTATGGAACTTAAAATACGAAAAAATGGAGAAGTTTACATTATTGATGTAAACGGAGAAATGGATCTCTATAACTCCTATAAGCTTAAGGAACTGGTAATGAAGATGATTGAAAAAAACGTTAAAATCTTCATCATCAACCTTGAACAAGTTGACTACATCGACTCATCTGGAATTGGTGCTTTGATTTACATCTGTTCAACTATTAAAAAAATGAACTTAAAGTTGGCAATTTCAAACATCCATGGTTCTGTTAAAAAGGTAATCGAATTAACAAAACTTATGGGTTACTTCCCTATTGCTAACAGTGTAGAAGAAGCATTGTTAATGGTTAATGAATAGACTGAAAACATTTCCCAAATTGATTCATTATTAAAAAAATGCAAAAACAGGAGATTAAAATGGAAGAACCAATTAAAGAATTGCGTTCGGATGATAATGATCCGTTATTCGACAAAACAAACATGCTTAAGAAGGAGTTTCCTTCAGATTTTAGACAGATTCGTTACTTTACTCTTTTAATTGTACAGTCTGCGCCTTCAGAAATCAAAGAGTTAAACCTTCTTGAACAGCAGATTAGTGAAGTAATCAAAAATGGTGTTAAGCATGGTAATCACTGTGATATTAACAAAAAAGTAACAGTTTGGTATTCTTTCAGTCCAACTCATGCACATGTAATCGTAGAAGACGAAGGTGAAGGATTCAAAGACCTTGAAAAATGGAATGAATTTAACCGTAAAAGACTTTCATGTTTACATGCCCAGAATTATGAGCAGTTAGCTGATTATGTATCTTTCCGTACAAAGGAATCTGATGCACAGGATGGTGGTAATGCACTTTTTGCTGCTCTTGAATATTGGAATGGTGGATTTGTTTATAATGGAAAACGAAACGCTGTTGCAATGCTTAAAAAATTTGGAAACAAACACTAAATATTAGTTTTGTACATAAAGAAAGCCCTTGTAGTCTTACAAGGGCTTTTTTTTATATTTCTGAAGTATTAATCAAATATGTACTTCCACAATTATTACACTTTACTTCAAGTGGATTAGGACCATTTTTACGAATGTCTTCCAATTCGCTCGAAGGAAGATGTTTAATATGATTTAAAAAGTATTCTTTGTTACAAGGGCAATCAAATTTTATATTACGCTTTAAGGCAATTGACGGTTTAAACTCTCTGAATAATCCATAAATTATATCTTCGTGTGTACCTTTTTCACAGAACCATTGACCAAGACTTGGCGCAGTCTTAAAAGCCAGTTCTGCCCTTTCTAATAACTGTTCATCAGCCTTTGTATTTGCAGAACTATTTTTTGTAGATCCACCTGCCTTTGTACCACCGATTTCAGGCATAACCTGCAAAAACATACCTCCGGCGCCTATTACTCTTCCGGTTTTATCCATCTGAATACTTGTGTTAAAAGCTGTAGAAACCTGTTCTGACTGTTTATAATACCATGCTAAATCTTTAGCAATATTTAATGAATCAATCTGTACAGTAGACTCCTGATGATTTTTTTCATTTGGTCTTATTGTTGTGACAGTCATTGTTCCACAACCTAAAAATGGAGCTAGATTCCAGTTTTCTAATGGTTTATCAACAGGAATTCTTTCATTTAATAAAAAGCCTCTAACATAACCAGTTGAATCAGTTTCAATATTAAAACCTTTTGCCGGCCCATCAACTTCATATCTCCAAACAATGTGTTCCTGACCTTTCATTGTGGGAATCATTAATGCACCACACAAGGCAGCATTTCCAAACACCATTGTTTCTAAAATTCCGAGATTATGCTGTAATCTAGCCTGATTTACAAATCTTGTACCGTGAAAAAGAGCTCCTCTGATTCGGCCATCTGCCATAACAAAAATTGACATTTCGTCTTTTGGAAGACTCTCAATGTGAGCAAGTAATTCCTTATCCTGCAATTCTACTTTGTTCATTTTACCCTCATAAAAAATAAGGAGCTGCTAGCAAGTTCTTATAATTGAACCTGGTGAACAGCCCCTTTTTGGAGATGGGGGGAATTGAACCCCCGTCCGGGTGCGTAACCCAAATATATCTACATGTTTAGTTATGCGAGGTATTTGTCGGGAAAAGGTAGCAGCATAACAAGCGTCTTTTCCTTATTCTAACTAAATGTCGTCTTTAATGGTTAGAAGCACTAAAAACCAAGTTCCTGTTAGCGTCAGAACATCTAAAAGTTAGGAACAGCACCCTCAGAGTTCCGTGCCCGCTACTTACGCAGCAAGAGCAAACTGTTCGTTTGAAGAATCTTCTTCTTCTCTACGTTTTGCAGTTATTTTTTTTGTCAGCTTAAGGCGCCTTCACACCTACATGCAATAAATGTGCTCCCGCATCCGTCGAAACCGGTGCACCCCCTTATAAAGAACGCACAGTAAATCAACTTAATGCTATGTATAATATACTAACGAACTTTCTTTAAGTCAATTAAAAAATATAACAGGGCAAACGCATTATATTTGACTTTGTATCAAAAATGGCGCGAAGGAGCAAACTGGCTTACAAAAACACTCGTTTTGTGCTG
>CADBSK010000014.1 GCA_902797305.1 uncultured Spirochaetaceae bacterium | reverse complement strand
TGAATTTTTGAAAGCCGTTCCAGCATCAAGTGATTATCTATATGGCGTTTTTCGGTTGACATAAACTTATCCTCCAATTATTGATTTTATTATATCTTTATTATACCAACTTGGTCTATCAATCGATGATAGACCCATATTTTCACAAATATTATTATAAGCAAAAACAACGTTTTTCCTTTGTTCTTCTGGAAGATTAATTATTTTTTTATACCAATAACATGCTTTATTTAAATTTTTTGCACAGCCTATTCCTAATTCATATAATACCGGGAGTTCTGCTAAATCAAGAATATCTCCATGTTCTGCTGATTTCTTTGTCCAAAAAAAAACCTTTCTTAAATCTGTTAAACAGCCATATTGTTCTTTCCATTTATAAAGATAGGCCAGTCGATGCATAGCTCTAACACTTTTCCCTTCTGCAGCTTTTTTATACCATTTAATTGCAATCTTTAAATTCTTTTTACATAATATCCCCCTTCATAATATCCAGCTAATTTTTCCTGGCAATCAGGATTCCCATTAAAAGCTCCAAGTTGCAGAAACTGAAAATTGTACTTTTGGTCATGCATAAACATTGTAATATAATAACAGGCTTGGCCGTATGTCGTAGTTGAAAAATCATAATCATTTATTTCCGTTTCAAGATAGAAAACTTTTCCAAGTTGTTTTAATAATTCAATTGCAGAGTTTCTGTTTCCAAATAAAGCTTCATTTACTAGAGATAAGAATAAGGCATGCTCTTCTTTATTTTTATCCCCAAAATAATCTATTTTTACAGTTCCAAACCAAGAGTTTGTTGAACCTTTCTTTGTCCATATATTTCCTTTTGGAAAATCGATATAAAAATCATCAATATTTTTAGGAAGTTTTATTTCAATGTAATCAACAGCTAAGTCTTGTAATGATTTTTTGTAAAGTTTACCAACACAATGCTTTCCAGTAACAATATCTGTTAAAAAATTCTTAGTATCTATACCCCAGCGTCCATAAGTGAACTTATATTCTTGCATGTTATTAACCTTCTTTTATTACATTATATGAATTCATTTTTAATCTTCATCATTTAAAAATAAATCAATATTATTAATGAATTTTAAATCATAACAAGGTGCACTTATACCATTACGTTCTGTAACCATTAATGTTGCTTTTTGATTTATTTCTCCTATCACGTAACCATTAATATGAATAAAAAAAATCCTGTCTGCTAATTCTGGAATGATCATATATTTTTTGAAATCATGTATAGAAGGAAAGGAATTTATTTCTTTATTTTCATTTTTAGGAAATTCCATTCCGACTATAATTGTAATTTGAAGTTTTTCTGCAAGTTGTTTGAGGTTATAAAGAAGTAAAAATAAGTTTTGACGATAATCCGTTTCTTTTGAATCAACTAAATCTTCTATAAAATCAAATCCTTCAATAAATGCAATTCTTATATTATGTTCTTTTACATACTCTGTAATATTATTTTCAAGCCTTTCAAAACTAATATTTGAATCATTAAGAATATGAATTGGAGCTTTATATAAATCATGGGCGGCATGTTCAAACTTTTTTAATTCTTCTTTATTAAGAAATCCCGAACGTATTTTACTGCCTGATATTCTTGATATCATTGAAATAAGTCTCTCAGTTATAACAACATTGTTATAATTTCCTGGTATAAATAAACCTATCTTGTTTTTTTCTTTGATAGAAATTTGATAAATCATGCTTAATTCAAATGCAGTTGTAAGATAATCCGATTTTGAAGCTATAATATTTAATTCACCTCTTTTTAATGATAGTTTTCCAAAACCTGTTTTTATTTCATCTTTTGAATCTTCTTCATTTCTAGTTTGATTCATTAATTCTATTAATTTTTTTAGAGATTCTTGTAAAGAAGTATTTATGCGGATATCATTTATATTGTTTTTTTCCTCATAATTATTTGATTCACTTTTCTTTTTTATTTTACTCATAAATTTGCTCTTGATAATTATTTTTACAATTATTATATGATGATATCTCTATCAAATTGCGATAGACCTTTATAATTTATGACGCAAAACCTATATGTTTTTGATTTCCTTCTTTTTCTTCTTGTATTTTGCATAATTCATCTAAAATCTTTTCAGAGGTTATATAATCTTTTGACATAAATCTGATTTTTCCAGCGAGTTGACCAAAATCTCCTGGTGTAACTGTGTCATATTTAGTGATTTGATTTAATAAATCCTGATTAAAATCAAATGTCTTAAAATACCTTTTTAATAACTTTTCAATTCCATTAGCATCAAGGGGCTTGAATTCAGTTAGAATGTGAAATCGTCTTTGCATTGCTGGATCCATAATCTGTCTAAGAT
>CADBSK010000013.1 GCA_902797305.1 uncultured Spirochaetaceae bacterium | reverse complement strand
GCAAAAACGGCTTATCAAAACCGCAAACTAGTTTGCTACACGCGTTTTGTGCTTGTAATTATATACATTCGCCGCTCACGCGGCAGCTCAAAACGAGTGTTTTTGTAAGCCAGTTTGCTCCTTCGCGCCATTTTTGATACAAAGTCAAATATAATGCGTTTGCCCTGGGTTTATATGGTTTAAAACAATTTCACCTTGACTATATGTAATGTTTACAAGTAAAGTGGAATCAAAGGAGTTAAATATGAAAAAAAGATTTTTTCTTTTGACAGCGCTTTTGTTTGTTTCTTTTGCTTCTTATGCTAAAGAAACTACAGCAGAAGACATTTTCTTTAATTATGGTGGAACTGTAGAAGAAAAGCAGTTCATTATTAAGGCTGGAGTTGGTGTAGACTTTGATTTTATCGGTGCTAGTTTATACATTCCTCCTGTTGGACTTAGCGCAGAATACACTGTAAAGTGTGGTGTTGCTCCGCTGGGATTTGGTCTTGAACTTGATTATGCACATCGTACAATTACAGGACATTCTTATTATGATTATAAGTATTTTTATAACAACTGGCACATTTTAACATTTGCTAATTATCATATTAATGTTCCGGTAGAAAAGCTTGATGTTTATGCAGGCTTAAAGATTGGTGCACTAATACACTCTTATCAATATACATATGCTGGAACAACAACAGATTCTTCAGGCGTATATGGTACTTTTGAGTTCGGTGCTGTAGCCGGTGCAACCTGGTATTTTTCAGAAGCATTTGGTGTAAACCTTGAATTGGGATATCCTTTCCTTGCAAAAGCAAGTGCAACTTTTAAGTTCTAATCTTTTTATATAAAACAATCAGGCCGTCTGGATTTTCTTACAAAAGGAAAACCGACGGCCTTTTTTATTGAATTAAACTTTTTTACTCTGTAGAATAAATACATGTCTACGATAATGCAAATCACGAGAGGAATGGGAAAACGATACTGGTTTTTTACAATTCTTACTCCTGTATCTATGATTGGAGAAGTTTTTTTTGAAACTGTAATTCCATACCTGATGTCCTTTATAATTGATAAGGGAATTGCAATGCATGACATAAAATATGTCTTAACAGTAGGCGGAATAATGATTCTCTGCTCTCTGGTTTCCTTGTTATGTGGTATAGGCGGCTCTCGTTTTTCTGCGATTGCAAGTCAGGGCTTTAGTCACAATTTACGAAGTAATTTATTTAAAAAGGTTCAAACTTTTTCTTTTAAAAATGTAGATCATTTTTCTACAGCTTCTCTTGTTACCCGTCTTACAACTGATGTCACAAATGCGCAAAATGTGTACCAGCTTTTAATCAGAATATGTTTTAGGGCTCCTTTTATGCTTCTTGCAGGAAGTATAATGGCCTTCAGAATTAATGCAGAACTTTCTTTAATTTTTTTAGTTTCGGTTCCTTTTTTAGCATTAGCAATTGCCTTTATTTCTTCAAAGGCTTATCCGCGATTTTCTGTTATGCTTTCGCGCTATGATAAGTTAAATACAATTGTTCAGGAAAATTTAATTGCGATTCGTGTTGTAAAGGCCTTTGTTCGCCAGGATTATGAAAATGAAAAATTTGATGAAGCCGCAAATGATTTAAGAAAAAATCAGGTTAAAGCTGAAAAATTGATTTTGTGGCTGCTTCCGATAATGCAGATAGTTATTTACAGTTCACTTATTGCCGTGTACTGGCTTGGCGGACGACAGGTTGTTTTTGGGTCCATGCTCGCCGGTGAACTGGTTAGTTTTTTGACATATGTAATGCAGATTTTAATGTCGCTTATGATGATAGGAATGATTTTTGTAAGCGTGGTTTTAAGTCGTGCCAGTGTAAATCGAATTGTAGAAGTATTAAATGAAGAGCCTGATATTGTTCAACCCAAAAAAGATGCTGTTATAAATGTAAAAGATGGTTCTGTTGATTTTGAGAATGTATCGTTTTCTTACTCAGAAAATAAAGATAAAGCCGTTTTGAGAAACATAGATTTACATATTAAATCAGGGGCAGTTGTAGGAATTGTCGGAGGAACTGGTTCTGGTAAAACTTCTTTAGTTTCTTTAATTTCGCGGTTGTATGATTGCTCCGAAGGAACGGTAAAAGTTGGTGGAGTCGATGTAAAACAATATGATTTGGTCACACTCCGAGATAGTGTTGCAGTAGTGCTGCAAAAGAATATTCTTTTTAGCGGTACGATAAAGCAAAATCTTTTATGGGGAAATAAAGAGGCCAAAGATACAGATATTCTGGATGCATGCAAGGCCAGTGATGCTTCTTCTTTCATCGATACTTTCCCGGAAAAATATGAAACAGAACTTGGGCAGGGAGGAGTTAACCTAAGCGGAGGTCAGAAGCAGCGTTTATGTATCGCCAGAGCCCTTTTAAAAAAGCCTAAGATATTAATCCTTGATGATTCAACAAGTGCTGTAGATACTTCAACAGAAAAAAGAATTCGGGATTCTTTGGCGGATCTATTGCCTGAGACTACAAAGATTATCATTGCTCAAAGAATTACCAGCGTTCAGAATGCAGATGTTATTATAGTGCTGAACGACGGAAAAATTGACGGTATGGGAAATCACCATCAGTTATTGGAATCCAACAAAATCTATCAGGAAGTTTTTGAGTCTCAAAAAGATAACAGTGACGCTGATTTGGACTAGGCTTTATAAATTTATAAGTTCTATAGTTGAATATAGAGGAGCGAATTATGCCACCTGTAAAAGTTAAAGGTCATGCAAAACCTAAAAATACAAAAAAAGTAATCCTCAGACTGCTTGAATATATGGGAAAGTACAAGGCGTTGTGGCCCTTCGTTTTTCTTTGTGTAGTGATTAGTTCTGGTGCAGGAATTCTTGGTTCCTACATGATTAAACCTGCCTTAAATGAATATATAATTCCCTTAATTGGTAATGAAAACCCTGATTTTACTGGATTTATTAAGATGCTGATTGTTATAGCAGGAGTTTTTCTTGTAGGGGCATTTTCTACCTGGATTAACAGCAGAATCATGCTATACATTTCCTCGAACCTTTTGTGTAAGATTCGAACGGATTTATTTCATAAAATCGAAACTCTGCCAGTAAAGTATTACGATGCTCATCCTCATGGCGAAATTATGAGCCGGTTTACAAACGATACAGATACTTTGAGAGATATGTTCAGTCAGACTGTGCCACAGTTGATGAGCCAGGGAATTACGATCCTTGGGGTATTTGTAATGATGATTGTTTTAAGTCCACTCTTAACCGCAGTAGTAGTTGTGACAATTACATTGATGCTGTTGCTGGCTGCAAAAATTGGTAAAAAAAGTGCCGACGCTTTTAGAGAAAATCAGAAAAGTATTGGTACATTAAACGGTTATATAGAAGAATTAATCGAAGGTCAGAAAGTTGTTAAGGTTTTTAATCACGAAGAACAGGCAATTCAGGATTTTGAAAACTTAAATCAAATGGTTCAAAAGGCTGGTACCAGAGCCAATTCTTATGCAAATGTTCTTGGACCTATGATGGGAAACCTTTCTCATATTCAATATGCTTTAGTTGCGATTTGCGGGGCTTTTTTAGTTATAAGCGGAAGAATTGATTTGGGGACAATTGCCGCTTTTTTACAGTATACCCGCAGTTTTAGTCAGCCGGTTTCTATGATCAGCCAGCTTTTTAACTCGATTTTGAATGCCCTTGCTGGAGCTGAGCGTATTTTTGAAGCAATTGACCAAATTCCTGAGATAGATGAAGGAAGGATTTCTCTGGTAAATGCTTATAAAACCGGAGATAAACTTGTTCAGTCTTTTGCAACTACCGGAACCTGGGCGTGGAAAAATCCTGTAGATAATTCTCTTAAAGAATTGAGAGGGGAGGTTGTATTTGATCATGTCACTTTTGGATATAAAGAAAATAAAACTATCCTTCACGATATAAATATTCATGCAAAGCCAGGTCAAAAAATTGCCCTTGTAGGAACAACTGGCTCTGGTAAGACTACTGTTATAAATCTTTTGACTCGTTTTTACGATGTAAATCCTCAGAATGGGTTTATTACATATGACGGTCATAAATTAAACGAAATTCAGAAAAATGATTTAAGGCATTCTCTTGGGATGGTTTTGCAGGATACTCATCTTTTTACTGGAACAATCGAGGATAATATTCGCTATGGAAATCCTGAAGCGAGTTTTTATCAGATAGAACAGGCTGCAAAACTTGCAAATGCTGATTATTTTATTCAACATCTAGAAAATGGATATAAGACCATGATTACGGGGGATGGAGCAAGCTTAAGCCAGGGGCAGCGCCAGTTGCTTGCGATTGCACGAGCAGCTGTAGCAAATCCTCCAGTTCTCATTCTGGATGAAGCAACCAGTTCAATTGATACTCGTACAGAAAAACTTATTCAGGACGGAATGGACAAGTTGATGAAAGGAAGAACTGTATTTGTTATTGCTCATCGATTGAGCACCATTCGAAACGCAGATGAAATTCTTGTTTTAGATCATGGAAGAATAATTGAACGGGGAAATCACGAGAGTCTTTTGGCTCAAAACGGCTTTTATCATAGACTCTGTGCAGGAAAGTAGCAATTATTTTACATTAATTCAGTTTGCCTTGTAGAAGCAATATTTTTTCGTTAAAATATATTCATTATGAAAGCTATCGAACTAGAAAAAGCGTATAATCCAAAAGATTTTGAAGACAGAATTTATAATGAATGGGACAAAGGTAATTATTTTAAGCCTGCAAGCGATGAGTCCTCTCCAATTCACTCTGAATATCAGGAAAAATGCAAGTGTAAAGACTGTTCTGGTAAGACAGGAACTTACACAGTTGTAATTCCTCCTCCAAATGTAACAGGCGTACTCCACATGGGACATGGCCTTAATAATACTTTACAGGATATTGTTGTTCGCTATCACCGAATGAAGGGCGATAACACACTTTGGATAACTGGTACTGATCATGCCGGTATTGCTACTCAGAATGTAGTAGAACGTCAGCTTAAAAAAGAAGGTAAAACCCGAAATGACCTCGGTCGTGAAAAATTTATTGAACGCACATGGGAAGTTAAAAAAGCCCATCACGACATCATTGTAAAACAGCAGAGAAAACTGGGTAACTCAACAGACTGGGAAAGGGAACGCTTTACCTATGATGAAGGTCTTTCTAATGCAGTTCGAGATGTTTTTGTAACTCTTTATGAACGAGGACTTATGTATAAAGGCCAGCGTCTTGTAAACTGGTGTCCTCGTTGTGGAACTGCTCTTGCAGATGATGAAGTAGACCACGAAGATACACAGGGAGCAATGTACCACCTTTATTACGAATACGCAGATGGTAGTGGAAAAATCGAAGTTGCAACAACTCGTCCAGAAACCTTCTTTGGTGATACTGCCGTTGCCGTAAATCCAAGTGATGAACGCTACAAAGCTATTGTAGGTAAAAAATTAAAGCTTCCAATCACAGGAAAAGAAATCCCAATAATCGCTGATGATTATGTAGATAAAGAATTTGGAACAGGTATGGTTAAGATTACTCCTGCTCATGACCCAAACGATTGGGAAGTAGGTAAGAGACATAATCTGGAAGTTATCAATCTTTTGACTCCTGATGGAAAGCTTAATGAAAATGTTCCTGAAAAATATCGTGGACTAAAGCCAGAACAGGCTCGTGCCCTTGTTATAGAAGATTTAACTGCCCTCGGTTTGTTCAAGGGTGAAGAAAAAATGGTTCACTCTGTAGGTCACTGTTACCGTTGTAAAACAGTTGTAGAACCATATTTGAGTTACCAGTGGTTTGTAAAAATGAAGCCAATGGCAGATAAGGCTCTTGCAGCATGGAAAAATGGAGAAATCCAGTTCTTCCCTAAAAAATGGGAAAACACTTACGAACACTGGCTTACAAATATTCGTGACTGGTGTGTAAGCCGTCAGATCTGGTGGGGTCACCGTATTCCTGCGTGGTATTGTGATGACTGCGGTGAGACAATCGTTAGTCGTACAGAACCAGCAGAATGTCCAAAGTGTAAGTCTAAAAAATTAACTCAGGATCCTGATGTTCTTGATACCTGGTTTAGTTCATGGTTATGGCCGTTTTCAACTCTCGGCTGGCCGCAGGAAACTGAAGATTTTAAACGATTCTTCCCTACAAGCGCTCTCGTAACCGCTTATGACATCATATTCTTCTGGGTAAGCCGTATGATTATGGCTTCTCTGGAATTTACAGGAAAAGTTCCATTCCATGATATTTATATCCACGGACTTGTTCGGGATAAGCAGGGCCGTAAGATGAGTAAATCTCTTGGAAACGGTATCGACCCTCTTGAAATTATTGATTTGTATGGTTCTGATGCCCTTAAGTTTACACTAAGTTTTATGTGTGCTCAGGGACAGGACATTCTTATTGATAAAGATTCATTTAAATTGGGAAGTCGTTTCTGTAACAAAGTATGGAACGCAAGCCGCTATATTCTTGGTAATCTTGAAGGACGTACTTTAATTCCTGTTACGGATTCAGATTTAACAGAACTTGATAAGTGGATTTATGCACGCTTAAATGCCAGTGTAAAAGCAAATCGCGAAGCTCTTGAAAGTTATCGTTATAATGATGCTGCCAGCGCAATAATGGAATTCTTCTGGAATGAATTCTGTGACTGGTATGTTGAAGCAACAAAACTAAGTTTCTGGCACGGAGACGAGAACGAAAAGGATAGAGCAGTTTCTGTTCTTTTGAACGTTCTTGAAGAGTCTCTCCGTCTTCTTCATCCATTCATTCCTTTTGTTACAGAAGAGATTTATTCAAAACTTCCACTTTCAGAAATTGTAGAAAATAGAAAGAAAGCTGGTGCTCAGAAGATTCTTTGTAATTCAGAATACAAAGCAATGCTTATAAATGCACCTTTCCCAGAAGTTATTCAGGAAAGAAATGATGAAAAGATTCAGTCTCGTTTTGATGCATTAAAGGATTTAATTGGACAGGTTCGTGCCTTACGAGCAGAATGTGGAATTGATCCTGCAAACAAGATTAATATTGCAATTTCTGTTACAAAAGACAGCGAAGCAGAAGTATGCCGTGAAAAAGTTGACATGATTAAACTTTTAGCCGGTGTTGCAAATGTAGAATTTGTGGATGCAAAACCATCTAGTTCTGTTGGAACTGTTGGAAAAGGCTTTGAAGCATTTATTCTTGTTGATGAATCCATTAACAAAGAGGCTTTGATTGCCCGCTTTAAGAAAGAAATTGAAACAGAAACAGGCTGGGTAAAAAAGAGTGAAGCTAAACTTTCTGGTAACTTTGCACAACATGCTCCTAAAGAAATTGTAGAAGCAGAAAAAGCAAAGATGGAAGAAAGTAAACGAAAAATTGAAAAACTTCAGTCTTATGTAGACAGTTTGTAATTTTTAAATAAAAACACAAGAAAATTAACTTAAAAATTGGTTTTCTTGTGTTTTTTTTATGATAAAATAGTTTTGTGCAGATTTTATATCTAAATTGGGAGCGCAAATGGCAAAAGAAAAATACGAAATGGCGACAGAAAAACCTTTAAAAATGGACGAACAGCACATGTTGCAGCTTAAGAATATTTTTCTTGCTCCTTACATGCAGCTTGCAACTGAATTGATTGGAAAAGCTCGTCATGCTGGTGGAAATATGTTTAGACATCAACTTGATACAATGGCTATCCTCATTGACTATGGATATATTGATTCGATTTTGTTAAAAGCTAGTGTTTGTCATGACTGTATAGAAGATATTCCTGATTTTGATCACAATAGAATTATAAATGTTGATTCTGACGGACCTGATGTATACCAGCTTGTTATGGAAGTTACAAAACGAGAAGGTGAAACAAAATCTGATTTCTTGCAGAGAATTTTAACAACTGGAAGTCCAAAAGCAAAAATTTTAAAATGTGCAGACCGAATCAGCAATATGATTAGTCTCGGGTATGTAACCGACTGTAAATTTATCGAACGATATTGTGATGAGACAGAATTTTATATTCTTCCTATCGCAATTGAAGTTGACTACAATATGTATCAGGAATTAATTAATCTTATAATTACCCGTCGTAAATATCTTGAAGATTCTGGATATATTGAACGAAAAAAGAATAATCCTGATTCAAACTAAAATAGCCTAAATGGAGGAAAAAAATGAAAAAATCTTTTGGTGTTCAAACAGTGCTTTATCCAATGCCTGTTCTTATTATTACTACTTATAATTCTGATGGAACTGTAGATGCAATGAATGCAGCTTGGGGTGGAATCCACAACACAAACCAGATTGGAATCTGTCTTAGCAAAGAACATAAGACTGTAGATAATATTCTTGCAAAAAAAGCTTTTACAGTAAGTTTTGCAGATGAAAAACATGTTGCTTCCTGCGATTATGTTGGTGTTGTTTCTGGTCATAAAGAGCCAAATAAGCTACAAAAAGCTGGATTTACAGTTTCTAAAGCCGAAAAAGTTGATGCTCCTGTTATAAATGAACTCCCTGTTGCTTTAGAGTGTTTTTTTGTTAGTTATGATCCAGAAAGCGAGTACATGGTTGCTGATATAGTTAATCTTGTTGCCGACGAAGAAGTTCTTACCAATGGAAAAATTGATCCATCAAAAGTAAAACTTATAACTTTTGATCCAGTTAACCACAAATATATTGGTCTTGGCTCTGTAGTGGGTAATGCCTTTAAAGATGGTCTTGCCCTAAAATAAAGCTAAATGGTAAAATGCAATCATGAACTATGGATTTTACAGAGCAGCGTGTTGTTCACCTGTATTAAAAGTTTGTGATTGTGTTTTCAACTCAGAAAAAATAATTGATTGTGCAAGAACAGCCTATTCAGAAGGTGCTAATCTGGTTGTATTTCCAGAACTATGTATAACGGGATACACTTGCGGAGATTTGTTCTTGCAAAAAAGTTTGCAGGAAGCTGCTATTCACTCTCTTGAATTTATTGCTAAAAAAACTTGTCTAATGCCATGTGTTCTTGCGGTGGGACTTCCTGTTGCTCTTGATAATGCCTTGTACAATTGTGCAGCCCTTTTATACAAGGGAAAGGTATTATGCGTTGTTCCAAAAACTTTTATTCCTAATTATAGCGAATTCTACGAAAAACGATATTTTGCTCCGTACACAACTTCTTGTCCTAAAACAATTTATTTGTCTTCTGCATTGGGAACTGTGCCTTTTGGTACTGACATCCTTGTCTGCGCTGATGATGGTTCAAATTTTAATATAGGTGTCGAACTTTGCGAGGATTTATGGGTTCCTCTTCCTCCTTCTACAAAGGCTTCGTTAAAGGGGGCTACTGTTATTGTAAATTTAAGCGGTTCTAACGAAATTATTGGAAAGGCTGATTATCGTCGTAATCTTGTAAAAATGCATTCCGCTCATACCTTAACTGCTTATTTGTATGCTAATGCCGGCCATGATGAATCAACTCAGGATCTCGTATATAGTGGCCACAGTTTGATTTGTGAAAATGGTTCTGTCCTTGCTGAATCTGAATTATTCAATAATGGAATTATTTATGCAGATATTGATATTGAGCGCCTGTGTCAGGAGCGCCGCAAAACAACTACCTTTATTCAGGAAAGCAGTACAATCGAAGAGTATAGAAAGATATATGTGCAATACAAAAAGCTAAATTTGCGCCCTCAGAATCTAAAAAGATTTATTGACGCACATCCTTTTGTTCCTTCTTCAAAAGAAGAAAGGGCAGAGCGTTGTAAGGCTGTAATTCAATTGCAGGCCGAGGGACTTGCAAAAAGATTGCGTCATATAAATTGCCAAAATGTAGTTCTTGGATTGAGCGGTGGACTGGACTCTACACTTGCTTTGCTTGTTACATGCAAAGCCTTTGATTTATGTGGTTTTAATAAAAAAGGCATTACTACAGTTACAATGCCATGTTTTGGTACAACAGATCGAACATATAACAATGCTTGTTCTCTTGCAAAAGAGTGTGGAACAACTCTTAAGGAAATTAGAATTGCCGATAGTGTTTCTCTTCACATGAAAGATATAGGTCACAGTCAGGATATTCATGATGTAACTTATGAAAATTGTCAGGCACGTGAAAGAACTCAGGTTCTCATGGATCTTGCAAATAAGGTTGGAGGAATTGTCATTGGAACCGGAGATTTAAGTGAACTTGCATTGGGTTGGTGCACTTACAATGGAGACCATATGAGTATGTATGGTGTAAATACATCGGTTCCAAAAACATTAGTTCGTTATCTTGTTGAATATGTTAGCATTCAGGCAAGTCAGAATGAAAACTCAAAAGCACTGTCATTTGTACTTAATGATATTTTAGACACACCAGTAAGTCCTGAGCTCCTCCCTCCAAAAGATGGTGTAATCAGTCAAAAAACAGAAGATCTTGTAGGTCCTTACGAACTTCACGACTTTTATTTGTACTACCTCTTAAGATTTGGTTTTTCTCCTAAAAAGATTTTGTTCCTGGCAGATTGTTCAGCCCTTAATTATCCTCGAGAGTTTAAAATAAAGTGGTTGCGGACTTTTTATAAAAGATTTTTTGGCCAGCAGTTTAAGCGTAGTTGTATGCCAGATGGAGCAAAAGTTGGTACTGTAAATCTTTCTCCAAGAGGTGACTGGCGCATGCCTAGCGATGCAAGTGCGGCAATCTGGTTAGAAGAAATTGATAGTTTAAAATAATACGCTTTTCACAGGGAAATTTATGCTTTCATATTTACACAGTTTTCATGCCGGAAATCATGCAGATATATTAAAACATATAACTTTATTGTATACACAGAGTTATTTTAACAAAAAAAATAAACCCTACACGATTTTTGATACTCATTCGGGACGAGCATTGTATGATTTGTCTGGAATTGAAGCTTGTAAAACAAAAGAAGCGTTAAACGGTATTGAACGCCTTTTAGAAGATGTAAAATATAATAAAAATTATCCTCAGGAACTTAATTCCTATATCGATTTTGTTTTGCATTTCTTAGATAAAGGTTTTTATCCTGGTAGTCCTTGTTATGAACGTTCTTTATTAAATAATGGAAGTTCGCTCTTTCTTACTGAATTACATAAGTCTGAATACCAGCATCTTGAGCAAAATATCAGCAAAATAGAGAAATACTCTGTAGAATTAAAAGAATTTGTATCAAAGGGATGCTATATAAAAATAGAGAATAGGGATGGTTTTTCGTTACTAAAAACTTCATTACCTCCTGTAATAAAAAGAGGATTTATTCTCTGCGATCCAAGCTATGAAGAAAAGTCAGATTATATTAATGCTTCTGAAATTCTTTCTTATGCCCATAAAAAATGGAGTGCTGCAACAATTCTTCTGTGGTATCCGCTGCTTTCTAATCGTAAAGAAGAAATAGATGGAATGAAGCAGTCTATTCTTTCTACTGTTAAAAATCGTGATAATCATACAGAAGTTCTAGATGCAACTTTATTAGTTGATACTCCTGATAGTCATATCGAAACATCTTTAACAGAATCTATCGGAAGTGAAAAACCCAGATTATATGGAAGCGGAATGTTTGTTATAAATCCGTGCTGGAATACCGATCAGCATTTAATTGCTGTCCTGCCATATCTTGCAAAGCTTCTGGGACGACAGGGAAAGGGAAGTTATTCTGTTCAAATGCTCTAATGTTTTCTGCATTTTTATAATAGTAAATATTTTACAAAGCGTCTTTAATAATTGTTTTAAATCTTCTATAATCAATAATGTTAAAAATAAATTAAAAGGACTAAAATATGTCACTATATGAAGATTTGAAATGGCGAGGTCTTATTAAAGATATCGCTGGAGATGAAAAAGAACTTGCAGAGCTTTTAGACGGAAAACCGTTTTCATTTTATTGGGGAACTGACCCTACGGCAGACAGCCTTCATATTGGACATTATTCGTCTCTCTGTATGGCAAAACGTCTTGCAAAAGCTGGACATCATCCGGTTTTACTTTGTGGTGGTGCTACAGGGAGAATCGGTGATCCTCGCCCAACAGCAGAACGAGAAATTATTTCAGAAGAAACTGTAAACAATAATATAAAAGGACTTCAGGCTCAGGTTTCAAGAATTGTTCCAGAAGCAGAAGTTGTAGATAATTACGACTGGCTTAAAGATTATACTTTCTTAAATTTCTTACGTGATGTGGGTAAGTATATAAATGTAAACTATATGCTTGATAAAGATATTATTCGCCGTCGTCTCGATACTGGTATTACTTATGCAGAATTTTCTTATATGCTTATGCAGGGATTTGACTTTGTTCATTTGTATCAGGAAAAGAATTGTATCATGGAAGTTGCAGGAAGCGACCAGTGGGGTAATATTACAACTGGTGTTGATTTAATCCGCAAAATGTTGGATAAACCTGCCTACGCCTTTACAATGCCACTTATTCTTGATGCTACAGGAAAGAAATTCGGTAAATCTGAAGGAAATGCTCTTTGGCTTGATATTAATAAAACCAGTGCTTATGAAATTTATCAGTACCTTATTAATTCTGACGATTCAAAGGTATTAGAATATCTCAAGGTATTTACATTCCTTTCAAAAGAACAGATTGAAGAAGTTTACGCTCAGCAACAGGCTGCTCCAGAAACACGTATTGCTCAAAAAACACTTGCCTGGGAAGTTGTAAAAGATCTTCATGGAAAAGAAGAAGCTGATAATGCTGTTGCAGTAAGTCAAAAGCTTTTTGCTGGTGATTTTGAAGGTCTTTCTGTTAAAGATATCTTAAGCGGTATGAAAGGGGTTCCAAACTTTAAGTTTGAAAAAGAAGAACCTGTTATCGATATTCTTGTTAACAATAAAATGGCTTCTTCAAAACGCGAGGCAAGAGATTTCTTGAAGGCAAATGCTATTTCTGTAAATGGAAAGATTGTTAACGATGAGCAGACAATAATTACAAAAGATGTGGCATTAGAAGGAAAGATTATAATTTTCCGACGTGGTAAGAAAAAGTACTTTATCGGTCAATTGTAATTTATTAAAAAAGCTATTTTTTCTTTTTAGTAAATAAAGACTTAATCCAGGATCCTAGAGCACAGAAAAGTTTCCATATTTTTCTGAAGAATCCTGGATTTCTTAGTTTTTCCAGGCGATTGTAGCCTTCTAGCAATTCTTCGTTTGTAAATTCTTTGCGCTGATTATTTTCTTCCAGCTCCATTTCTAATTGATCTATTTCTGAGATATTATTTACTACAACTGCGTTGATATTAGTCCAGCCAAGGGCTTTTGCTGCTGTTAAACGACGCTCTCCGGCAATTAATTCATACTTATCGTTTATTGTAATCGGATTCAAAAGTCCGTAAGTTCTAAGGCTGTTCTTTAGTGCTTCTAAATCACCTAAATCTTTGCGGACTCTTTTTTTTACTTTTATGTCTTGAATGTTAACAAGCATTATCCGATTTTACTCCATTAAGTAGTTAAAGTCTGGCAAAACTTCTTCTTTTACAGGTTCTTCTGTTACTGTTGTATTAGAAGGAGTTGTGCTATCAATATTATCACTCAAAAGGAAACTTAAATCAACTTTTAAAGGTGTTGTATCAATTTTTGCAGTCATATGTTGTCCTGACTGATACTTTTCTCTTTCAAGACGGCTGATTCCCAGTGCACTTCCTGTCTTATTTGAGTGAATAGGACAAATTGTGGTTGGTTGTGTCCCTGTAATAAACCACTGAGTTGTTACATGGTTACCACATTCTGGTGTAGGAATCATACCACTTTCAGAACATACTGTTGCCTGAATTACACCGCTTAAAGGCATATTAAAATCTTTTTGAGGAAGACCTTCGTGAATATCATGCATGTAATCACCCCATGCATATCCGGCGAGGGTTGCCCCTGTAATCTTAAGTCCAAGAGACTGTCCAGGTTTATCAAACCCAAACCAGAAAGCAGAAGTATTGTATGCAGTAAATCCAACAGTCCATGCATCGGCCCAGTTTTGTGTAGTACCAGTTTTTCCGCCGGCATGCATTGTAAAGGTTTTGTTCTTTTCATCTTTGAAGTCAAATTTACCGCGCCAGTTTTGAGCTGCAAGGGTACCAGGTCCAAGAACTGTATTTTCCAGCATTTTTGCCATAACGTAAGCAGTTTGTGGTGACAGGATTTGGATTCCTTCACCTTTAGCCTGCTGAGCTTTTCTTACGTCCAGTTCAGGATTATATATAACATTACCGTTGCGGTCTTCTACAGTTCTAATACATATTGGAGTGATTTCTTTACCGCCGCTGGCAATAATGCTGAACGCGCGAGCCATTTCTATAGGTCTTACAGAACATACCCCTAATCCGATTGGATAACCAGGAACAAATGCTCGGGTAGGGAGTTCTTCTTTAGAAATACCGAGAAGACTAACAGCTCTGTTGATTGCTGCATCAAATCCGATAGTATCCAGTACTTTTAGCGATGGAA
This sequence comes from uncultured Spirochaetaceae bacterium, assembly GCA_902797305.1. Lineage (GTDB taxonomy): Bacteria > Spirochaetota > Spirochaetia > Treponematales > Treponemataceae > Treponema_D. The sequence goes on along the minus strand of CADBSK010000013.1, from coordinate 54,260 downwards.
CGTTCATTGAGCGGCACAACGCATACCATACCTGAACGTTTCCTTCCCATTCTCCCTTAAAGTTTTGAGGAATATATGGTTTTCCATCGGCTGTATGGAATACAACCGGGGTATCACTAATCATTGATGTAGGAGTAAACTTTCTTGAATCGATTGCTTCTGTATAATAAAGCGGCTTGAATGTTGAACCAGGTTGAACTCTTGCCTGAACAGCACGAATAAACTGGTTTTCAGAATCGTATTTAGATCCTCCAACAAGAGCTGTAATATATCCGGTTTCATTTTCAAGGGAAATCATTGTTCCTTCGATTGTTGTTTTTTCGCTTTCCTGTTTTGTTTTAGAATTTGCTTTATTTACTATGCTGAGTTTTACGCTGTCTACACCTGTCATCATGGAAACAACATCCAAAACAGGATTTATCTCTGACAGGAAGGTCTGGTTTGCAATTGTTTCTGCTCTCTGTTCGCTTACTTTAATTCCTGGAAGATTAAATACAAGAGAAAGCATTTCTGTCATAGGAATATATGTGCTAAAAGATCCTTCTGACTTGCTGTTGTGTTCTTCCTGATAGCGTGCATTGGCGTTTTTTATCCACTTGTCCATGGATTTTTGAGCAGCTTTCTGATGATTAAGGTTAAGAGTTGTATTTACTGTAAAGCCACTTGTGTAGATATTTTGCGAACCGTAGATTAAATTTCCAAGTTCACGACGAACATATTCACTGAACCATGGAGCTTTATCATCTCTCATCATATATGCAGAAGTGCTGGTGCGAGTATAATCAAAACCACTCCAGTATTCTTCAAAGGATTCTTCTGCTACTTCTTTATCCAGGTATCCTAGTTTTACCATGGAGTTTAAAACGTCTTTCTGACGTTCCATTGCTCGGTTTGGATGATCAAAAGGGTTATAAAAAGCTGGGTTTGAAAGCTGAATAACAAGAATAGCTGCTTCTGCAGGTGTAATTTCTTCTGCACTGTGGCCAAAATAGTATTTAGAAGCTGCATTTACTCCGTATGTACCACCACCGAAGTAGATTTTATTTAAATACAGTTCCAGAATTTCATTTTTAGAATATCTTCTTTCTATCTGAATCGCCCACCATAATTCCTTTATCTTACGGGTTATGGACATGTCTGTGCGGTCACAGTACAAGGTTCCTGCAATTTGCTGTGTGAGAGTAGAACCACCCCCTAAAGAGCGTCCTGTAAGTTTACCTACGACAGCACGCATTACGGCTTTAAAACTAAAACCATGGTGTGAATAAAAAATTCGGTCTTCGCGGGTAATCAGAGCATCAATCATGTGCTGAGGTAATTGATTTAAACTGATAATTTCTCGCTTCTCATCAGAAGCAAATTCTGTAATTAATTCACCATTTATGTCCAGGAGTTTTGTTGGTAAAGCTGTGTCAAATGTTGTGATATATTCTGAATTTTTAATGTTTACGGTTTCTGATAATCCCCATCCCAGTAAACATCCTAAAACTGTGACTGCAAAAAAAAGCAATGAAAACCATACAATGGTTGACTTTTTAATCTTATTCATAACTTTATAATAATAAAAAATAAGAGCTATTTAGTCAATGTAAAAGCCATATATAGAAGAAACTATAAAAAATCTAGGAAAATGAGCATTTTTTTAAATAAAAAAAGGCACGGTCGCAGCCGTGCCAGTGCCCATCAGGCAGTCAAGGACATGGGTGGGAGGGGAAAATGCCCTTGACACTTATATTATCGCCATGAATGTAAAAAATCTTTACTGTTTTTTTGAAAAAACTAATGTTTAGTAGTAAACGGTTTATTCTTCTGTAATTTGCAAATCGATAGAAAGGTTTGCAGTGTATGTTTTGCCTTTGAGGACAGTCAGGGTTCTGATTATTTCGTAACTTCCCATTACAAAACGAATCTTATGTTCACCTTCTGATATTTGAATTTCCTTTCCTAGAGAGGAACATCTTTCATTATCAAGATATACATCAGCATTCCCAGGTGAAATAATTATAAGGCTTGGAGTTATGCTTTTTAATTTGATATTCAAATCAGTTGTTTTTGCCTGTTCAATGTAAACTGAACGAACTTCGTTTCTAAAATCTTCAGACTGTATATTGATATTATGCATTCCGCTTGAAAGAATTATGTTTTGCAGGTTCTGAACAGGTTCATCATCAATATAGAGTTCGTATTTCTGGTCACTTTTGAGGCCTGATAAATTAATATTGAGACGCCCTTTGTTTATTAATATGGGTTTTGCAGAAACTGTCAAAGTTGCGTTTAAGGTTTCTTCAGGGACGCCTTTCATTACAGGTTGAAAACGCAAGAAGGTAAATCCGTTTTGTGTCTGAGGTATAAAATGAAGTTTTTGAGAATACTGATTATCTTTTATAGTATTGTCTTCTCTCAGAGGAATTTTAATAATCCAGCTTAATTTAGAAGGAAGTGGCGTTAAATATAATTTTTTACCTGTATAGTCAATCTGTCCTGCTTCTGGAGTAGGGCGGATATCTTCATATATGGAACAGGCAACACTGTCTCTCCAGGCAGAAATTGCCTGTGGTATCTGAACCCGCACTTCTATTCCTTCGATAAAGGTCTTATCTTCTGGTAAAAAGATTGCAATACTGTCGTTTATCCCGATGGTGCAGGAGGTTTCTTGCTGAGTGTCTTCTAAGAGTTTTAGAGAATGGAGTTTTCGCACTCTAAAAGATTCTTCTGCGAAGAGATTTGAGAAAATCAAAAGTAGAAAAAAGAGTCCTGCTCTTATTTTTTTATCGGTCATAAATAAACTTAGGATCTGTGGCGATTCCGTTTTGCCTTATTTCAAAGTGAAGATGAGGTCCTGTTGCTGCCCCTGTTTGTCCTACCAGACCAATTACATTCCCTTTTTGGACTACCTGATTCTTTGTAACCATGATTTTCGAAAGATGTGCATAAACGCTGGTAATACCGTTTGGATGTGAAAGAATTATGTAGTTTCCAAAAATCGGATCATTTTTTACACAGGTTGTAACGACTCCTCCTTTACAGGCGTAAACCTGGGTGCCGATTTTTGCTCTAAAATCAACTCCTTTATGAAATTTCCATGTTCCGGAGATTGGACTGGTTCTATATCCGAATTCAGATGTAACTTGAATCGAATCTAAAGGAAGTCCCATTCCAGAATCGAGAAAGAAAGCTCTCTGTAGTGATGTAAATCTTTTTCCCGGGAAAAAAATAAATTTGTGATTGTTAACATTGTAACATTGACTTAAAGAATTTGCAAAATCAGAATTTTCTTTATTTATTAATATTTGAATAGTATTTGAAGGATTTATTTCCTGATATATTCCTTTTATTGTAGGAAGAATTATTCTTTTATTTGTAATAACTTCGCTTGTGTCGCTTATACTGTTGAGGGTAGAAATGGTGTCATAGGGGATTCCTGTTGAAGCATGTATAGAAAGTAAATCTTCACCTTTTTTTACCGTATAAGCATAATATTCTTCTAAATAATCTGAAAAATCATGTTCTGGCCTTGATGCAATTTTGTTATTATGATCTACGGTCTGAATGTACTGGCGATAGGTTAGGTCTGTATGGCTTAAATTCTGGATTACAGGTAGTAAATCTTGATTAATTACTATTTGATTTATATTTTCATTACAAAAAGACGGGAAAGAAACGATTGAAAGGAATAAAATAAAAAAGTTCAGTTTTAATCTTGTCCAAACTAAAACTGAACTTTTTTTAACTATTCTGAGATAGCTTCTGCTGGACATGTTGAAGCACAAGAACCGCAACTGATACATTTGTCAGCGTCGATTACTCTTTTGTCAGCATTTTCAGAAATTGCTCCAACTGGACATTCTGGTTCGCATGAACCACAGTTTACACATGAATCTGCGTCAATTTTATAAGCCATTTTTTTGCTCCCTGTTTTTTTTATCAAGTTTCCATACGAAAACTTTGGAGGATAAAAGTATAACTTTTATCACACGCTCCTTATTTTTGTTGAATTTAAATATACTATTTAGTTTTCTGAATTGCAAGTAAAAGTTATTCACTAATAGTTATCTTGTATTTGTTTCAACTTTTGTTCATAATCTAAAACATGGAAAATAAAGAAAAAATTTCAGCAATGATTGATCACACTTTGTTAAAGGCGACTGCCAGTATAAATGATATTATTAAACTTTGTCAGGAAGCAAAAAAATTTTCCTTTGCGTCTGTTTGTGTTAATTCTTATTATGTTCCCCTATGTGTAAATGAATTAAAAGACTGTTCTGTAAAGGTATGTACAGTTGTAGGATTTCCTTTGGGTGCAAGTTCTTCTCAATCAAAAGCATTTGAGGCGGTTGATGCAGTAAAAAATGGTGCTGATGAAATCGATATGGTGATAAATATTGGAGCTGCAAAGAATGGTTTATTCAATATTGTTGAGCAGGATATTCTTGCAGTTGTAACTGCTTCTAAAGAATGTGGTAAAACATTAAACAAAAATATAATTGTAAAAGTAATCCTTGAAACTTGTTATCTTGATGATTCGACTATTGTAACTTGTTGTCAGTGCGCTGTAAGGGCGGGGGCCGATTTTGTTAAGACTTCAACTGGTTTTGGAACTCCTAAAAATTCTGATGGTTCGGATCTTCCTAATGGAGCAAGTGTTCATCACGTTGCCCTTATGAGGAAAACGGTTGGCCCTGATTTTGGTGTAAAGGCCAGCGGTGGTGTAAGGACTGCACGAATTGCTATGGAACTTGTCAAAGCCGGTGCTAATAGAATCGGTACAAGTAATGGTGTTCAGATAATTAATGGTCTGTAAACCAGATTAACTGGTTGTCTTCAAGTTTTGCATTAATCTTTTTATTGTCTTTAAGATAGTTCAGATATGCATTTAAGGTACAGTTGATAAACAGGTATTGGCTCATCTTAAATGTAATATCATTCCTTTCTGCAACGGCTTTTAATAACTGCTCTTTTGTAACAGGGTGTTTTTGTATTTCAGATAAGACGCAATATTCAGTTGATAGTATTGCAATCATATTTAACTCTGTGGTTTCCTGAATACGGGTTACACATTCTCCGTGGCTTGGGATGTAGTAGTTGTAATAAGTATTACTGAGCATTTCCAGTGTGTTTTTAAACTCTCCCACATCATACAAAAACGGTATCCAGTATTTTAGAATATGGGCCTGTCCAAAAACAGCATCGCCTGTAAAAAATACAGTTTTGTCGTCTTTGTCTGTGTACAGAACTCCCACCATTTCTAAATAATGACCCGGTAAACTCTTAAAAGTTATTCTGCTGCCGTCTGAAAAGGTGATCCTTGAGTTTATATCAATAAAATTAGTTGGTTTTGAAGGGCGTGCTTTACTGTAACTGGACTTAAACTCGGAAATTACGTTGCCGCCACAAACTATGATGGATTGCAATTCTGGATTAAGAAGGCTTCCGGCTTCTCCATAAGTAATCCAAATTTGACAATTAGTTCTTTCTTGAAACCAGGCATTTCCGCCTGCATGATCTGCATGTGAGTGGGTATTTAATATTGCCCGTAACTCAAAGCCTCCTTTGTCTTCTGGAAAAAGTTCGCAGATTTCCCCATAAATTCTTTCTGCGTCTTTGTCATCCATTCCAGAGTCTACGAGGTAAACTATGTTTTTTTCATGTTCTTTAGTACAGATTATGCCAGTATTTGTTGGGCCGGGAATATAATATACATTTTCAAGTAATTTTTTTGCGTTCATAGTTTGTTATATTAAAAAAATCAGGCTGCCTATTGATTACAACAGGCAGCCATTTGCTTGTTTAGAAAAGAAATTAGAACTTGTAAGCTTTGATTTCTTTTACTGTGTAATTATACTTGCGTTCATTGATTGTAAAGCTGAATTTTTCTCCGGCTTTGCGATCAAGAATTGCATTTCCAAATGGAGCCATGTAAGAAATTACATTGTTGTCTGGGTCTGATTCCCATGGACCAAGGATTGTATAAGTTTCATCTTTGTTTGAATCTTCGTTGTGAAGAGTTGCAATTGAACCAAATGAAATGATAGCAGTTGTAACAGTTGTTGGATCGAATACTACAGCGCGGTTTAATTCCGACTGGAGTTTTGCACATTGTGCATTGAGCCAGTGCTGCTTTTCTTTAGCTGCTTGATATTCTGCGTTTTCTTTCAAGTCACCCTTTTCTTTTGCATCAGCGATTTCTTTTGCATTTTCAGGAATATCAACAGTCTGATATCTGTTAAGCAATTCTTTTTTTGCTTCCAGCATCTTGATTGTAACGAGCATTCCCTTTGGAGCAGAAGTTTTTTCTTCTGATACATTGAACTTGAAGTCTGGGTAAACATCGAGAATCTTTTTACGCATCTGAGCTTTGTATGATGGATCTAAGTCTGCAAGATCATCTACAAGAGTGTACATGCGTTTAACAGTTTCTTCATCATTTGAGAACATGTATTTGTACAATGTGTCGTTAACAAAAAGAAGATCTGTTGCATTTTTCTTAATCTTCTTGTTTTCTGTTGAATTAACATGGTTGTTAATTTCGCGAGAAGTAAGTTCGATTAACTGGATAAGAGTAATCAACTGTCTTTCGTATGTTACTCCGCAATTTTTGAACCATTCTTCCTGCTGGCAGTTTTCAAACATATACAAAGCAGCATTTCTGAAGTCCTTTGCATTTGTAAAACAGTTTGCAGCAAGAGCCTTAACTTTTTCTGTTTGACCAGCATTTATCAATGTAGATAGCATTTCGCCGGAAAGAACTGTAGGGAAGAGACGGATGTATTCGTCTGCCCAGTTAGGGAGCATCTTGATATTCTGCAAGAAATCCTTCTTGAGAGATGTATTCTTTGTATCTCTTAAGTTCAGGTACATTTCTCTTGGGTCAGAGATTTTTGAATAAATCTGCTGGAATGTACATTTTGAAGGATTTACAAGCTGTTTGTTCTGAGCAGAAAGTCTCTGCACAACAAGATAAGAAGCAAGGTTCTGTTCTGTAACTTTCATCATAGATTCGTTTGGATCAAGAGTTTTTACGAATCCTGTGAAGTAACTGTACATTTCTGCAAAGAGTTCGCTTGTCTTGTCTGTTTCATCTCTAGAAACATACTTCATGATGATATCAATACGGCTAAAGAATGCTTTTTCTGCCTTAAATTCATTTGCAAGTTTTTCTTCTGGGCTGATTTCGTGTTCACGAACGATGTACTGGTTGATATCGTTAGGATTTACACCAAAAGAAGCGTCTGATTCGAGAATCTTTTTAGCAGCTGTGTTCCATGAAGTCCATTCACCAGGTGTAAGTACAGATGGAACCAATTCTGTCTTAATCTTTTTAAAGTCACAACTGTTGTCAAAGCTCTTGATGATGGTTTTAAGAGTCCATGCTTTGTCATCTTTAACCATCTTTGCAAGTTCTTCTTTGTTTTTTGTAGCTTTGAGAACCCAAATGTGATCTTTAGAAAGTGGAGTTAATGCAGTAACTGCCATTTTAAGAGACATTTCACGGATTCCGGCTTTTTTACCAAAGTTGATTACTAATGTGTCGTTTTCTACTTTGCGAATGATACCAACGCCCCATGCTCTATGGAATACAAAGCTCTTAACATCAAATGCGATGTGCTTTTCAAAGTCGTTGATAGCTTCAAAAACGTTTCTGTAATTAGCTGTAAGGTTTGATGTTTTAATATAGTCTTCCAGGTGGCTGTGACCTGCGTATTTGCCGCGGTAGCAGTCTACGATTTCTTTACGAGCCCAAATGTCATGGTGGTCAATTGCAAGAATTTCTTTTAACAGACTGATTGCAATGTCCCATTTCTTGTTATCTTTGTACCAGCCGTACAATTCTTGTAAAAGAATGGCTGTTTTGTCATCACCAAGAGTTTTTGCAACCTTGCGTTTAACAAGCTGGAAGAAATCGATTTCCTGTGGAATAAGCTGTACGAGTTTAGTCCACATTTCTTTTGTTGCAACGATATTTCCAAGGTTAATGTAGCGTAAAATTGCTTTTTTATAGTATTCAGTAGCAGTTTCAATGTCGTTTTCTGCTTCGTAGTGTTCTGCAAGTGCTTTTGCAAGATCTGCTTCTTCAAAGTCAATCTTAACAATCTGTGCGTAAAGTTCCCAGGTTTTGTCACTGCCTGTTGTTCTGTGGAATTCTGCAAGAGTTCTGAGTGCGAATTTGTTTGAAGGATCATCTTCAAGAATGCTTTCGCATAGGAATTCTACAACAGATTCCTTGTGATTCTTCTGGAAGATGTCAACGAGTTCAACTAAAGAAGAATTGTCCAGAGTTCTGTTCTGTAGTGAAATCATGCCAGAAAGATAAAGAGCGATGATACTGTCTTTTGAAACAGTTAACTGTTCATCACAAATTGCCTGAATTTCGGCAGTGCAATTTTCTGCTCTTGCCTTTTCTAGAATTCCTGCAAGTTCCTGTAACTTTTCCTTTGTATAGCTGGAAATTGCAGCACGAGTCCAGGTTTCTTCCTTGAGCATATCCTGAACTGATTTGATAAGTTCTTCTGACATAAAAAAACTCCTAAAAAATATTAAACTCTTAACCCTTTATATATTTTTTACTTTACATACAAATTGTAAATGTTTGTATCCAAAATCTTTATCTTGAGCAGAATCTCGTTTATAAGTCTGCTGTCGTTATTTGTCTGGCAGTAATCAATAAGCCAGAAATACATATTGATTAGGCGTGGTACCAGTTGTGGAGTTGTGCGGGCAGGATCTTTGTTATCAGTTTCCAGGGCGTATATGTCCTGTTTTAACTTTCCAATTTCCTGAGCTCTTAAGGATCTTTTAATATTAAAGACTCCCCATAAAACTCCATATACAGGAATCCATGCATTGAGCATTTCTCCTGTGTAGCCTAATTCCCTTGTTTTTTGAACAAGAATATTGATGAGGTTAGAATCAAAAAACTCTATATCAATTTTCTTGTAATCAATAAAAAATGCTTCCCTAAAGAGAAGCTTTGCAGCCCGGTCATCTCCGCAAAGTGCATAACAGTCTGCAAGTTCTGCAAGAACTCCTGCCTGACTCTTATGACAGGTATTTGCCTCGGAAAGACAGCGTTTTGCGTTGTCGTATTCACCGAGTTTTTTGTAGCAGAGTCCTACCTTTTTAAGTATTTCGGCTCTGTAAACCAGGTCTTTTTCGTTTAACAGCCGATGAAAATACCTTAGGGCGGTAGAAAAAACTCCGCGACAGCAGGCATAAAGTGCTGCATCGTAAACATAACTCTGGCTTTTTTTTACGGCAATAAAGGTTTTCCATTCCTGGAGAAGATAATCACCGTTTTCATATGGGCTGTCAGTGCTGATATGACTAAGAATGTCTTTCCAATAACATGCACATTCCATTGTGAATGCTATTTTTGGGTTTGAAAGATCGTTAACACAGGTGGTGGTTAGTATTTTATTAGCCTCTTCTGTGTTGCAAGCTTCTAAATAGGAGAGCGCATCTGTAAGTCCATATTCAGATTGATTGTCCATAAGCGATAATAATAATTATAGCAGATTTAGATTTTTAGTCAATGGAATAATGAAATTTTAGTAAAACTGGGATAAAGTTTATACTGTAGAAATAATAAACTGTCAAGTGTTTTTGCAAAAACAAAAAATTATTTTAAAAAAAATAAATGTATAACTATAAAAACAGATAAAAAGACTGAATGTTTACAATAAGAAATACATCTGATATTATAGTAAAATAATGAAAAATATACAGTTAGCTCCATCTTTGCTTAGTGCAGATTTGGCAGATTTAAAAGGTGCTTTACAACTTGTAAAAGATAATGGCGGCCAGGTAGTACACATTGACGTTATGGATGGCCGGTTTGTTCCTCAGATTACTTACGGACAGCCAGTTATTAAATCTATGCGTCCTCTTAGTGATTTGCCTTTTGATGTTCATTTGATGATTGAACATCCGGAAGAACAGATTGAAACCTGGGCTGAATGCGGTGCAGATTGGATAACATTTCATCATGAAGCTTGTGTTCATTCTCACAGACTGGTTCAAAAAATTCATAGTCTTGGCAAGAAAGCTGGTATTTCTATTGTACCTTCTACCCCTGTAGCTGCAATCAAAGAAATGCTGGAATATGTAGACCTTGTTCTTGTAATGACGGTAAATCCAGGTTTTGGTGGTCAAAAGTTGATTCCTTCCTGCGTTAAAAAAATTCAGGAACTGGTAAAACTCCGTTCAGAATTAAATTTAAATTATATGATTTCCGTTGACGGCGGAGTAAATAACGATACTCTAAAAACAGTTATTGATGCAGGAGCTGATGTAGTTGTTTCCGGCTCGGCTTTTTTTACCGGTAAGTTAAAGTGGGAGAATAGTTAATGAGTTTAGCAAAAAAGATTATTGTTAGTTCTGTTTTATCGTCACTGATTGTGTTTTCATCTTTTTCTCAGAGTCAGTCTGCTGAACAAAAGCTTGCTGCAACTTCCTTTGTTCAGGGAACTGAGGCGTATAGACAGGGAGAATGGATGAGTTCTGTTTTTCTTTTAAGAAAAGCTGTTTCTTATCCACAAAACAATAATGCTGATGCTTATTATATGCTCATATCTGCAGAGATGTATGCTGGAGAGTACAAAAGTGCCTTTCAGGACTGTGAGTATTTTCTGCAAAACTTTTCTGATAGCTCCTATGTTTCTTATGTAATGTACCAGAAGGGTAAGGCTTTGTACTGTCTTCAGGAATATGAAAAATCGGTTCTTCTTTTAAGCGATTTTTGTCATCAGTATCCTGAGCACGAAATGTATGCATCTGCCTTGTACTGGATAGCCGAAGCTTTTTTTGCAAGTTACAATTATGATGAAGCGTCGGTTTTGTATAGACGTATACTTGCAGATTTTCCAAATGATGCAAAGGCAAGTGCTTCTCAATTTAGATTAGAAACAATATCTCAAAGTTATCGTGAAGAAAAATTACTTTATCTTTTAAAAGAAACTGGAGAAGAATATCTTGCTGCTAAAGAAGAATATGAACGGCAGTTAAGATTGTCCGGTTCTGAAAGTGCTGCTGATGCAAGAAGAAGAATTCTTGATTTACAGCGTAAAAATGCTGATCTGGAAAATAAAATTCTGGAACTTACAAAAGCAAATGAAGATTTGGAAAACCAGCTTGCACAGGTGCAGGAATCTTCTGCTGAAACTCAGACTGAAAAAGATACAATAATCGAGGTCTTAAAGGAAAAAGCCTGGAAGACTCAGCAACTTCTAAATGAAAAAAGATCCAGCGGAAGGTGGTAGTACATGAATAGAACAAAAAAAATTGTAAAAGCGACATTTTTTTTATCTTTAATGCTTTTGCTTTGTAATAATACTTACGCTAAGAAAAAAGTTCAGCCGGTAGAAGAATCTCTTGAACAGACAGAACAGGCTTCTGAAGGTGTAGAACTTGAAGGAAATGCAGAAGTTCAGGGGGGTGCAGATGGTACTCCTGTAGAAATAAGCAGGAAAAACTCTAAAACAGCTGCAAAAAACAGAAATAAAAAATCTTCAAGCGATTTAGTGGATTCTGAAGGAGTTTTTGTATCTAAGTCAGTAAAAAATTCTGTAGGTGATATAAAACTTTTTGCAAAAGGAACCGTTGGAAGCGTTCAGTTGTATGCATTAAACCATGATGATAAAGCAATTCCTGTTTACGCAATGTACGATGAATTTACATCTACCCATTTTTGCGTAATGGCTGGTAAAAAAGTTTATACTCTCACAAATAATGCAGGAATCGTTATTGGCGCCAGAAAATCGGATCTTGGAGTTCAGATGGTATATGCGGTTCCTAATCTTTTCCGCCTTATTGTAAAATATGACTGCTTAAAATCATCGGAAGATGCAAATGAGGACATTGTTAAGGTTACTGCTACAGTAAAAAACAAAGGAAAACGAACTGAAATTTTTGGATTAAAGCAGAATATTGATACTTATCTTGGGGAACAGGCACATCCACATTTTTCAACTGCTGACAGTACTTACGTAGATAGCGAAGTTCAGTATAGAAAACTTGATAAAGTTAAATTTGTCCAGTCAGGTAATAAATATGCAAAGGCACAGTTTATTTTTGATGGAGCAGATGTTTCTCGCCCAGAAGCAATAACTCTTGCAAATAAAGATATGCTTTTGATGAACAATTGGATTCCAAGTGCTGTTACAGGTAAAAACTTTGATTCTGTTATTTCTTATAATAACTCCGCTATAGGGGTAAACTGGGAGTCCGTTCGACTGGCTCCTCAAGAAGAAGTTTCTTATGTCTATTACATTGCTCTTTCAACTGACGGACTTGAACCAAAAGGTCTGGAGTTTATAGATGGACTTCAGAAAAAAATGGATGAAGAAAAAGCCCTTGCAGAAGAAGAACAGGAACTTGTAGAAAAGACTGAGGACAAAAAGGAAGAAAAGGTTGAAACTCCAGTTAAAAAGCCTCTTGAAAACAAGCCGAAAGAAAAGGATAAACCTTCGGAAGTAAATGAAAAACTTGTCACACAAAAGGTTGAACCTGAAAAAGTAGAAGAAAAGCAGGCAGAAAAGCATCTTGATACAAAACCGATTGTAACTCCAGGTTATGTAAAAAAGCCTGTTGTAAAACCTGTGGAAGAAGAAAAGATTGTTTCTGATATTACGGTAGATCCTGAAGATATTCCTGATGAGAAATTAAATCCGGATTATATTCAGAGTTTGCTGGATAGAATTAATGATCTGGAAGCAGGAGATGATTCCGTAGATCGTAAAGAACTTATTATGCTAAACGCAGAACTTGATGCTATTTTGATGAAACTGGGGTCACAATAAAAAATGGTTCGTGATGTTCTTGATGTTGCAAAAACCTTTATGCGTCGCCGACAGTTTGATAAAGCAATAAAGATGCTTGATTCTAAGGCGGATATTTATGAGGGAAATTTTGAATATTATGTTCTGTTTGGTATTGCATGCCTCTATATTGGAGATACAGGCCCTGCGTCCAATGCTTTTCAGTGCGCAAGAAAAATAAAAATTTCTGATACAAACCTTTTGCTTGGTCAGGCTGCATTGTTTTTAAGACGGGGAGATACAGACAGAGCCGTTCAGTATTACATTGATATTATTGAAAATGACCCTGAAAATAAAACTGCATTAAAAGCGCTGGAATTTATTCGTACAAAAGGTGATTACAATACGATTTGTAAGTGGGTAGATACGGGTAAAATCGAAGAATTCTATCCACCTCTTGGAGTTAGTCCCGTTATGATTGCAGGAATTATTTTTCCTGTTATTGCCTGTGTTTTAGGAGTCCTGCTTGTGACAAAACTTTTTCCTCTTTCTCATCTTGAGCAGGGAAAACGTGCAGATTTAACTCCTTACGTTCTTTCTGTGAGTGAGACGCAGAACGCCCAGGAAGTTGATATGTCTTCCGGGGCTTATAATTACATTTTATCATCTAAACAGATAACTGAAAGCTATGACAAGGCAATGAGATACATACAGCAGTATCGGGATAATTTATGTCAGATAGAAATTAATCGCATTTTATGTTCTAATGCTTCGGTTTCTATAAAAACAAAAGCCAGAGAATTAATGAAATACCTGGAAGAACCGTCTTTTGATGGAATAAAAGATTCTCCAACTTACAAAATGGTTGCAAAAGAGCCTTTGTTGTATCTGGATTGCTGGGTTTCCTGGTCTGGCCGAGTTTCAAATGTTATAGAAAATGAAACCGGTTATTACTGTGATCTTCTTGTTGGATATGAAAATATGGAAAATGTGGAAGGAATTGTTCCTCTGCATTTTACGGTGATTCCAACTATTGATACCACAAAACCAGTTCAGATTTTAGCTCGTCTTACAAAAAAAGATGATAAAATCGCGCTTGAAGGACGTTCTGTTTTTCAAAGCGTTAAATAATTAATTAAATTTTATAATAATTTGCGGATTTTTATTAAACTGCGCCTATATATAATATAAGGGAGGAATGGAGGCGAAATGTCAGAAGAAGTTTCTAAGGAAATGTCTGAAAAATTAAAAGCTCTTGAGGCAGCTCGATTACAGATTGAAAAACAATTTGGTCAAAATTCATTAATGAAGCTAGGGGCTCAGGGAAAGGTTGAGGGAATCGACGTTGTTCCTTCGGGATCAATCATGTTAGACGAGGCACTGGGGGTAGGAGGTTATCCTCGTGGTCGTATTATCGAAATGTACGGACCTGAAAGTTCTGGTAAAACTACTCTTGCTTTACACGCTATCGCAGAAGCTCAAAAGTTAGGAGGAATTGCTGCCTTTGTAGATGCTGAACATGCACTTGACCCTGTTTATGCAAAGAATCTTGGTGTAAATATTGATGAATTATGGGTGTCTCAGCCGGACAGCGGAGAACAGGCTCTTGAAATTACCGAACAGCTTGTTCGTTCTGGTGCAGTGGATATTGTTGTTGTAGACTCTGTAGCTGCTCTTACACCTCAGAAAGAAATTGAAGGTGAAATGGGCGATGCTGTAATGGGTATGCAGGCTCGTCTTATGAGTCAGGCTTTGCGTAAACTCACTGCAATTGTTGGAAAAAGCAACTGTATCGTTATTTTTATTAACCAGATTCGTATGAAAATTGGTGTAATGTTTGGTAATCCTGAAACGACTACCGGAGGTCAGGCACTTAAGTTCTATACATCTGTTCGTCTCGAAATTCGAAGAATTGAATCAATCGATGGTAAAGGTGATGAAGATGCTGTTGGTAACCGTGTACGTGTTAAAGTCGTAAAGAATAAAGTTGCGCCACCATTTAGAAAAACTGAACTTGATATTTACTTTGGTAAAGGTATCAATAAATATGCAAGTCTTTTGGATTCTGCTGTAAAACATGGAATTATCGATAAAAGAGGTGCATGGTTTACACAGGGAGATATTAAGATTGGACAGGGACATGAAAATGCCGTTGCCTTTGTTGAATCTAATCCTGAATTCGCAGAAAATCTTGAAAATCAGTTAAGAGAAATGCTTTTCCCAGGACTTGTATTAAAAGATAAGGATGGAAATCCAATTAATAAAACTCAGAAAAAAGAAACAAAGGTAAAGGATCAAAGTTCTGAAGCTCCAGTTTCTGGTTCTGCTGCAGTTGATGGTGCAAGCACTGAAAAAACTGCCTTGTAATAAAATGAACACTGTAGTACTTGGTCTTGGATCTAATAATTCATTTAATGAAATGTCTCCTGTAGAACTTCTTGCTCATGCTGTTAATGAGCTTAGGGAAGTTTTGGAGGAGGTTTCTGTTTCCAGTATTTATGAATCCAAGGCTATGTATGTAACTGATCAAAATAATTTCTTTAATATGGCTGTAATGGGGCACGTTCCAGACGAGATTACTCCTTACAGCCTTTTAAATTTTATTCATAAAATAGAAGCCAAATATGGTAGAGACCGTTCTAAAGAAATTAGATTTGGTCCTCGAAGTCTTGATATTGATATAGAAGAATTTGGTTCTGTTTGTCTTAATGAACCAGACTTGATTCTTCCTCATCCAAGAATGGCAGAACGTCAATTTGTTTTGCTTCCAGTACTTGAGATTTTTTCTAAATCTGCCGATTGTCTAAAAAAGGAACAAATAAAAAAGCAATTGGATTTGCTTCCTGGTCAAGGGGTTGTATTGTGCGATGAACAGGTTCAAAAGCGATTTGAATCGGTTTGTCATGCTAAAACCTTTTAATGTTGTAATGACAAGGCGGAAAATATGAAAACTCGAAACTCAACCACAACTGTAAATACTTTAACGGCAGAGCAGGAAACTGCAGAAGAAGGAAAGAAGAGATTTGCGGCAGGCGAATTTGAAGGCCCTCTTGATTTGTTATGGTTTTTAATTCATAAAAGCGAAATCAATATTTATGATATTCCAATTGCACAAATCACAGAGCAATATCTTGAATATCTGGATTATGCGGTTCAGACAGACTTGGGAGATTTAAGCGAATTTTATAAATGGGCTGCAATGCTTCTAAATATGAAGAGCAAAATGCTTTTGCCTGTGGAAATCACATATGAAGACGAAGAAGTTGAAGATCCTCGACAGGAACTTGTTGAAAAGTTAATTGAATATCAGAAATTTAAGAAGTTATCTGAATTAATGGAACAAAAAGAAGATACTTCTGAGTGGAACTTTGAAAGAAGTAAAATTCAGAGAACATTGCCATTTGATGATAATGAAAATGAATGGGAACAGATTGATACCTGGGAACTTTTACAACAGATGCAAAAGTTGTTTAAGTCGATGGTTAGTCAGTATTCCAACGAAAAGATTCTAAACATGTATGAAGAAATCAGTGTAAATGAAAAAATTACCCTGATGAATGAACTTTTTGAAAAGAATAACGAATGTATGTTTACAGATTTAATTACCCGTGAGGGAAATGAAATGGATATTATCTGCGCGTTTATGGCTATTCTTGAAGCCGTAAAGTTCAGAATGATAACTATTATGCAGAATCGCATTTTTGGTGATATTAAGATTTGTAAACGACTTGATACTAATGAAAGTTTTGAAAATTTCGAAATAACAATCGATAGAGTAGAAAAAGTTATTGATTCAGAAGAAGAAAATCAAGAAAATAGTTAGGTAAAAATATGGAATTAGAAAAAGAAACAGCCCTTGTTGAGACTATACTTTTTTTAGAGAGCGAACCAATTGCAGAAAAACAGATTTCTAATATTGCTCAGCTTTCAGAAGAAGTTGTTGGTCATTGTATTGAAAATTTAAAAGAAAAATATGCACAGGAATCCAGTGGTCTGGAACTGGCAATGATAACTGGTGGATGGTGTTTGGTTCCAAAATCAGAGTTTTGGGATGTTCTCCGTGAAAAATATGGCGAAAAAAACAGCGGCCGACTTTCTAAGTCAGCTTTAGAAACGCTTTCAATTATTGCATATTCACAGCCCATTACCAGAAGTGAAATTGAACAGATTCGTGGTGTTAGTGCGGATAATATGATCAGACTTTTAATTGAAAGAAATTTGATAAAAGAAGTAGGTCGTAAAGAAGTACCTGGTAAACCAGTTCAATTTGGAACCACAAAAGAATTTTTAAAATTCTTCCACTTAAACAGTATTTCAGAGTTACCAAAACTTGATGAAGACGAAGAACAGAGGTTTGAACTTGCAAGATAACAAATCAGAAATCAGACTACAAGTTTATCTGGCTCATAGCGGAGTTGCCAGTCGTCGCGTCAGCGAAAAAATAATTGCTGATGGTAGGGTTACTGTAAACGGAAACATTGTTACAGAATTGGGAACCAAGGTTACTTCCTCTGATACTGTTTGTGTAGACGGAAAAGAAATAAAACCAGAAGAAGTAAAACGATATGTTCTCTTAAATAAGCCTGCCGGATATGTGTGCTCCCTTTCTGACGAAAAAGACCGTCCGATAGCATCTGATATTTTAAAAGAAACATATTCAGAAAGACTTTATAACGTAGGTCGTCTGGATATGTTTAGTCAGGGTTTGATTATCTTTACAAATGACGGTGAGTTTGCTTCAAAACTTTCTCATCCCTCTGCGGAACTGGAAAAAGAATATATTGTTGAATCAAGTCAGCCTCTTCCAAAAGATTTAGCAGAAGAATTTGAAAAAGGTGTTAGAGTTGATAATGTATTTTATAAATGTAAATCTGCCAGGGATTTAAATTCTCATAAAATGAAGGTTGTTTTAATAGAAGGTAAAAATCGTGAAATTAGAAATGTTTTTGCCTCAAGGGATGTTGTAATTCGTAAACTGACCAGAGTAAGAATTGGAAATGTTCAGATCGGAGAGCTTAAACCTGGTCAATTTAGAGATTTGACAGAACAGGAAGTGTCTGGTCTTTTAAAACTTTGTAAAAATTTATAAATAGAGGAATACTATGATTGTAGCAATTGATGGCCCTGCAGGAACAGGAAAAAGTACAATTGCAAGTGAAATTGCAAAAAAGTTAAGAATAACAAATCTAAACAGTGGAAGTTTCTATCGGGCGCTTACACTTTCTATGCTGGATGCAAATATTCCTTTGACAGATAAAGAAAAGATGGTTGAGTTTTGTAAAAAACAAAAACTTGATTATGTTAATTCTCATCTTATTCTTAATGGAAAAGATGTCGAATCCCTTTTGCATCAGGACAGAGTAAGTTCTCAGGTAGCTCAGGTTTCTGCAGTTGTTGAAATTCGCCATCTTGTAAATGAGCATCTTCGTAAAATTGCAAAGAGTCTTGATATTGTGTGCGAAGGCCGCGATATGACTACAGTTGTTTTTCCTGATGCGGAATGCAAGTTCTATCTTGATGCATCTCTCGATGTTCAGGCACAGCGTCGTTTTGATCAGGGTGTTAGCAATATGACCCTTGAAGAAATAAAAGAGGCTATAAGAAAAAGAGATGAAATTGACAGAAATAAAGCCGAAGGGGCTCTCAAGATAGCACCTGACGCAATCTACATAGATACATCTAACTTGACGATAGATAGTGTTTGTGCAATAATACTAGAACAAATTTTTAAGCAAGGTTTTAAAATGGAAGAAATGGAAGTGGAAAAGGATGTTGCTCAGAAGAGTGCCATTCACGCACAATTAGAAGAGGCTCTGAACGGTTTAAGTAACCCAGAGGAAGGACAGACTGTAGAAGGTACAGTAATTCAGATTACAGATGATTTTGTTTTCTTGAACATTGATGGTTGTAAGTCAGAAGGAAAACTCCCT
Organism: uncultured Spirochaetaceae bacterium; assembly: GCA_902797305.1. Taxonomy (GTDB): domain Bacteria; phylum Spirochaetota; class Spirochaetia; order Treponematales; family Treponemataceae; genus Treponema_D. The sequence goes on along the minus strand of CADBSK010000013.1, from coordinate 35,578 downwards.
GTAACAGAATTTAGAGATGATATGCCAAAAGTTGGCGACAAAGTACAAGTTTATTTAGTACGTGCAATTGGTCGCAATGGCAGCCCAGAAATCTCAAAATCAAAAGCAGATGAAAAACGCTTGTGGAAAGATTTTACACAGGCTCATAAAAATAATACAGCAGTAGACGGTGTAATCGTTAAGATTGTACGCGGCGGTTATGATGTTGATCTTGGTGGTGATATTCATGCATTCTTGCCAATCAGCCAGTCAGACAGCCAGAAAGTTGAAAAACCTGAAAGTCTTATCGGTGTTCGTTCAAAGTTCTATATCGAACGCTTGTTCAGCGATAACAAGAAGAATGTTGTTGTAAATCGCCGTAAGTATCTTGAAGAAGAAATCGATTCTAAGCGCGATGAATTCTTTAATAATGTAAAGATTGGAGACACTGTAAAAGGTACTGTTAAGAGCTTTACAAGTTTTGGTGCATTCATTGACTTAGGTGGATTTGATGGTCTTCTTCATATCAATGATATGAGCTGGGGACATGTGGCTCGTCCAAAGGATTTTGTAAAGAAAGGACAGGAAATCGAACTTAAGGTTATTCGTCTTGATCCTGCTGAAAAGAGAATTAATCTTTCTCTTAAGCATTTTGCAGAAGATCCATGGATTCACTTTGAAGAAAAATATCACCTCAATGATGTTGTAAAGGGGAAAGTAACAAAACTTACTGATTTTGGTGCATTCATCGAACTGGAAGAAGGTATCGAAGGTCTTGTACACATCAGCGAATTCTCTTGGACAAAAAAAATTAACAAACCTGCAGACATGCTCAACGTTGGTGACGAAGTTGAATGTATGATTCTTGGTTATGATATCCAGCAGGGTCGTGTATCTCTTGGTATCAAGCAGATTACTGCTAACCCATGGGATTCAATTGCAGAAAAATATCCTGTAGGAACAAAAGTAACTGGAAAGGTTGTAAAACTCACAAATGTAGGTGCTTTTATCCAGTTAGAAGAAGGTATCGATGGATTCCTTCATGCTGATGATATTTCTTGGACAAAGAAAGTTAAGCATCCTGGAAGCGAACTTTCTGTAAACCAGGAAATTGAAGTTGTTGTAATCGACTGCGATGTAGAAAATCATCGTGTAAAGGTAGGTATCAAGCAGCTTACTCCAGATCCATGGAAGCAGTTTGCAGAAGAATATAAGCCAGGTTCTACTCTCGAAGGAGAGGTTACTTCAATCACTGATTTTGGTGTATTTGTAAAAGCTCCTAACGGAATTGAAGGTCTTGTAAATAAGGCTAACTTAAGCGAAGATCGCGATACTCCATATGAAGAAGCTGTAAAGAAGTACAACGTAGGTGACAAAATTAACGTTTACGTTGTAGATGTAAATACAGACAAAGAAAAGGTTGCTTTCTCTGTAAGAGAATTCAAGAGAAAGCAGCAGCGGGATGAAATCTCTCAGTACATGTCACAGTCAAACAGTGAAGATGACGGTGCATATACACTTGGAGATTACTTCCAGAATCAAAAGAACTAATTATTGAAGGTTTTGATGAATCAGTTTTCTTACGATTACATGAAGACTCTCATCGAAATCGGCAATGAAATAAATTCGGATTTTTCAAATAAAGACGCATTGCTGTTTAGAATACTAAAATCAGCAATGCGTCTTATTAACTGTGACGTTGCTTGTTTTGTCAATGCATTAAGTGGAGTAGTTCCGTTTAAGCTGGTTTCTTTTGTTCAACAGGGTGAATATAAGGTACTTGATAAAGATTTGACGGGTTCAAGTATCGCTTTATTGACCGCAGAAGAAAAAAAGCCGTTGATAGTTAATAATGTAGGTGAAAGTTCGTATTATTATCAGTTTGTCACTTTTCTTGAACCTCTTATTGTTGAGAATTTAATTTCGATTCCTGTATATTCAAATGGAAAGTTGATTGCAGTAATTGAGTGTATGAACAGTAAGTCAAGTTATGGATTTACAGATTCAGATAATGCATTAGGCATTTTATTTGCAGAAATTGTGGCGAATGCCCTTGATAATTGCAAAAAGTATTCTACTGATAAAGGTTCAGAAAAAAATTATTTAAATCCATCGTTGATACATGAGTTTATTTCTGTTAGTCCGATAGTAAATGACTTGCTTTCGATGGTAAAAAAAATGGCTTTAACACAGTCAGCAGTTTTAATAACTGGTGAAAGCGGTGTTGGTAAAGAGTTGTTCGCTGAACAGGTTTTTATTAATTCAAAGCGAGCTAATAAGCCCTTTGTAAGGGTAAATTGTGCTGCTTTATCACAGACTTTAATGGAAAGTGAGCTTTTTGGTCATGAAAAAGGTGCCTATACAAGCGCTGATTCAATGCAAAAAGGTCGCTTTGAGCTTGCAGATGGTGGAACTATTTTTTTAGATGAAGTTGGAGAAATTCCTCTTCCTCTTCAGGCAAAATTGCTTAGGGTTATTCAGGATAAACAGTTTGAACGAGTAGGTTCATCTAATACGTTGTCTGTTGATGTTAGAATTATTGCAGCAACTAATCGTAATCTTGAAGAAATGGTCCGACAGGGTAAATTCAGGGAAGATTTATATTTTAGATTAAATGTTCTTCCTGTAAGGGTACCGCCTCTTAGAAGAAGAGTTGAAGATATTTTGCCTTTGGCTAATTTCTTTTTGAAAAAAGCATGTAATGATTCTGGTAAAACTATATATGGTTTTTCTGAAGATGCAATTCTTGCCTTAAAAGAATATAATTGGCCAGGAAACGTCAGAGAACTTGATAATGTTGTTTCCAGGGCATGTGTTATTGCTGAAGGAACAGAAATTCAAAAAAACGATTTATTTTTTGAAACTTCTTTCATGGGGGCTTCTGACACTGCGCAGGGTAATTTAAATGTTCTTGATATAATCGGTTTAACTTCTGATTCTGACAGAACCTTAAAAAATGCCTTGTATCAATTTAAGCGCTCTTATTTGATTCAAATTCTTAATGAGTGTAAATGGAATCAGACAAAAGCGGGTTATGTTTTAGGTATTCAACGTACTTATGTATCTCGTTTAATGAATGAGCTGCATATCCGTGAAAAATAAATTGATATCTAATTTGGAGGATATATAAAAAATGGAAAAAAAAGAAAACTCAAGCGTTAGCGAAAAAGTTGCTGGTAAAATTGCATCGGCAAAAACAATTTTAATTTCTGTATTAGTTGCGGCTGTTGTTGTAATTACAGTGTTTGTATTATGTTCTGTTATCAATACAAAAGTTAGCAAAAAGGGTTTAACAGCAATTGATTCTATTTCTTACAATTTAACAAAAGATTCTGTTTCTCTTTCTGCAGAAGATCTTGATGTTCGTCGTGCAAAAGCAATGACAGATTTGACACCTTATACAAAAAAAGGTGGAGTAGTTGGTGTTAGAGCAAACATGCTCGCTGGAGAAATTTCTTATTCACAGAAAAATTATGAATCATGCGTTTCTTATTGGGAAACTGCTGCAAAAAAAGATAAGAATGTTTATACAGCTCCTTTGTGTTATTATAACGCTGCTGTAGCTTACGAAGAATTAGGTAATCTTGATAAGGCTGAAAGTTGTTATGAAAAAGCTATCGGATATAAAGAATTTGTTCAGATTGCTCATGCAAAGTTTAGTCTTGGTCGTGTTAAAGAAGCAAAAGGTGATGTAGAAGGGGCTATCAAGGCTTATAAGGATTTGACAGATACTGTCTCTAATGATTCATTTGTAAACCTTGCAAAATCTCGTTTACTTTTATTGGATAATTCCAGTAACTAATGAGTAAATTTTATATTTAAATATTAGTAAAATTATAGGAGGCAAAAATGAAGAAGAATAAATTATTTAGTTTATTTCTTTTTTGTTTTTGCCTTTTATTTTTTTCTTGTGGTCTAGACGAATATTATGTTCTTGATCCACCAACTGCTAATCACGTTCCTACTGTTACTGGGGTAGAAACATATCCTAACTACGATGAATCATATTTTTCTTTTTATACTGCAGAAGCCGGGGTTAATAATAAAAATTATTTAGACGGAAGTGCTGGATTTAAGTTTTTAGGAACGGATATTTATTACAAAATATATAAACACTACTCAACAATGAGTTCTCATATATCTGCTATCAGTTCTCTTGTATCTTCTACAAATGAATCTGCCGCTGCAACAAGATTAATCGAAACCTATACTTATCAAACTCTTGGACTTAAGGATTCAACTAACAGTCCTGTAATTTTTAATAAAGATAGCAATGGTAACTGCATAGAAGAAACTCTCAAGGTTGAATTTAGATTAACAAACTACGGTGAAAATGTTCCCTATTATCTGAATATTTATGATGGTAATAATAATATCTTAAAAGAATATATTCCAATGCGCCACGAAAATGAGTTGTCTTTTGACTTTGGTAGAACTGCATTAGATGAAAATGTGAACAAGGTACCAGAGGAAGGAGATGCTGATTTGAATACATCTGGTTCATCAAGTGATGGTGATGATCAGTGGTATGTGGCTTTGTATGCAGTTTCTGTTGCTCAGGATATAACTCTTTCCCGTTCTTATAGTACTGTTACTTTTTTAGGTTCGGTTTGTATTTTTAGCGATTCTGAAGATAACTAATAAACATAAAGGTTTAAATTATCAGGGCAAACGCATTATATTTGACTTTGTATCAAAAATGGTGCGAAGGAGCAAACTGGCTTACAAAAACACTCGTTTTGTGCTGCCGCGTGAGCGGCGAATGTATATAATTACAAGCACAAAATGCGTGTAGCAAACTAGTTTGCGGTTTTGATAAGCCGTTTTTGCGACTGGGAGCCATTTTTGTAGGCAGAACAGTTTATAATGCGGTTGCTCTGCTGGCACTCTTTGACACTGTTTTTTCTGTTAGTGTCGAATAAAGTTGACAACAAAAGATTCCTATATTATCTTTATCGGTAGAAGTGATTGAATTCTCAAATCATTTCTGAGGTATTCCTGCCTCATATCATTTTTTCGGAAGAAATCCATGCAACTTTTTGATACTCATGCTCACATCGGGCTTATATACGATGATCCAATTGAACAATTACGCGTAATCACACAGGCTAAACAGGCAGGTGTAGCTCGTATTGTATCTATAAATAACAGTCTTCACGATTTTGAAAGAGTGTACCCAAACCTCAAGGCTATTCCTGGCATTTATCATGCCGTAGGTGTTGCTCCATCAGAAGTTACAAATCCTGGTCCAGACTACATCAACAAAATCGAAACATATCTCAACAATCCAAACGTTGTAGCAGTTGGAGAAACAGGCCTTGATTACTACAAACAGTTTGGTGATAAACGAAGTCAAATCGAACTTTTTATTTCTCAGCTCGAAATTGCTCAGCATCACAACCTTCCTGTAATCATCCATAACCGCGATGCAGGAAAAGATGTATATGACATTCTCCGCGAAAGAATCCCAGATTCAGGAGCAATTTTCCACTGTTATTCAGAAGACGCTGAATATGCAAAAAAATGTCTCGATATGAACGTTTGGTTCAGTTTTGCAGGTAACCTTACATATCGTAACGCCCGCAATCTCCACGAAACAATCATGAATATTCCATTAGACCGCGTTTTAATCGAAACAGAATCTCCATTTATGATTCCGGCAGAATACCGCGAACGAAAACGCACCATGCCAGCTTACTTAACTTCTACAGCTAATTTCCTTGCAGAAATGCTCGAAATGGACATCGAAGAACTTAGTGCTCAGCTCTGGAAAAACAGTTGTAAAGTATTTAAGCTTCCTGAAGCCTAAGGTAAAACGATGCTGTATCATCCGGTAAAAATCGGCTCAATCCAATTGAACGGGAACTTGTTTCTTGCACCAGTTGCAGGTTACAGCGACCGTTCTTTTCGTTCCATTTGTATCGAACACGGAGCAAGTTTTACTTACACCGAAATGGTTAGTGCCGAAGCCTTGACCCGTAACAACGAAAAAACAGAAACTCTGATGCGACGCGCCCAAAACGAAAAGGTTTATTCCGTACAGATTTTTGGCGGAGACCCTGACACCATGGCCAGAGCCGCACAGATAGTTTTAGACAAAACTCATACCGAATGTATCGACATTAACTGCGGATGCCCCGTTCCAAAAATCATCAAAACCGAAGCAGGCTCTGCCCTTACCCGAGATCCCGACAGACTCTACAAAGTTGTAAGTGCTGTAAAAAATGCCGTAAATGGCAATGCCGCCGTAACTGTAAAAATAAGATCTGGCTGGGACAGCGAACATATAACATTTAAAGAAGCTGCTGATGCCGCTTTACAGGCAGGCTGCGATGCTATAACTCTGCATCCACGTACCCGCGCACAAGGTTACGAAGGCAAAGCCGACTGGACTAAATTAAAAGAACTTGTAGAAATGGTTGATTCAAGAGTGCCTGTATTCGGTAGCGGAGATCTTTTTACGCCTCAGGATGCACAACGAATGCTCCAGGAAACAGGCTGCTCGGGAGTAATGTTTGCCCGTGGCGCGATGGGTAATCCTTTTATCTTTACTAAAACAATATCTCTTCTTCAAAATGGCTCATTTCAAGAAATTCCTCTTTCAAGTAAAATTATTACCGGCTACAAAGAATTAGATATGCTGGCCGCTGATATTGGGGAAGAACCAGCCTGCCGCGAAATGCGAAAGCGATTCTGCGCATATTCCAAAGGAATCCCTGGCGGAGCAGAACTAAGAGCACAGATAATACATGCAAACACAATTGCTGATTATCACCGTATCTTTGACAGTGTCGCAAAATAATACAGAATAAAACCCTGTCTTACCTCCTCCTTTCTATATAATAGCATTGTAAAATTCGCCATTTCCGATTAAACTTTTTGTATGAGTATTATTCAGGCAATCTCAGATTTTTTTGAGTCAATTTTCAAGCGTAATTCCCCAGAAGTACAAAAAAAAATACAAATGCGTAAACTGGAAAACGAATTACACAATTACGAGCCAGTTATTTTTAAAAGTGGAAACCTTCTTCCTAATTTTGCCGAAGCCCTCAGACTTTTATATGTAAATGCCAAACCCCTAAACAATCTTTTAGACTGTACGATTGGCGGTTCAGACGTTCCCCGTTCAAAACGATTCGAAGCACAGCTGGTTATGACGGGTTTTTCTGCCGAAACACAGCAACTAATCGAAACTCTTTCTTACGAAGAACGAAAAAAAGAACTCTATTCTAAAACAAGTATGACAACCTCTCAGATTTACGACAGGCAGCATAAAAACTTGGAAAAAGTCATACACGAAATGAACAGCCCAACCTTTGCTCAAATCGATAAGACTCTGATTTCTCTACATCAGCTTGCAGATTTCTGCCGATTTAATTTTGTAACTGCATTACAGATTTTTGATCCAAACTTTATCGCTGTAGATTTAAAATATCAGCCGTCATATCTGGAAATTCCTGCAAGCCGCATCACAAACATACTTGAAGATCTTTACTATCAGATGAACGGTTTAAACATAACCAGTTCTGTAAGCAATGCAATTGCAGCTCTAGCTAAACTCAAAAATAACGGCAATCATAATTTTAGCGAAGATAAACTTACAGAGAACGTTAAAAAAATTGCATATGTAATAAACCACATTCTTTCGCCTGAAAAACTAAAGCTGTTGATTTGTTATGCAAAATCTGATTTAAACTTTCAGCCAGCTTCTGTTACATACAAAGAATCTGCAAAAAAGAACTTTATAGAAATGCTTCAATCTAAATTTAAGGCAGACGAAGCTAGAATTAAAACCGAAATGAAAAACGAAAATATCCGTGCCGAAGTCGAAATGCTTTTTGGTTCACAAAATCTTTTAACAGTAAACGGATACAACCAGACCTTAAACGACAAACTGGGAGCAGAAACTCAGTTGTCATTCTTATGGATTTTACCAGTACAGATTTTAAAAACTTTCGTAGAGGCATACCTTTCTGAGCCAATCCGTTCTCTCTTAAACGACATTGTAATTGAAGGTTTTTTTAACAACCCACAGTTTAAATCCGACTTTTCTGACGATATTTACGCCGCACTTAACACAGCTTCCGCAATTCAGGAATTTGAACACAGTTTTGACAAAGGCGAAAAATACGACGTTTCCCATATCGAAGGATATTTGAGAGACAGCCACAACGACCCAGACTTCTTTAAAAAGCTCGAGATGATGGTTAACGGAATTAATTCCGAAGCAAATAAACTTATAACAACTCAGGTTCACGTTCTAAACGTTCTGAACCGACACATTGAATCCCTTTTAGCAGATGCAAAAAAACCTAACTGCGAAATTATTTCTAACCTTAAAGTTTTGATGATGTCTTCCCGAAATAGAGATAACAGCGATTTGCTTGAACAACAGTACTCACGATGGGGAACTTTTTTTGATATCATGAAAAACTATGCTATAATATCTGCTTAGAAAACGGGAGTAATTATGAGTATGGAAAACAGTAGATACGACACAACAAAATTACAGGAACTCACAGCCAGTTATGAAAAACGTATTTACGATTTGGAACAACTTTTAGATATTTCCCGATCGTTTTCTACAACACTGGAAGGCTCAAAACTTTTAGACTCAATCACCTTTTCGTGCATGGCTCAGATGCATGTCACAAATGCCGGTATTTTTGTTTTAGACCTTCTCAAATCAGAAAACTTTGAACTACAGACTCGAAATAAATCAAAAAAAGACGAAGAATATGTAATTGCCTTTAACGATCCAATAATAAATGTACTTGCAGAAGAAAAAAGACCTGTACAACTTGATTACCTGTTATTGCGCTGCTCAGAAAGTCCTGCAATTCCAATGCTCAAAAGTCTTAATCCAACACTAATCGTTCCACTTATTCTAAAGAACCACATCAACGGTATTTTGTATCTCGGAGAAAGGTTCTTGTTAGACCCAGATGCAGACATTGCTTATTCTGACTATGAAAAAGATCAGATATTGAATATTGCAAACCTCGCAGCAATTTCTATCAATAATACAGCATTAATCGAGCGGTCTTCTACAGACATGATGACACATCTTAAGCTCAAATATTTCTTCTTTAACGTACTTTCTGAAAAGCTTGATATTGCCCACTCTCAGCATCTTCCACTTTCAGTACTGATGTTTGATATCGACTTTTTTAAGCACTTTAACGATACTTACGGTCACGAATGTGGTGATTACGTTCTAAAAGAAGTTGCCTCACTTATAAAATCTAATCTCCGCGAAGAAGATCTTGCAAGCCGTTACGGTGGAGAAGAATTTACAGCCCTTTTGAACAACACAAAAAAAGAAGTTGCAATGGCAATCGCAGAAAGAATCAGATCAAGTATTGCCGCTCACGACTTTGTTTACAACGATCAGCATATGAAAGTAACTATTTCTGTTGGTGTTGCAGTTTTTGACTATAAGGACAACCCTATCACCGTTCCTAAAAACCTTGTAAACCAGGCCGATCAGGGGCTTTATATGTCTAAGCATAATGGTCGTAACAGAGTAACCTATGCACCTCCTTCTCTTGTAACAAATCTGGAAGAAGAATAATAGTGAAAAAAAAACTCTATCTCCTTTTTACAACTCTCTTTTTAAGTTGCCTCAGTGCATTTATTTATTCTCAAACTCCAGACTTTACAAACAGAATTGTAATTGATATCTGGGCAGAATTAGACGCTTATCCAGAATCAGATGAAGCAAAAAATACTGAAGCAGAACCATTTGACTATTCAATTAACCGAATAAAAACCGTCAGCGAATTTTTGATAAACGGTATGGTTTATGGCTGGAATTTTTACTACACTCCTTCTGACAAACTTAGAAATGTAAAAGAATATTTTGAAACTGAACCGATTAATACTGTAGATTACACACAAAATCCAATTGTTTATAAAAAGCCTCTAGTAATAGAAAACAAATTGCACAGTTGGGCTGAATATCTGCGTACAGACCAGCAAAAATGGACCTTTTCACAGTGGAATTCTATTCAAACAAAAAAAGGACAAGGAAGAGGGGCCGGCAAATTAAGCAGCGGATTTGACGGAATTATAGAAGCCACGAATAACGCCATAATTGACGGTATCCGCAAATACTACCGTGGAATTATAAAAAACAAACCAAAAGAAATCGACGGAAAACTCATTCTTTCCGCCGCACCTAGAATTGGCATAATCGAAGGACAATATATAGTTGAACTTGATTTTTTTCTAGAAACGGATAGAATAATTAAGTACACACAATTCTAAATTTGTGAACTGCCACTTTTGGGAGGACTACCATGAAAAAATCAATTGCAATTCTTCTTTCACTTTTTGTTTTTGCTGGTTCAGTTTTTGCACAGTCAACTGCATCAGCACTTCCTGAAGAAAAAGTAGATATCTCTGTAAAGACTATTGTTCCAGAAAATCAGCATCTTCATCCAGAAGACAAAACAGGAAAAATTCGCATTGAATATATTCCAATGTCTAATGAAGCTCGTATTTACTACACATGTATGTATGTAACTTACGACGAAGGCCGTGCTATGAACTCTGTTCTTGGTGTTCTTGAAGATTTTACAAAAGAACATCAGTACTACCGTTACATTTACATGGAACAGGACAAAGAAAAATTCTACAAGGATAGTCGTGGTATCAGTTGGGCTCAGCGCTATTCACACGTTCGTTTCGTTCGCTAAAAAATTTATTGGTTAAAAATATATAAATAAAAATGGATATTTCAAACATCATCAAAAATTTGCACCCGCTTGAAGTAAAGGTGCTATTAAAGTATTCAGAAAAGGATGATTTAACATCTGATAAACTGATTAAAGAGTTGGATTACAAGGAAGGTCATGCAAATCAGGCCTTCTCTTGGTTGGCTGGTAAAAATTTGCTTAAAGAAGTAGGTCGTGTTCCTCACACTTACTTTGAAATCACCGATTATGGTCGAGAATTAGCAAAAACAGGTTCTGTAGAAGAAAGAGTTGTTTCTTTCCTCAAAGCAAACGGAGCAAAAACTTTACCAGAAATTGCCAGTGGCATTGGTCTTGAACAAAAGGATATCGGTTCTGCCTTTGGTCAGCTTTCTAAAGAAGGCGTTCTTAAAATGAACGCAGAAAAGAAAGCAGAATATACAGGGGCAGCACTTCCTGCTCGTATTGCAATCACCGCAAGTCTTTTACAAAAAGCAATTGCCGCAGAAAACGGACAACTCGATAAAGCAAACCTTTCTAAAGAAGAATTAGATACAATTTCTAACCTTGCTAAAAAGCGTGGTGCAACTGATTCTCCATTTAAGATCATTGAACGGGAAACAGTTACACATAAACTTATAGAAGGTGCAAAACAGGTTGCAGAAGCTTTACGCAAAGCTGGTATCACCGGAAAGGAACTTGGAGAAGTTACTCCAAAAATGCTTGCCTCTGGTGAATGGAAATCAGGTACTTTCCGTGGCTATAACATTAGTCTTCAGCCTGCACGCATTATTCCTGGACGCACAAATCCATACGTTCAGTTCCTTGAATCTGTAAAGGATAAACTCTGTTCTCTTGGTTTCCAGGAATTTGATGGACCTCTTGTAGAAACAGAATTCTGGAACGGAGATGCATTGTTCATGCCTCAGTTCCATGCTGCCCGGGATATTCATGATGTTTATCGCATTAAAAATCCTACACACGCAAAATCAATCGAAGAACCTTATTTGAGTAATATTGCTCGCGTTCACGAAAACGGAGGAGACTCTGGTAGCCGCGGTTGGAATTATTCCTTTGACCGTGAATTTACTCGTCGCCTTATTCTCCGTTCTCAGGGAACAGTTCTTTCTGCTCACCAGTTACACAAAGCAGAAGTTCCTGGTAAATACTTTGGTATTGCCCGATGTTTCCGCTACGACAAAGTAGATGCTACTCACCTTTCTGACTTTTATCAGACAGAAGGTATCGTAATTGGAGAAGAAGCAAATCTTAGAACATTACTTGGCTTCTTAAAGATGTTTGCTACAGAAATCGCTGGAGCAACAGAAGTAAAATATGTTCCTGGTTACTTCCCATTCACAGAACCATCTGTAGAAGTACACATCAAACACCCAGTTCTTGGCTGGTTCGAGCTTGGAGGATCTGGTATTTTCCGTCCTGAAGTTACAAAAGCTATGGGTATTGATGCTCCTGTTCTTGCATGGGGTATCGGTATTGACCGTATGGCTTTAATGGCTCTAGGTTTAAACGACCTCCGCGAACTCTTCTGCGAAGACATCGAAAGAGTTAGACAAAGAAAAGCTAAGTTCTAATACTTAGTTTCTACAAACAAAAAGGCTGCCCAAAGAGTTTTGCTTATACCTCGTGTAAAGCACTCCATCGGACAGCCTTTTTTATTTTAAAACTCAATTTAATCAGCGCTTAGCAAAAACATCTTCTCCTGCAATTATGTTTGCGCCGGTTCCGAGGATATCTTTTATCAAGATATCGCCCGCGTGAACTGGGGCATTTACTACTGTACGTTTAATCACTTCCATGCAGGCAAGCTGCATATCCTTTGGAACATCCGGTTCAGATTTTACAGGAACAAGAACTCTTTCGCCACCATTTACACGAATTGTCGAAGTAAGAACTCGCATTGGTGAAGTCATTTCTTTGTAAGCATATTCAAGCCCGATTTTACAAGAATTTCCTTCAATCTTAAAATCTTCTTTTTCTGTTCCTGAACCTGTCTTTGTGACAGTTAACTGGCAACCTTTAGGACAACCAATACATGTTAATTTTACGCTTTCATTAATATTCATACATTGCCCCCGTTAGTTAGCCTTGATATATTCTGATGCAGATTTTCCAACCAATAATGCTTCTTTTGTAACATTATCTGCTAAATCATGAACCCAAGCTGCATTACCACAAGCGTAAATACCTGGAATTGTTGTCATCATTTTATCATCTACAACAGGTCCTCTTGTTTTCGGATTCATTTGTACGCCGGCAGTTTTACTAACTTCATTTTCAGGAATCAAGCCTACCGACAAAAGTAAGGTGTCACATTCTACATACTGTTCCGTACCTGGAACAACCTGCATTTTATCATCGATTTTTGCAATCGTTACGCCTTTAATTCTGTCTTTACCATGGATTTCGATTACATTAGTCTGAAGTAAAAGTGGAATTCCAAAATTATCAAGACACTGAGTAATATTGCGGGCCAACCCACTGGATTTAGGCATAACCTCACAACACATCAACACCTTACTGCCTTCAAGCGTCATTCTGCGAGCCATAATAAGACCGATATCTCCAGACCCTAGAATTACAATCTTCTTTCCAGGAATATAACCGTCTATGTTTACAAAGCGTTGCGCTGCGCCCGCAGTAATAACGCCTGCCGGACGGGTTCCCGGAATATTAATTGCACCTCTGGTTCTTTCTCTACAACCGGTTGCGATTACAACAGTTTTAGTGGTCAGGTACATTAATCCGTCTTTGTTGTTAATGGCACAAACCGTGTGCAAAGGAATTTCTTCCCCCTCGCCACTAGTTCCTTGCATATCTAAACCTTCATCAACAGAAAGTACCATCGTATTTACTTTGGATTCTATCTTCAATTCGTTTATCTGCTGAACAAAACGATATGCGTATTCAGGCCCTGTTAATTCTTTTTTAAAGTAATGAAGCCCAAATCCGTTGTGAATACACTGGAGCAATACACCCCCCAATCGTATATCGCGCTCGAGGATAAGGATTTTTTCAAGTCCATTCTGTTTAGCACTTACAGCAGCAGCAAGCCCCGCAGGACCACCACCAATAATTATCATATCGTAAATTTCTTCTTTCATGCCTTACCCCTATTTTTGTGATTCCAGAACGAAAGAGGTACCGCCAAACTTTGTAACCGAGGTCATAGGAATACCAGTTTCTCTCGAAATAATTTCTGTAACTCGTGGCATACAGAATCCACCCTGACATCGGCCCATTCCTGCTCTTGTACGGCGCTTTACGCCATCTATATCCCGTGCACCTAGAGGACTGTTAATTGCTTCCACAATTTCACCTTCTGTGATAGTTTCACAGCGACATATTATCTGTCCGTACAGAGGATTTTTCTTTATTAGTTCGTGTTTTTGTTCCAGAGATGCAAGCTTAAAACAAGGGATTCCAGGACGAGTATCCTTAAAATCAGCTCTTGGGATTACCGCACCATTCTCGTCCAATTCACAGTGCAGGCCCGCCTTATTCAAAAGTCCAAGGACATATTCACCAATAGCAGGGGCTGCACTGAGCCCCGGAGAACAAATTCCTGCAACATTTATAAAGTTTTTAACAGCACTATCTTCCTCGATTATAAAATCGTTTACAGGCTTTCCGTCATTATCAATTGCGATAGAACGAATTCCTGCAAATGAGTTAATCAAATATGCCTTTGAAATATTAGGAATTGAAAGTGCTGATTTTTGATAAACTTCGTCCTGAGATTTTTTTGTTGTTCCTGTGTAGTCAAGAAGGTCTCCACTTTGGTCATCTGCGGAAGGTCCAACCAGTAAATTTCCATCTACTGTCTGAGTTACAAGAACGCCCTTTCCCAAAGCAGTTGGCGTCTGAAAGATTACATGCTGTGCCATAGAACCAATTTCGTTATCGAACAAAAGGTATTCACCGCGACGCTGCAAAATCGAAAATTTTCTAGCACCTGCCATCGCGCTAATTTTGTCTGCATGAGTTCCTGCCGCATTTACAACATATTTTGCTAAAAGAGTCTCTCCTCCGCAATTTACCTCAAATAGCCCCTGCTCATTTTTTTTAATTGAATGTACAGTTGCGTTTCGCATAAAAGTTGCACCGTTCATGACGGCGTTTTCTGCAAATGCCCATGTTGCCTGATAAGGATTTACGATTCCTGCTGTTTTAGCATAAAGAGCACCTTTGGCTTCGCTAGAGATTTTTGGTTCTATTTTTCGTAATTCCTCCGCAGAAAGAACTGATAAATCAGAAACTCCGTTTGTAATTCCTCTTTTATATAATTTATCTACAGTTTTTAAGCCTTCGTCATCAAAAGCCACAACCAGAGAACCACAGTTTTTATATTCAAAATTCAACTTTTTAGAAAGTTCAGGATAAAGACTTGTTCCCCTGACATTCAATTTCGCCATCAATGTATCAGGAAGAGGATCGTATCCCGCATGCACTATTCCCGAATTTGCTTTAGAACTTCCGCAGGCAACATCGTTTTCCTTTTCAACAAGACAAACGCTGGCCTTTGTTTTACTGATTTCACGGGTTATACAGGCTCCTGAAACGCCACCCCCAATTACTATTACATCGTATTGTTTCATTTTACCGCTCCTAATCCTCTTCCCATTCTTCCTGCCAGCTTTTAGCCCTATCCAGAGCTTTTTTCCACTTGGAATAAAGCTTATCCCGCTGTTTGTCACTCATTTGTGGATCAAATTCTTTTTCTTTTTTCCACACATCAAGAATATCCTTTTTGCTAGACCATACTCCAACTGCCAGCCCCGCAAGAAAGGCCGCACCTGTAGCCGTGGTTTCTACATTCTTAGGTCTGCAAACTGGTATTCCCAGGATATCCGCCTGAAATTGAAGCAGCGGATTACTAACACTTGCTCCACCATCAACTTTTAAAATTGGAATATCGATTCCTGCATCCTGCTTCATACAGTCAAGTTCATCTTTTACCTGATATGCAATGGAATCCAGGGCCGCCCTACAAATATGAGCTCGATTTGCCCCACGTGTAAGGCCCACAATAGTTCCTCTTGCATAGGGATCCCAGTAAGGCGCTCCCAACCCGGTAAACGCAGGAACCATAATCACATCATTGGAATCCGGTACTGAGCCCGCAAGTGTGTCGCATTCATGGGCAGAATCAATTATTTTAAGTTCATCTCTGAGCCATTTTATTACCGCTCCACCAATGAAAACACTTCCTTCCAGGGCATATTCAATTTTTCCATTTAATCCCAGCGCAATTGTCGTAATCAACTTGTTTTTGGAATAAATTATCTCTTCACCAGTATTCATAAGTAAGAAACAACCGGTACCGTAGGTAGATTTTGCTTCTCCCTTGTTAAAACAGCCCTGACCAAATAATGCTGCCTGCTGATCTCCAATAGCAGATGCAATAGGAACCTCAAAGCCGCAGACAGATTTATCCGTTGTTGTGTAAATACAAGAAGAATCCTTTACTTCAGGGAGAATACACTGAGGAACTCCAAGTAAATCTAAAAGCTCCTTATCCCATTCCAGTGTTTTGATATTAAAAAGCATTGTTCTGCACGCATTTGTATAATCTGTAACATGCGCTTTGCCACCACTAAGCTTCCATATTAGCCAGGTATCAATTGTTCCAGCCAAAATCTCGCCTTTTTCGGCTTTTTCTCTAACTCCCGGAACATTGTCCAAAATCCATTTAACCTTTGTTCCAGAAAAATATGCATCCGGCAAAAGCCCCGTTTTTTCCTTAATCATGTCGCTATAGCCGCCACAAATTAAAAGTTCTGCAATTTCTGCGGTTCTGCGACATTGCCATACAATAGCATTGTATACAGGCTTTCCGGTATTTTTATCCCATAGAACTACTGTTTCTCGCTGATTTGTAATCCCGATAGCGGCAATATCCTTTGTATCGATGCAAGATTTTTCAACAACCTCTTTTAATACAGCAAGCTGACAATTAAACAATTCTTCTGGATCATGTTCGACCCATCCAGGTTTTGGAAAATATTGGGTAAATTCCTGCTGAGAAACAGAAATCTTATTTACTTTTTCGTCAAAAATAATTGCTCTGGAGGATGTAGTTCCTTGATCAAGGGCTAGAATATAACGGGACATAGTAGAACCCCCTAAAGTGGGATATGCAGAATTTTCCTGCCTTGTTATGGTTCTATTGTAACATTTGATTTTTTATAAAGCAAAAATATCTTTGATAATGCGAGTCCCATTAAGGTTTTTAATTTATCAATTTGATAGCAGTGAATTTGAATATTCAACCATAGCTTTTACGCCGCCTTTTATAAGTCTGCTTATAAAACCTCTGGCAATTAAAACTTTGTCAGCTCCAAGATACAATGCCGACTGAATATCTTGCTTTGTTCTTATTCCACCATCTACCCAAACCTGACTGCAACAGGAATGCAGTGTCTCTGCATTTTTTAATAGAAAATCCATAGTGGATCCCTTCTGAGTATCCACACGACCACCATGATTTGAAACAACACAGATATCAGGCTTGACCTGTTTACAAAGTTCAATATCCTTTTGAGTGAAAATGCCTTTAAGCATAATTGGTAACTTTGAATACGCTCTAAATGCCTCTACCTGCTCTCTAGTTTTGTACTCCAGGTGAGCTTGATTACGCATTGTGACAATGTTAAACGCGTCAATATCCATGCCGACTGCAATTGCATTTTCACGAACCAAATCAATTCGTCTTTTTAAAATCTCATCAGGATATGGTTTAAAAAAATAGTATGCTTTAGTGTTAAGTGAACATACGGCTTTGTGTCCCAGTTGTAATTTTTCATCAGGGGCGCCATCACCTACACAAATAAAATTTCCGGCCTGGCAGGCAGCTGCAAAATACGGCTGATAAAAATCACTCTCTCGTAAAAAACCTATATTTTGGACAGCACCAGTTACTGGCGCAATACCAATGTTTTCGGGACGAACAGTTATGCTGTTAATCTTTTTTTGAACATCTACTGAGGATTTTTTATAAAACAAATCCCAGGAAAGACAGTTTTCGATAAAATTTTCGCTGGAAGACACACCCCCCATACCAGGAAGCTGTCCTACACAACCTAATCCATTACAGATTTTACAACTTCTACACTTAAACTTTTCATCTTCCCCGGGAACCCAGGAAAAACATTCCATTGTACAACTAGTCGCCAAAACAAATTCCTACAGACTTTCCAGTCTGAACCAAAGGCTCATCATTTTGAATATTTTTTACTTTGCCAGCACAAGTTTCCAAAGGAATACCAACAACAGCGTTATTCTGCATTGCAACTAACTTGCCAAACTCACCCTTAAAAGCCAGGTCAGCCGCATAAGTTCCAAATTGCGTAGCAAGAACACGGTCATACGGAGAAGGAACTCCTCCTCTCTGCAAATACCCAAGCACCGTTACACGAATCTCATTACCAATGACCGCTTCCAGTTCTTTAGCAACTCTAAAGCCGATAGATTGTTCCATCGAAGCCCTTGCTTTTTTCAAAGCCTTCTTATCCAGTTTAGCTTCTTCTTTAGACAAAGCACCTTCCGCAACAACTATAATCGTATAACCCTTGCCAGAGTTTTGCTTTTCCATCACGCTCTGTGCCACTACATTTATGTCATAAGGTATTTCCGGTATTAAACAGACGTCAGCTCCACCAGCAATCGCAGAATACAAGCCTAACCACCCGGCCTTATGACCCATCACTTCTACAACCATGATTCGGCCATGACTACGCGCCGTAGAACGAATTCTATCTATTGAATCAGTCGCAACCTGCACTGCCGTATGAAAACCAAATGTAACATCAGTTCCTACAATATCATTATCAATAGTCTTCGGAAGCCCAATCACATTCAAGCCTTCTTGAGCAAGCAAACTTGCAGTTGTATTTGTTCCATTACCACCAAGAACGATTAATCCATCAAGCTTAAATTTCTTGTAATTTTTCTTTATCGCATCAACGGGTAACAAACCAGTTTCAGGATCTTCTACAGGCTTCTTAAAAGGTTTGCACCTGGACGTACCCAAAAAAGTACCACCTTCTGCCAAAAGATCAGAAACATTTTCTTTAGAAAGAGAAAAAGCATCACCATTAATCAAACCGCGATAACCATCTCTAAAGCCTACAACCTTGATTCCATACTTATCGATACAAGAGTAACAAACACCGCGGATAGCAGCATTCAACCCCGGAGCATCACCCCCAGAAGTAAGAATGCCAATTGTTTTTACTGTCGAATTCAACATATCTTGAATTATAACAGTTTTTCACACAAGTTGAAAATCTTTTTTACTTAGCAAAAGACCAATACATACCCTTAGAGTTTACAATAAAATCTTTTCCGTCCTTTTGCATCCAAAGCATTTCATCCGATTCATCCATAAATTCATCAAAATAAACAGGACAAATCTGTTCATTATTACGATTTACGACAACATATTTCCACTTATCTTCAATCTTTTTAATAAGAACAATATTTTTGCTTTCCTTGTTCATTCTTTCACAGTTTTTAAGCGGACCTGTAAGCTTATCGTTCTTTAAATCATAAATATAAGCATCACTAGATTCCGGTTTCTTGATAAAGGCAATTCCGTTATACACTCTCGAAGAATGCTTAAAAGTTACAGAACCAACTCTTTTTCCTTTTGAATCCAAAAAACAACATCTGGATAAATCTTCAGGTAACATTGAAACAAAATATCCTTCACCTGCAATATCGATAGCAGGTCTTGCACACGGAACAATTTCCTGATAGTTACTGTTAATAACCCCCTCTCCATTACAATAAACTAACCATAAACCGTTTTCCGCATACACAGCAGACCTATATGGTAAATCTTCAGAAATTTTCTCACCGTCTGAATTTATAAAATATCCTCCGGAATTTTCTGGGCTTACATATGCTTTTCCTTCATTAAACTCAGAAGCAAAACCATAGTTTCCCATAACTTTTCCCTTTTTATTTATATAAAATCTTTCATTGCTTTCTGTGTCTGCAATTGCCCAGCCATTATGTAAACTACTCAGTCGTTTAGCTTTTACCTTGCAAAGGACATTTTCGTTTTTGTCTATTAATGCCCATTCACCTTGTGACAACTCAACATTGACGGCACCTTCAGAATATTTTCCGGCATATTTATATTTGGGTGGAATAATGACATTAAAATTATCATCTATGATTCCATATTGCCAGGAAGAATTTATAAACCGTCTATTATGAGTCTCTCCCCACAAGCAAACTGTCCCCATAACAACCATCAAACAAACTTTAAGTAATCCATCAATTCGTTTCATATTTTTTCCTTAATATCCTCAATTAAATATTAGTCATTATTTTTTTCCTAAAACATGTAAATAATCAAAATCATTGTAAGCATAGGAATTTTCAAACTCTTTAACAGAACTATAATGTTCTTCATAAGGACAATACTTTGAATTCTGATATAAATCACAAGAACCATCATCATTTACGCGTATCAAGCCCGTATGATTAATCGAATATTTATCTGAATCCGTCATCAAAACTACACTCCAGCCATTCTCAGGTGTATTTGTAGTCTGTCCTTCAAGAGCCTGTTCATGTCCTGCAACATTTGTTGTTTTAGCATCATTCCATTGTTCTGTTATATCTTTTCCAAGATTTTTAAGAGTTTCCTGTACCCATATGTCGCAGTCAAAAGTTCCAAGGTCATATTCACCTTTTTTAGTTTTTTGATTCTCAATATAAGCATTAAAGGCTTCATATTCCGCCTTTTTTTGAGCTTCCAGTTCAGCCTGTTTTTTTGCTGCTGCCGCCTCTTCCTCCTTCTTTCTTTTTTCTGCGTTATCGCGGGCCTGGGTGTATCGTTCGGAATTCAGGCCGTTTGTTAGAGCATCGTATCCGGTACTCGGAAGGCTGTAACTTGAACCACCGTTTTTTGCAGCTGCTTTTGCAGCGAGTTCCTTTGCACGATTACGAGCGTTAACATAACGGGCAGCAGTTAAGCCACTTGAGGAACTGTACCCACCTCCGCTACAACTGGAACTACCAGAACCTCCTGAACCACCACCGTAGCCGCCATTTACGGCAATAAGCTGGTCAAAATTCATTGTCTGGAACTTTGATAAAAAGGATTTCATTTTTTTCTCCCATTTTGAAAAAATAAAATGAGGGAAAGAAGTCAGCACCGTGACCTGAAGAAAACACTTTTTGTACTCACCAACACATTAACAATATTTTATAATTCAATCAACATCAATTTTCGTTTCCTTTTCTATTTTCTTCTTCCCTCTACACTATTAATCGCTTTTGATACACCAAAAAGCACAAATATTACTAAAAAAAATTTAAAATTGAATTATTTTTTTTCCGATAATGTGATTATGAAGAAATCAAATAAACCTAACATCGGTGCCGGCTTTATTCTTTTACTTGTAGCGGCATTTTTCACATTAACAATTTTGACCCAATTCATTGATTTAGGTGCTTTAGAAAACCCAAATTTCAATTTTTTGAATAAACTTGGCCAAATTCTTTCTAAGGCGTACGGATATTCAAGTATTTTGATTCCTGTATTTATTTTTATAGCCGCAATTTCATGTTTTACATCAAGATGGAATGGAAAAAAATCGATGCGACTGATAACAGCAATCATTCCTTTCTTTACAGCCGTAGGAACAGAAAAATTTTGCGACTCAATTCAGGCCTCAAGTTACGATGATTTTACTACAATAAAATTAACTTTAGCCATTTTAATCGGAATAATGCTTATCGTAATCGAAATTCTTTTAGCAGGAATTATCGGCGAAAAACTCTTTAACGGCAAAAAAAGCAATGCCGTTATAAACCAAGATTCTGATTCCTCTGAAGAGAAGGAAAATTCTATAAGCGAACAAACATCTCTCTCAGATGACAACGATTCCTTTGAGGAAAATCCTGATTCTGAAAACTACAATTCTCCAGCCACAGATTCACAAGAAGAATATATTCCGCCAAAAGACGACCCATTTGCCCATGTTTTTGATGAAGAACCAGAAACTAGCGTAAACGAACAAGAATCCACTTCATCAGAATCAGAAAATACAGTAGCCCATGAAGATTCAGAAAATCCAGGAGCCTTTATAACCCAGGAAGAATACGCTGCCCTTGCCTTTACAGACGAAGACTTAAATGAATCTGAAAAAGAAACAGGTACCGATGCAGAAACCGAAAGCTATTCCGCAGAAGAATCCTATGCAAACACAGAAAGTTATTCTGCAGAACAACCAGATACAGCATCAGAAACAGACTCTATAGAAGAAACCGAAGCTGAACAAACAGATTCATATTCAGCTTATAAATCCCCTTACGGTAACGACGAACAGGATTATAACTCTAATTCAGAAGAACTTTACTCAGAACCTAAAGATGATTTTGAGGACCCTGAAAGTCAAATCACCGATTTTGATTTTACCCCACAGAAAGAAGAAACCTCTGAACAATTTAATGAGGCAGAAACAGAACCTTCTGAAGAACCTACAAATGAACAGGCTTATACCCCAGAAGAAGCCGCTAAAGAACTGGACGAAGCTTTTGAACAGGCTGCAAATGACTTTGAAGTAAGCTTAAATGAAAGCATCTCCGAAGACGACTTTTCTCCTGACACTCTCTCAGAGGACTTTTTTGATATCGACCCGACAACAGAAGAAAGCAAAATCGAGGAAACCGATTATAGCGAAGAAGATGATTCTTATAGTGAAAACAACTCTGTAGAGGAAGAAGCAGATCACACAGAAGAAACTGACCTCTCAGAAGAAATCCACACCTCAGACGAAAGAGGTATCTCAGAAGAATCAGCTCCAACCCGATTCGATTTAGAACCATCAGGATTTGGAATTGCAAGCGATGTATTTGCTGACATGGCCGCAGACGCAAAAGATGAATTAGAAAATGGAACTCCATACAAGCCGGAGGAATCAATCTACGCCAGCGCAAAAGCATCTGATGATTCAGAATCGGATTCAGAGCTAAATACAGAGCTAGATTCCGAAAGCAGGGCAGACCAGGCAGATGAAGACCAGGAAATTTCTGTTCCAGTTCCTTCTGCAGAAAAAAATATCTTTGATTCTCAAGAACCAAAACGAACAACTATTGCAACCGATAACAGTCCAAAAACCAATCGCGTTGCACCTAAAAAACCATACATCGTTCCAACAGATTTACTTGAAGAATACGAAGACGACCAGTACTGGATAATCGACGATGCAACAAAACAGGACGCACTTAAACTCAAAGAAACCTTGAATCAGTTTGGCATCAGTGCAGAAGTAATCGGTGTAAAAAAAGGCCCGGTTGTTACAATGTTCGAAATCGCCCCTGCACCAGGTGTAAAACTTAGCCGTATCGTAGGACTTCAGGACAATATCGCTTTAAGTCTTGCCGCAAGCAGCGTTCGTATCGTAGCCCCAATCCCAGGAAAAGCAGCCGTTGGTATCGAAATACCAAACAAAAAGCGTTCAATTGTTTCTTTCCGCGAAATGATTGAACAGGACTTACCGGAATTTAAGAAAATGGCCATTCCGGTTATTCTAGGAAAAGACATCCTTGGAAAAAGCCAGATTATCGACATTGCAAAAACACCTCACCTTTTGATTGCAGGTGCAACCGGTGCCGGAAAATCTGTTTGTGTAAACTCCCTCATTCTTTCTATTTTGTACAAACGCTCTCCAAAAGAAGTAAAAATGATTCTTGTAGACCCAAAAGTAGTTGAACTTAAACTCTACAATGACATTCCACATCTTTTGACTCCTGTAATTACTGAACCCAAAAAAGCAATTCAGGCTCTTCAGTATTGTCTTTGCGAAATGGAACGCCGCTACGCGCTTTTAGACGGAATGGGAGTTCGTGATATTTCTAACTACAACAAGCGAATCCAGGAAAGAAATATCTGCACCGAAAAATTGCCTTACATAGTTGTCATCATAGACGAATTTGCAGACCTTATGGCAACCAGTGGTCGCGATCTCGAAAGCATCGTTGCCCGATTAACCGCAATGAGCCGCGCTGTAGGTATTCACCTTGTTCTTGCTACCCAGCGACCTTCTGTAAACGTAATTACAGGTTTAATCAAGGCAAACATCCCAAGCCGAATTGCATTCATGGTTTCAAGCCGTACCGATTCTAACATTATCATCGACTCTGTTGGTGCAGAAAAACTTCTTGGTAAGGGTGACATGCTCTACGCAAGTGCAGTGGATCCATATCCAGTAAGAATTCAGGGAACTTTCGAAAGCGATAACGATGTAGAAGCTGTTGTTGATTTTGTAAAAACTCTCGGTGAACCAGAATATATCGACGATGAAATCTTTGTAGAAGACGAAGAAGATGAAAATGGAGGTGGAACAGGACTGTTTAATGACGGTTCCGGAGACCCTCTCTACGAACAAGCCCTTGATATAGTTATTCAGTCTGGCAAAGCAAGTGCAAGTTATCTTCAGCGACGATTAAGCATTGGTTATAACCGCGCAGCCCGCCTGGTAGAAGAAATGGAAGAAAGAGGAATTGTAGGTCCTGCAAACGGCTCTAAACCTCGAGAAATCATCCATGTTCCTTCTTAAAAAATTGGGGTTGTAAAATTTAATTTAAAGCACTAACATTGTTTTATAATTTGTATTTCATTTAGGAGGACATTTAAATGAAAAAATTATTAGCTGCAATTGCAATGGGAGCTTTAATTGCAACAAGTTCATTTGCACTTACATTCAAAGGAAGCGCTGGTTTTGCGTATGGATTAGGCAACTACTATGATGACAGTGTAGATAATCAAAAAACCGTTCGTACAACCAACTCATTGGGGTTAAAGCTTGAAGGTGATTTAGGACTTACAAAAGATTTTGGTTTTATGCTTGAAACATCTTTCTTGTTCCCTCTTAATTCTGAATGCAAATGGGAAACTACCTATTCTAATGGCAGTAAAGGTGACGGTTCAAATATCTATGACGGTGGCTTTCAGTTCAATGGTTTAATTGGACCTTATTACACATTTGACATAAATAAATCATTCAATTTAAATGTTGCTGCAGGATTTGATCTTATGATACTTGCGTTCAATGATGATGTAAATTATTCTTCCGTTTTATTCGGAAACTATAATGCAACATACACAACAACTAATATTTATTTAGGTATTGGAACAAAAGCCGATGCTGAATTTTTACTTTCTAAAAAGGCTGGTCTCAAAATTGGTTTAACATTTGCATACCTTTGGGGACACGGAACTGGTTCAACATATGTAAATAATAACAATCCTAAAGTTTCTGAGACAACAACAGATGATCTTGATAACAATTCAGCACTTATGCTTATCCCAGACGTATCTTTCGTATACAGATTCTAATTAAATCTTTGTCTAATACATTTTACGGTATTTGAGCTAGTCTTAAGGTTCAATCACCGCATTCCTAATAAGGGGTGGTTTCGATAATCTCGACCATCCCTCTTTTTTTGCCACTTATTTTTATTCAAAAAATTTTTTTTATATGCTAATCTTTACTTATGAATATTATCTCCTGGAATGTTAACGGCATCAGAGCCGTAGAAAAAAAAGGCTTTATCGACTGGATTTTGCAGAGCAACGCAGATGTTGTTTGCATACAAGAAACAAAAGCTTGCCCCGGACAGCTTTCTCCAGCATTACTAAATCCAGAAAGCCCGAATAAGAGCATCTATTACCACTCGTATTTTTCAAGTGCAAAAAAACCCGGTTACTCGGGAACAGCAATTTACAGCAAAAAAGAACCTGATTCAGTAGAAATTATGCAGGATGAACGTTTTGACAGCGAAGGCCGCGTATTAATTGCTAAATACAACAAACTCGCTGTAATCAGTGCATATTTTCCTAATAGTCAGGATGCAGGAGCAAGACTAGACTACAAACTTGCTTTTTGCGAAGCAATGTTAAACAAATGCAATCAACTAGTGGCAGAAGGTTTTAACATTGTTTTGTGCGGTGACTACAACATTGCCCACAAACCAATCGACCTTGCAAATCCAAAAACAAACGAAAAAAATCCAGGCTACCTTCCAGAAGAACGAGCATGGATGGACACCTTTACTCAAGCCGGTTATGTAGATACCTTTAGACACTTTTGCAATGAACCTGCACAATACACCTGGTGGAGTTACCGTTTTCATGCACGGGAAAAGAATATCGGGTGGCGTATTGATTACCAGTGCGTAAACCCTGCATTTATCGACAAAGTTATTTCTTCTACAATTTTAAAAGATGTTACCGGAAGCGATCACTGTCCAATCGAAATAAAAATTCAGGAATAGAAAAATACGTCGAGTCAAAGCACGCGTACGCTTAAAGCCTTGACTTCGCCGTTTTTAGGGTTTGTAATAAACCCTAAATTAAAAAAGGCACTTCGTTTTGAAGTGCCTTTTGCATTTATTTAGAAGGTTTTGTTACAACAACAGAATTGTCTGCGTTAGAATAAGGAGCTGGAATGTATTTATCTGCTTTCCAGTCGTTCTCCCATTTGTATCCATCCAATAAATAACGGAACTGATATTCTCTGTTTGCTTCAAGTTCTAGCTTTACTGAGAAAGAACCGTCTTTTCCCTGTTTAAGAGGAGTATCTGTGCTACTCCAACTGTTAAAATCTCCAGCAATATTTACAGACTTAGCTCCCTGAGCTGCTTCTGCCGACACTGTAAAAGTAACATTACACTTTGTCTTATCTTTTGAAAATGTTTTTTTGAGTGACATTTCACCCTCCATAACCAATTCTATGATTTAATATTTTACTACAATATTTTTTAAATGTACATAGGTTTATAAAATTCTATTATTATTTTAAGTTTTTTGATAGAAGGATTGACACACCCATTTATAATTGATTCAGCCACTATCAAATATTTCTGTTGAACAATTTCCTGCAAGTCGTTATATTGAACATACAATTGAATATCCGTCGAGTTATCCAAATTGCAGAACGGAGGCCGTAAAACCGGTAAATCTTGCTAAAAAGGAGTTCCAAATGGGAATTATCACTTCTAATCACTATTTATTCACATCAGAATCTGTTGGCGAAGGCCACCCTGACAAATTATGCGATCAAGTTTCTGACGCAGTTCTTGATTATTGTCTTTCTTTAGATCCAAATGCACACGTAGCTTGCGAAAGTTTTTCTTCTACCGACTTTTTGCTTGTGGGAGGAGAAATCGGATTTTCAAAGCCTTTTACAGACTCAGAAATACAGTCATTTAATCGACAGGTAGAAAAAATTGCTCGTAACGTAGCTTTAGATATCGGATACAATGACCCAAAAGTAGGACTTGATGGAGCAAACTGTCTCTTTATGAACAGACTTCATGCTCAGAGCGCCGACATCAATCAGGGAGTTGTTGGAAAAGGTCTGGAAGAATACGAAGGTCAGCAGGGAGCCGGAGACCAGGGAATGATGTTCGGTTTTGCATGTAACGAAACCCCTTCTTTTATGCCTGCTCCTGTTTATTATTCTCATCAGATTCTATTAAAAGCCCACGAATTGCGTCACAACGGTACAATCAAATGGCTTAGACCGGATGCAAAAAGCCAGGTAACAGTAGAATACGATGGATACAAACCTGTAAGAATCGATACAGTCGTAGTTTCTCATCAGCACGATGAAAGCGTTACACACGAAGAAATCGAAAAAACAATCATTGAACAGATTATTAAACCAGTTCTTGAACCAACAGGTCTCTTAGATGATAAAACTAAGTTCTTTATCAATCCAACCGGACGATTTGTAACTGGAGGACCGGACGGAGACTCAGGTCTTACAGGTCGTAAGATTATCGTAGACACATACGGTGGAATGGGTCGTCACGGTGGCGGTGCCTTTAGTGGTAAAGATCCAAGTAAAGTTGACCGTTCAGCAGCATATATGGCTCGTTATATC
This sequence comes from uncultured Spirochaetaceae bacterium, assembly GCA_902797305.1. GTDB lineage: Bacteria > Spirochaetota > Spirochaetia > Treponematales > Treponemataceae > Treponema_D. The sequence goes on along the minus strand of CADBSK010000013.1, from coordinate 7,974 downwards.
GCTAAAAACATCGTTGCAGCAAAGCTTGCAGACCGCGCAGAAGTTGAACTTGCATACGCAATCGGTGTTCCGTTCCCTGTTTCTATTCTCGTCGAAACTTTTGGAACAGAAAAGGCTCCTCGCGCCCTAATCGAAGAAGCTGTTAAAAAGATTTTTGACTGTACACCAGCAGGAATCATAAAGACCTTAAATCTTAAACAGCCAATTTACCGCAAAACTGCTAGTTACGGACACTTTGGTAGAGAAGGCTTCCCTTGGGAAGAAACAAACAAAATTCAGGAATTAAAAGCTTTTATTCAAGCAAACAAATAATGACTAATTTTGAGCTTTTATCTACAGAACAAATTATCCAAATTTTTGAAAGATTTAAGGCTCAAAATCCTGATCCTAAACCGGAGCTGGACTATTATTCTCCTTTTACTCTGCTGGTCGCAGTTGTTTTAAGTGCTCAGACCACCGATAAAAGCGTGAACAAAGTTACAGCTCCTCTTTTTAAACTTGCCGACACACCTCAGGCAATGGCAGATTTAACCCAGGAGCAAATCGCACAAATAATAAGACCAATCGGTCTTACTTCAACCAAAAGCAAGAATATTCTTTCTTTAAGCAAAAAGTTATTGGATGATTTTGATGGAATCGTTCCAAATAATAGAAAAGACTTAATGACTTTACCGGGAGTCGGTCGAAAAACCGCCAATGTTGTTTTGAATGTAGTCTTTGGACAGCCCACAATGCCGGTTGACACCCACCTTCTTAGAATAAGTCCAAGAATTGGTCTTGCTAATGGCTCAACTCCTGAACAGATAGAACAAGAATTGTGTAAAAACATTCCTTCACAGTATATGGTTCATGCCCATCACTGGCTTATTCTACACGGAAGATATGTATGCAAAGCAAAGAACCCCGACTGTTCAAACTGCCTTATTAAGGATTTGTGCAAACACAACCTTTAGTGATATTATCAAAAAGCATTATTTTGGAGGAATATAAATGGAAGAACAAACTAACGAAACTCTTCATGCTGTTTCAGATGCTGCTTCAGCTGCTGCAGAAGCAACTTTTGGCCAATTTACCCACAAATTTGCAGATTTTGCAAAAACTTTCCTGACCTGGGAAAATCTATTTAAAGTTATAGGTGCAGTGATTGTTATTCTTTTAATTCTGATTGTATTTAAAATCATTAAACACTTTATCAAGAAAGTCCCTGCCGAAAAATTACAGCCACATTATCGTTCAATCATCATCCGTTTTGTAAACTACCTGCTGTATTTTTTAGTAGCAATGTATGTCCTAAGTTTATTCGGTGTAAAACTGAGTGCCATATGGGGCGCAGCCGGTATTGCCGGTATCGCAATTGGTTTTGCAGCCCAGACTTCTGTAAGCAACCTCATCAGCGGTCTTTTTGTTCTTGGCGAAAAAACAATGAAAGTTGGTGACTTTATCGTTGTTGGCGGCGTAAGCGGAACTGTAGATTCAGTTGGCCTTTTGAGTATTAAAATACATACTCTTGATAACCAGATGATTCGTATTCCAAACAGTACGGTTATTAATTCAAACTTTCAGAACAACAGTTTCTTTGATGTTAGACGAGTTTGCTTTAGCGTTTCTATTGATTATTCATCAGATATGAAAGTTGCCCTCGACGCCCTAAAATCTGTTCCAGAAATGTGTACAACTATCCTAAAAGATCCAGAACCTGGCTGCTGGTACGACGGTTTTGGAGATAGTGGAATTAATATGACTCTGGCTGTATGGTTCAATCCAGCAAATGCTGGTCTCGGTGATGTTAAGAACGATGTTTACATTGGAATTAAAACTGCCTTTGACAAAGCCGGAGTCAATATTCCATTCAATCGTCTTGATGTTCAGATGGTAGACAATAAATAAAAAAGATAATAAACGAGGCTAGATATGGAACAGGCACAGATAAATCTTGATTCAATCACTAAGCTTGTTGAAGAAAACATTCTTGAATTATTAACTGAGCACCCACAACCAAAAGGTTCGATTTTTGTCCTGGGGTGTTCTTCAAGCGAAATCTCCGGCGGCCTTATCGGTCACGCTTCAAGTGCAGAAGTTGGAAAAGCCGTTTTTAAAGGTGCAAGTAGCGCCTGCAAAAAAATGGGCGTTTATCTTGCTTCTCAGTGTTGCGAGCACTTAAACAGAGCCCTTGTTATAGAAAAAGAATGTGCTCAAAAGTATGATTATCAGGAAGTTTGTGTTGTTCCTTGGTTAAAAGGAGGCGGTTCTCTTGCAACCGCAACCTACTACGGTCTCAAAGAACCTTGTGTTGTAGAACATGTAAAAGCTTGCTGCGGAATGGACATCGGAAGTACTTTAATCGGAATGCACTTAAAAGATGTTGCCGTTCCAGTTCGACTCAAAAACAAGTTTATTGGTAACGCCTATGTTACTGCAGCTTTCTCAAGACCAAAACTAATCGGCGGAGAACGGGCACACTACACACGGGAAGACTAAATTAATGCCGTTTTTCTATAAATTGACTGCCTCAGAAATCCCAGCAGATTTTAAAGAGGCAGCAAGATATTCTGGTTTTTTTAAAACAGATTCAATTTCTCCCGAAATTAAGCAAAAAATTGAACAGTGCATCCAGAAATTACAGCTGGCACTTGTTCCTCATGCAGTTTACGAGGAATTCGACCTTAAAATTCGACAAAATCTTATTCAATTTGCAGATATCTCTCTTGAGAGCAAGGATTTATCCCGTAATCTTGAAGGGTGTTCTAAAGTTATATTGCTTGCAGCCACCGTGGGTGCCGGCGTAGACCAGATAATACGGCGCAGTCAGCTAAGCGGCAGTGCCGATGCAGCCCTTATGCAGGCAACAGGTGCAATGTTTATCGAGAGCTTTGTGGATAAACTCAACGACAAACTCCGGGACGAATCCACCCTCCACGGCAAATTCCTCCGCCCCCGCTACAGCCCGGGTTACGGCGATGTGCCCCTTGAGTTCCAAAAAGAATTCTTTCGCCTTTTACCTTGCCAGAAAATTGGTCTTACTCTGATGGACAGCCTCATAATGGCCCCAGAAAAATCTGTCACGGCATTTGTTGGGGTAAAAAACTAAAGGGTTCCCTCAACCTCATAAGTACCGTCTGAATTATAGAGTAGAACTTTATTGTTAATAAAATCTACTTTATAAATTTTCGGTTCCCCTGTTTTATCCCACTCAAGAGTTTCATCATCCTGGGTGTATACATCTTTACTGAACCAGGTACAGTCTTCAAATCTTGCACAATATAATTGATTAGAATGAGGCATTTTAACTGCACTAATCTCTTCACCGCCTTCTTTTAGATATCTTGCACACTCAAGACCACTTATATCACCATATAAAAGACGTCCTGTCCAATATATACTTTCATCTTTCTCTGTTACTGAGAACATTGCACGCGCTGATTCTCCATCATATTTGATTCCTGTATATTCTGCATCAAATGGCTCAAAAGAATTTATGCGATAGAGATATCTAGAACATTCTGAACCACGTATTATATTTAATTCTGCAAAAACCGGAGCAGTATTACTATAAGATTGAATCATTCGAAAACTTGAAATATATTTATCAAGTGATATTTCGATATATTTAATTAGAGTATCTTTGCAAAGCTCTTTTATTGAATAATTTGAATCTTTTAAGCAAAGTATTCTATATCCAATCTCATCTTGTTTTTCTTTCGAATAATCATCATCCTTTGAAGCTGTCAAATAATAATTACCATTTACATACCTTGCACCTGCAACTTCATTTAATTTGATATCATCATGTTTAATATCATACGTATTAATTATATTACCTTGTATATCTAGTTCTCTAATTGCTACACCAACATGTTTTGCACTAACTGTTGATAGCAATACAGAATTTCTTTCCTTACAAATCTCTATAAATTCAGGTTTACAATCAAGCTGAATATAATTAAGTCTTCCTGTCTCAATATCAAATCTAATCGTATTCTTCTGATATCCAGAAGCCGTAAACCATACACTATACCCAAGAACTTCCATATCCCAGATGAATAATTCTCTGTAATTATTTTTATAATTCTTCACCAGAGAATAATTCTTTATCAATTTGCAGCTTTCTTTATCCCATACTTGTATTGAAGGAGGATAGTTTGTCGCAGCAAAAATATAATTATCAGACCACTCTAATGGCTCAAAACTTGTAAATACTTGATTATCTGGGGTTTTATCTTCAAACACACATGAAGAACACCCCAGCAGCAAGAACAAGTTTACTATCAATAATATTCCGTATCTTGCTTTTTTCATTTTTTTACTTAAAAACTTACTCCTATCATTTTGATATTCCTATTTTTTCATTGAATTAAAACATCCTCAATACCTTTTTAGCAAAAGTAACCGAAGTTACCCAAAAAGTAACCGCGGTTACCCCTGATTCAACTCAAAAAATCGTTGGTTTATTGAAAGACGTTATTGCATTCATTAAAATAAAACCCATGGAACAGTATAAGAAAGAATTTATTGATTTTATGGTTGAATGTGAGGTTCTAAAATTTGGTTCATTCACATTGAAAAGTGGAAGACAGAGCCCATTCTTTATGAACGCTGGTGCTTATGTTACTGGTAGTCAGCTCGCTCGTCTCGGAGAATATTACGCAAAAGCAATTCACGACAACTTTGGTGATGACTTTGATGTATTCTTTGGTCCTGCTTACAAAGGAATTCCTCTTGCAGTTGTTACAGCAGTTGCTTATTCAAAACTCTATGGCAAAGAAGTTAAATATTGTTCAGATAGAAAAGAAGAAAAAGACCACGGTGCAGACAAAGGCGCTCTCTTAGGTTACAAAATCAAAGACGGAGACCGCGTTGTTATCATCGAAGATGTAACCACCTCCGGAAAATCAATCGAAGAAACCTATCCAAAAATCAAGGCACAGGAAACAACTCCAGGCGGAATCAAAATTGTTGGAGAAATCGTAAGCCTTAACAGAATGGAAAAAGCCCCGGACAGCGATAAAGCTGCTCTGGACACAATTACTGAAAAATACGGCTTCCCTGCAAAGGCAATCGTTTCTATGCAGGACGTAATTGAAGCTTTGTATACAAACGGCGACAAAACAATCATCACCGACGAAATCAAAGCAGCAATTGATAAATATTACGAACAGTACGGTGCAAAATAAATGACAGCTCAAAAAGCCACCATTATTCTTATTGCCTTTTGCCTTTGCGGTCTCGTTTTTATGGCCCTGGGATTATTCCTTAAGTCGCAAAAATACCTGAACTCGTTGCAGGCTTCTTTTGACACACCCCAAAAGGCACAGAATGCCGTAAAATCGGGTAAACTTTGCGGTTCAATAGCAATGGGAGTTGGTGGCTTTACACTTATCTGCGGAATTATTACTAAACTTATGCCAGAGCTTTTTTCATATCTTGCATTAGTTTACGTAATAGTTCTGATTATTGCTTTTATTTTGATTTTTTCTTCTATTAAAATAAATAACGGATCAAATGATGAATCAAAATAATTTACAAGAAAAAGACATAAATTTTATGCGCCATGCAATTGAACTTGCAAAATGCGGCCTCGGCTGGACCAATCCTAATCCTCTTGTTGGCGCAGTTCTTGTAAAAGACGGAAAAATCATCGGAGAAGGCTTTCACCACCGATACGGCGACCTTCACGCCGAACGAGAAGCCCTGAAAGACTGCCAAAATCGTGGATTTGATCCCGCTGGTGCAATCGCTTATGTAACGCTGGAGCCTTGCGCACACTTTGGAAAGCAACCCCCTTGCTGTAACGCCCTTGCCGAAGCCAAAATCTCCAAAGTATATGTCGGAAGCCGCGACCCAAATCCTCTTGTTCACGGAAAAGGCAATTCATATCTGCGCGAACACGGAATTACAGTTGAAGAAGACTTTCTCCGATCAGAATGTGACGCATTAAATCCTATTTTCTTTCATTATATTACAACAAAAACGCCTTACGTCGCCCTAAAATACGCCATGACCCTAGACGGAAAAATCGCAACTAAAACAGGTGCATCAAAATGGATAACTAGTGAAAAAAGCCGTGAGTTTGTTCAGACTCTCCGCAGCCGTTACAACGCAATCCTTGCCGGAATCGGAACAGTTCTTGCAGACGACCCGCTTTTAACCTGCAGAATCCCTGGCGGTCACAACCCCACCAGAATCATTTGCGACGATAACCTTTCGATTCCTCTAAATGGCAATCTCGTAAAAACAGCCCGGGAAGTTCCTCTTATAATCGCAGCACTGGACACACCTCAAAATCACAACAATCCAAAAGTCCAGAAGCTAATCAATCTGGGGGCACAGATTTTTTTCCTCCCTCAGGATAGTTCTCAAGATAAAGAAAATCCTCACCTGAGCCTTAAAGAGCTTTTTATTCAATTAGGAAAAAACAAAATCGACAGCATCCTGATAGAAGGGGGCGGACAAATCAATTACAGTGCCCTCCAGACCGGCATGGTAAATCACATCTACGCCTTTATTGCCCCAAAGATTTTTGGAGGTACAGCAAAATCCCCTGTTGCAGGCACTGGCCTTGAGACACCGGATCAGGCCTTTATGTTCAACCTTGTCAGCACAGAAAAAATTGACCAAGACATTCTTTTGCAATACGATAAAATAAACAACTAAACGAGGAGATAATCCATGTCCAAAAAAGCACACATCACTCTCAGCCTTTACTGCCTGTTTCTGACCTTTGCAGTAATCGGTCTGTTCTTATTCTGCGCCGTAATTCTTGCCCGCATAGATATGTATCATCCAAATACTGACGATTTTGGTAATTCTACACAGTTAAGCGAGCAGTTCACCTTATACATTGGACTCAATGACGAAGAAACAAACGAACAGATCATAAATGAAGAAGATGCACTTAACCTTGTAAATCAGATTTGTCTCAAAAATAACTGCGGCTACTCAAGTACAGTCGTAAATGGTGGATATTTTACTACCAGCGGAAATATAATCCAGGAAAAATCCCTCATGTACGTAATTGATTTTGCCACAGAAGAACAAATTATTCAGATTGTTAACGAAGTTATGCAAAAACTGAACAACAAACCGATTCTCGTAGAAAGAAAAATGGCAGTAAGTTCATTCTTTTACGGAAACAAAAACACAGAGCAAACAAAATAATTGAGGAATCCATGTTTACCGGAATTATCGAAGAAGTAGGAACAATTCAAAATATCTCACTCAAAGGAAACTCTGGTTCAATCAGCATAAAAGCCAGCAAAGTTCTTGAAAACTCCCTCGTCGGAGACAGCATCGCCGTAAACGGAGTATGCCTCACTGTTACAAGCATGACTAATTCTTCTTTTACAGCCGATGTAATGGCAGAAACCGTACGACGCACCAACCTGGGAAGTCTTTCTACCGGAAGCAAAGTTAACCTTGAACGCGCCATGGCAGCAGACGGTCGTTTTGGCGGACATATCGTAAGTGGCCACATCGACGGAACTGGAAAAATCTCAAAACTTATAAAAGAAGAAAATGCTGTCTGGGTATACATCGAATGTTCTTCTGACATCCTCAGTTTAATCGTACAAAAAGGTTCAATCACCATCGACGGAATAAGTCTTACAGTCGCAAAGATAGACTCAACAAGTTTTGCTGTAAGCGTAATTCCTCACACCGCAAGCGAAACCACCCTCTTAACAAAATCTTGCGGAGATATTGTTAACCTGGAAAATGATATTGTTGCAAAATATGTTCAAAAATTGCTTGGTATAAACGGTGATTGCGACAAACAATCACCATCTGCTTCAAATACAAGTTTAGAAAACAAACTCAAAACCTGGCTGGAAGAATAAATCCCAGGGCAAACGCATTATATTTGACTTTGTATCAAAAATGGCGCGAAGGAGAAAACTGGCTTACAAAAACACTCGTTTTGTGCTGCCGCGTGAGCGGCGAATGTATATAATTACAAGCACAAAACGCGTGTAGCAAACT
>CADBSK010000012.1 GCA_902797305.1 uncultured Spirochaetaceae bacterium | reverse complement strand
CGCCGAAACCGTCGTCGATTGTGTCTGGGGCTTTGATGTCGGCAGTCCAGTTGCCGTCAGAAATAAACTTGTACTTCATAGTGGTACTAGGGATAGGGCGGCATAAAAGGACTATTAAAGTTTAAAAGGCATTCAAGCCGCCCTACCAGTTTTGCTTAGGGCAAAACTGGCAAGTTGGTAGAGAGAGTTAGGGTGGCATAAAAGGACTATTAAAGTTTAAAAGGCATTCAAGCCGCCCTACCAGTTTTGCTTAGGGCAAAACTGGCAAGTTGGTAGAGACTGCTAGTGCGGCATAGAGGGACTGTTGAAGTTTAAAAGGCATTCATACCGCCCTTCCAGTTTTGCCGGGAGGGCGGCACAGAAAGCTGCTTGTTAACAGGTTATGACAAAAAGTATGAAATGTGTTGTTTTGTAATTGAAATTCAAATTGGATTTTTGTATACTTAATTTACTTAAAGTTTGTTTCGGCGGGTAGATGTTTATGTTTGCTACGGTTCCACAGATGGTGTACGAAAAATCCTTTCAGGCACCTAATTCTTTTGTTCAGTTTTCTAAAAATAAGGTTGGTACTTTTGAAGGCATCACTTACGTAGATTTTATACGGTCGATGCTCAATTTTTCGGCTGGACTTCTTTCTATTGGAACGGAATGTGGCGAAAATGTTGGGTTGATTAGTGATAACCGTAAGGAATGGCTGGTTGCAAGTATGGGAATCATGGCTTTGCGCTGTCCTGATATTCCCCGCGGTAGTGAAGCTACCGGCAAAGACTTGCAATACATTCTTTCTTTTGCCGAATGCAAAACTGTTGTTACAGAAAATGCCTACAGTCTCAAAAAAATCTTAGAAAATTCTTCTTCTATCCCCACATTAAAAAACATTATTATCATCGACGATTCAAATGTAAAAGAGGATTTACAAAAATACTCATTTTCCTTCTATAAATATGAACAAATTCTTGATATGGGAATTGAGTATCGTAATAAAAATCCTGGTGTTGTAGAAGAGATTTTAAAAAGCGGTCAAGAAGAAGATTCAGCTACCATTATTTTTACAAGCGGTACAACTGGAACTCCTAAAGGTGTTGAGCTGACTCACAAAAACTTTTTATCCCAATTCGAAAGCATGCATAATGATCTTAACCTTAAAAACGGGGACAAGACTTTGTGCGTTCTTCCTATCTGGCATGTTTATGAACGCGAAATGGAATATTATGAATTGTGGGTGGGCGTTAGTCTTTGTTATTCTAAACCTGTTGCCAGCATGATTATTGCGGATTGTGTAAAAATGCAGATTAATTTTATGGCTTGTGTTCCTCGTATTTGGGATGCAATTTATTCAACTATAGAAAAGCAAGCTACCGGAAAAAGCAAAGGTAAAAAGGTGCTTTTTCACTTATGTCTTGGTTGTACAAAGGCTGTAAAATTATTTAACGATATTATGAGGGGAAGAACTTTTGCAACAAAAAAGCCTCTCTGGATTTTAACCTGGTTAAATAAGCTTCTTTGGGTTCCAAAGATTTTTTTGCTTCCGATGCGTTCTCTCGGAAATATGCTCTTTTTTAATAAAGCTAGATTGATTCTGGGGCCTTCTTTTAAGTTTGGTCTTACAGGTGGCGGTGGAATTCCTCCTCAGATTGACAAGTTCTACAATTCTATTGGGTTAAAACTCTTGGAGGGGTACGGTCTTACAGAAACTGCCCCTATTGTTGCTGTTCGTAACAAAAAAAGATCGGTTCTTCAGACGATTGGTAAATGTGCAACTCATTGTGAAGTTCGTGTTGTTGACAAATACGGAAGGGAGTGTGCTCCTGGTCATATGGGTGTATTGTATGTTCGCGGTCCAAATGTCATGAAAGGTTATTATAAACAACCGGAATTGACCAACGAAGTTTTAAAGGACGGATGGTTCAACACTGGTGACCTTTGTATTCGTTCTTATTACGGAGATTTGATGATTAAGGGACGAGCTAAAGATACGATTGTACTTCGTTCTGGAGAGAATGTAGAACCTTTTCCAATTGAATGTAAAATTAACGAGTCGCCTTATATCGTTCAAAGCGTTGTTGTTGGTCAGGATAAAAACTGTCTTGGTGCATTGATTCTCCCTTGCAAAGATGAAATTATAAAATACGCTCAGTTAAATAATATCCAGGGAGAATATCCCGGCCTTTTAAAAAATCCAAAAATTTCAGAAATGATTTTTAAGGAAATTGAACACCTTGTAAGCAGCAAGAATGGTTTTAAAAACTTTGAAAAAATCGGCAAAATCGCTTTTATAGAAAAGCCTTTTGAAGTTGGTGTAGAATTAAGCGCTAAAGGAACTATTATTCGTTATAAAGTGCAGGAAATGTATAAATGGCAGATTATGAATATGTACAATGAAGGTGGTTTAGTTCATAATTTGCAGAATTTAGCAGAAAAAATCGTAAGCAATTCCAATAAGCGCTAAAAAACTGTATACTCAACATTATGAAAAATGTTGCAAGACATATTTTTTTCGTTCTTGTTTTATGTATAAATTCTCTTCTTTTTGCTCAGCAGGAAATTGATTTACTGGAATCTAATAAGAATTCTGGTTCTACAGAAGTTTTAAATTCATCTGAGGCAGCTGATATTTATAAACAGGCCAGTGACTTGCTTCCAAAAAATATCGATTTCTGGAGTGATTATCCCAGCGATATTTTAGCAAAAGCCATTGTAGGCCGCATGTCTAACGAAGAACTTTTAAGCCAAATCCTTATGTTTGGATGGGCTGGGGCAGAACCGGATAATCTTTTGTTTCAATGGGTTGGCGGTAGAGGTCTTGGTAGCGTAAAGGTTTTTGGCTGGAATACAGATGATATAAATCTTGTTGCAAAATCCATTACGGCTCTTCAGAAAAGTGCTGCTTCCCGCAGATTTAAGATTCCTCTCTTTGTTGCAACTGACCAGGAAGGTGGATGGATTCGTCATGTAAAAGGTGAAACAGCTGTAACTCCTGGTAATATGGCTATTGGTTCCAGTGGTTATCCTGTTGATGCGTGGTATTCTGCGTACTATATAAGTCGAGAAATTAAGGCTCTCGGCATTAATATGAACTTTGCTCCGACGGTTGATTTGTTTACCAACCACGATTCAACGATTATTGGAACAAGATCTTTTGGCGACGACCCTAAAAAATCTGGAATCCTCGGCGCGGCATGGGCAAATGGTAGTATAACTGCAGGAGTAATACCGACAGTAAAACATTTTCCTGGTCATGGAGATACTCAGTACGATAGCCACCTTCACTTACCAGAAATTCAGGTGGATTTTAAGACTTTTAATGATAGGGAGCTGGTTCCGTTTAAGGTTTTGATTGAACAGAATGTCCCTGCTGTAATGAGCGGTCATTTAAGTTTTCCAAAAATTGATAAAACTGGAGCTCCTGCAAGTCTTTCTAAATATTTTTTAACAGAACTTTTGCGCAAACAGCTTGGCTATAAAGGCTTAATTATAACTGATGATATGATGATGAATGGTGCAACCACCTATGCAGGTTCCCTTTCAAATGCATTTAAGGCTGCAATTCAGGCTGGTAATGATATTGTAATTTCAAGTACAACGGCTCATCTAGGAGAGGCGTTGTGGACTAATAATCTTGCCCTTATGTCTACTGATAAAGAATTTGAAGAACGGGTTAAAGATGCAGCCTGCCGTGTAATTAAGGCAAAACTAGAATACTTTAAGAGTAAAACAATCGAACCTGCACCTCTTTATCCAAATGCTTCGCAGATTGCAAAATTTATTCCTGATCAGGAAGGAAAGAAATTCTTTTTAGAGCAGGCATGTCGATCGATTGCAGTTAAAAAGCAGACAAACCTTCCGATTACAGAAAAAAACTCTGGTCGGGTTCTTCTTGCCGGCTCATTAAACAGTTTCTTTACAGAAGGAAAAAAACGCTATCCGAATAATGGTATTTTTTCTTATCATCTGGAACTTGGTCCAAACGAAACTTTGTGGCGTAGTGAAGATCTTCCAAAATATGTTGGTGGATACGACACTGTTATTATTCTAGTTAATAGCGAACGAGCTGCAACTATTGCTAAATCTCTCAAGGATTGCGGTAAGAGGGTTGTTGTTTTTTCTATTATGACTCCGACTTATTCTTTTGATTTGGATTTTGCTGATGAAATTTTAGTCGGTTACAGTTATTCTGATTATACAATTCAAGCGTTGTTTGGGGCACTAAACGGGGAATATCAGATTAACGGTACAATACCGTTTGAAAATTAGGAATTGCCTTTGGAGTAAGGTAGTGACCATCACCTGCATGGTTATTTGGTCTAAGGCCTGCAATTCGTTCATTTTCTGCTCTTAGCTGATTGATTATCATTTGTTTAAACACATTCATCAATGGTTCCGGGTCGCAGTTTTTGTTAGCAAGTCCTACTTGGGCTAATTCTTTTGTAAGATAATAGCAGGTTTCTATTGTAGAAATGTATTCCGGACGAGGTTCTCTCTTAAATGTAAAAATTGAACGATAGGAACCTGCAAAACTTAGTTTTGGTAATGTCAGCAATTGTGGATTATGTTCAATCATTTTACGGCTGCAAAACCAGGTTGAATCGATTATAAGAGCAAGGATTTTTTTGTTTCCTACTGTTTGTGCAAAGCCTGGTTTTTGTGCGTTCCATGCGTCTTCTCCAGGATATAGTAAAACCGGAAAATACTGAGGGTCATTTAATAATTTCTGAAGTCTTGTGTTTTGTGAAAAATCAAGTCCCTCGATAATTTCGCAGTCTTTGAGTGTCATTCGGGTAATCCAGCCTGTTCCAGTTCTATTTTTTTTAACTTCTTTTGGGTGCATTAAAAGAACAAATTTAATTCCAGAATCTACTTCTTTTGAATAAGGGCAAAGGCAAAATTCTTCCTTTTTAAAACATCGTTGACATCTCATACCTAGTATAAAAATCATAAATCAAAAAAGTTTTCTACTAGACAGTTAAAAAAAATTAAAAAACAGTCAATTTTTTTAAGACAGTTGTCCAGTGAAAATAAAAAAATATGGCATATTTTTTTATAAATCTAATTGTATTTAGGTCTTGTTTAAAATTAGAATTACAGCATGTAAAAATAATTTAAAAAAGATTTAAAAATTATTTAAAAATGTTTAACAAGCTTGTAAGGGGGCTATTATGGTGATAGCCTCTCTTTTTTTTTATAAATACTCTTAATTGCTCTTTTGACAAAAAAACGCTATTTTGTATTAAACGATTTTGTTTAAAAGAGGTTATTATGTATAAGCCTGAGCTAATTAACAGCTTAAAAGGTTATAGCGGTAAACAGTTTGCTACAGATCTTATCGCTGGTATTATTGTTGGTATTGTAGCTCTTCCACTTTCTATTGCTTTTGCTATCGCCAGTGGATGTAGCCCTGAAACCGGATTATATACAGCTATAATTGCTGGTTTTTGTATTGCAGCATTGGGTGGAACTCGTTGTCAGATTGGTGGTCCTACAGGTGCCTTCACCGTAATTATTTATGCAATCGTAAACAATCCGGAATTAGGTTTTGGCGGACTTGCAACAGCTACAGTCTTAGCAGGTATTCTTTTAATCTTGCTTGGAGTTTTTAAGCTCGGTGGTTTAGTTAAGTTTATTCCATATACCATTGTTGTAGGATTTACAGCCGGTATTGCAGTTACAATTGCAACTGGCCAAATTGGTGATTTTTTTGGAATGCATCCTCAGTTCCCGATGACTGTTTTTGGCACAGAATATACAAAAATGCCGGGAACTTTTATCGGAAAAATTGGTGTATATGCAAACTCATTAAAAACAATCGATATTTATTCCCTGATAATGGCTGTGGTATGTCTTGTTATTATCTTCTTGTGGCCAAAAGTTACTAAGAAGATTCCTGGTTCGCTAATCGTAATCATTCTTGCCACTATTGTAAGTCTAATTTTAGATAAGGCTTGTGGATTAAAAGTTGATACAATCGGAAAATTCAGCGACGGTTCAAGCCACTATTCAATTCCTAAGAGTCTTCCTGTTCCTCATCTTCCGGATTTAAGATTGAATACAATTATTACAGTGTTCCCAACAGCGGTTTCTATTGCTGTTCTTGCTGCTATTGAATCCCTTCTTTCTGCGGTTGTAGCAGACGGTATGATTGGTGCAAAACACGATTCTAATAATGAATTGATTGGACAGGGGGTTGCAAATATTCTTAGTCCGTTATTTGGTGGACTTCCTGCAACTGGAGCAATTGCACGTACAGCAACAAATATCAACAATGGTGGACGCACTCCTGTCGCAGGAATGATTCATGCGGTAGTTCTTTTGTTAATCATGATTTTCTTTGGAAAATATGTAGAATATGTTCCAATGCCGGCTCTAGCAGCAGTTTTGATGAGCGTATCATGGAATATGGCTGGTATTCCTTCTATTAGAAAACTCTTGAAAGGTCAAAAGTCTGATATAACAGTCCTTGCGGTAACATTCCTTGTAACTGTATTTGTAGATTTAACTTACGCAATCGGTATTGGTTTGATTTTTTCTGCCTTCTTCTTTATTAAGAAGATGATTGATGTTTCAGAAGTTCAGGAAAATCGTCAGACAATTGTTACTGGTATCAAGGGTGATGGTAACGAAGAAAAGCTTGATGTTCCAACAGGTGTTCTTGTATACGAAATTGAAGGACCTTTGTTCTTTGCTACAGTTAGAAAGTTTGAACTTGCTGTTGAAAGAGCAGGTGCAGAATTTAAGGTTCTTGTAATTAGAATGCGAAATACAATTTATCTTGATGCTGGTGGAGTTCAAGCCCTGGAGCAGTGTAAAGCAGCCTGTGACAGAAAAGGTGTTCAGATTGTAATTTCTGGAATTCATTCTCAGCCATATCTATTATTTGAAAAAACTGGAATGGCAGATAAGATTGGAAGAGAAAACATCTTTGACAACATTAATGAAGCAATGTCTCGTGCAAAACAACTTGTAGAGCAAAAATAAGTTTGTAAAAAAGCAGCTTTATTAAGTGCCCTTCTAAGATTGGACAAGTATAGTTCAATTTTAGGGGGCATTTTTTATTCTATTGAAGTGATTTTACCTTCTTTTAGGTGAAGCATGCGCTGGTTTTCGCTGCCGCGAAATTTTAACATCAGATTTTTTTGTTCCAGAATGAAAGGTCCGTCGACTAGAACATCTATATTTTCCAGCATAGTTTGGGTGTATTGAGTGTTTTTTCGCATACCTGGTAAGAGGTCTTTGTCGTAAATATATCCAGTCCAGCACCAGATATCTTTTTTAGGATAGATTTGTTTTATTTTTTGTAAAAAAGGTGCCAGAACAGCCTGATTTTCTTCTTCAAAAGGTTCTCCTCCTAAGAGGCTAAACCCTTGAATGACAGGGGAGGCAAGTAATTCAATTATTTGATTTTCTGTTTCTTGTGTAAATTCTTTGCCGTAGTTAAAGTTCCAGGTTTGTGGCTGGAAACACCCTTTACAAGCGTTTCTACAGCCACTAACGAATAAACTTACCCTTACACCAAGGCCATTTGCAACATCAAAGTTTTTAATTGCACCGTAATACATATTACAAATGAAGGACTCTTTCTTTTATTTCCTGGGTGCGTCCCTGATTCCAATACTGAGTACCGATGTATCCACAAGTTCTGCGGGCAACGTTCATTGTATTCTGGTCACGGTTACCGCACTGAGGGCATTCCCAGATGAGTTTTCCATCTTCGTCTTCGATTACCTGAATTTCGCCTGTGTAACCACATTTCTGACAGCAGTCGCTCTTTGTGTTGAGTTCTGCGTACATGATTTTTTCGTAAATGTGCTTTAACAGGGCCATTACAGCAGGAATATTGTTTTCCATGTTAGGAACTTCTACATAACTGATAGCTCCACCTGGAGAGAGTTCCTGGAACTGGCTTTCGAAGGTAAGTTTGCTGAATGCATCGATATCTTCTGTTACATGTACATGGTAACTGTTTGTGATGTAGTTCTTATCAGTAACACCAGGAATCTCTCCAAAGCGCTGCTTAAGGCATTTAGCAAACTTGTAAGTTGTGCTTTCAAGAGGTGTTCCGTACAAACTAAAGTCGATATTGTGTTCTTTCTTCCATTTTTTGCAGGCATCATTCATGTGTTTCATGATTTCAAGGGCAAAAGGAGTTACTTCAGGATCTGTATGAGGCTTTCCTGTCATGTAGCGTACGCATTCGCAGAGTCCGGCGTATCCAAGAGAAATTGTTGAATAGCCGTTGAAAAGAAGCTTGTCTATTTTTTCACCCTTTGAAAGACGAGCAAGGGCTCCGTTCTGCCAGAGAATTGGAGCTACATCGCTTGGAGTTCCCAAGAGGCGCTTGTGGCGCAGAAGAAGTGCTCGGTGGCAGAGTTCAAGTCGTTCATCAAAAATCTTCCAAAATTTATCTAAATCACGTCCGCTTGAGCAGGCAATGTCTACAAGATTAAGAGTTACAACACCCTGGTTAAAACGTCCGTAGAATTTTGGTTTTCCTGTTTCGTCTTTGTAAACTGTAAGGAAGGAACGACAACCCATACATGTATAACAGTTGCCTTCTTTGAGTTCGAACATTTTCTTTTCAGAAATATAATCTGGAACAAGGCGCTTTGCAGTACATTTTGCTGCTAATTCTGTAAGGTAGTAGTACTTAGAGCCTTCTTCGATATTATCAGGTTCAAGAACGTAAATCAGTTTAGGGAACGCTGGAGTTACCCAGTAGCCTTTTTCGTTTCGAACACCCTTAGTTCTCTGTTTAAGCACTTCTTCGATGATGAGGGCAAGGTCGGCCTTTTCCTGTTCGTTTTTAGCTTCGTTGAGGTACATAAATACAGTAACGAAAGGACTCTGACCATTTGTGGTCATAAGAGTTACAACCTGATACTGGATTGTCTGTACACCGCGGGTAATTTCATCTGCAAGACGGCGTTCTACGATGTGGTCAAACTGTTCTTTTGTAAACTGTACTCCAGTTTCTTCGATTGTCTGATTTAATTCTTTTATGAGCTTTTTGCGGCTTACGTCAACAAATGGAGCCAGGTGTGTAAGAGAAATAGACTGACCACCGTACTGGCTTGAAGCTACCTGTGCAATAATCTGGGTTGCGATATTACAAGCTGTAGAGAACGAGTGTGGAGTATCGATTTTTGTTCCGCTGATTACAGTGCCGTTCTGGAGCATGTCTTCGAGGTTAACAAGGTCACAGTTGTGCATGTGCTGAGCAAAGTAGTCTGCATCGTGGAAGTGAATGATTCCTTCGTTGTGGGCTTGAACGATGTCTTCGTCCAAAAGGAAGCGTTTTGTAATATCCTTAGATACTTCACCAGCCATGTAGTCTCGCTGAACTGAAACTACAGTAGAGTTTTTATTAGAGTTTTCCTGTTTAACTTCTTCGTTTGTACATTCAAGAAGAGAAAGAATCTGCTGGTCAGTTGAGTTTTGTTTACGCATAAGCGCATGGCGGTATCGGTATGTGATGTATACCTTTGCAAGATCGAATGCCCCAATACGCATAAGTTCGGTTTCTACAAGGTCCTGAATTGCTTCTACGTTAAGCTGAACTTTGCTTGCCTTGCATTTGTCTGTAACTTTGGATGCAACTGCGTTGATAAATTCTTCTGATAAACGGTCACTTTCTGGAATTGCAGAATTGGCCTTTGAGATTGCGGTAGCAATTTTGCGGATATCGAAAATTGCTTCTTCACCATTACGCTTAATAATTTTCATATTTCCCCACCCTTTTTTTTATTAAAATCCTGTTATTTCTTTATTATATATTAAATTAGCCGTAGTACATAAAAATGTACTAATAGCGTAGTTTTAGTTTTGTATAAAAAAATAGACACTATATATAGTGTCGAACTGATATAAGCATACTATGAGTGATTTTTTAGGTCAATATAAAAACGGGGTTAAAAGCAAAAATTTTGTAAACTTTTTTTCTTGACAATTTTTATATTCAGGACTTGTAAGTATTTCTTCCAGTCGCATTTCGGAGATATAAAATCACCGAAATGTTTTCTTGAGACTTTTTATCTAGTAAAGAAATTATGCTTGCTGAGCCACTCTTTGAGGGTTTCGTTCCAGTGGTACTTTTTCATAAACTTGTTGTTGAGCATTGCAAAACCGTGGTCTCCTTCTGGATATGAAACAAATATGTGATCGATGTTTTTTTGTGTGAGAGAAGAGTCAAAGCGAACGCTGTTTTCGTAAATAACAGTGCCGTCATCCTGACATGCCAAAAGATAGGTTGGAGGCATATCTTCTGGTACATTCATTTCTAAAGAAAAGAGGTCCAGATCGTTTTGAGTAGGGGTTCGGCCTAAAAGGCTTCTGCGAGACCATCCATGTCCAATGTCGTACTGCATAGTTACAACTGGATAAATGCACATTATAAAACTTGGTCTAAGGCTTTCAGAGGTGTTGATTCCGATTTTTTCAAGTTCGTTGGTTTTTGCGCCAAATTCTCCGCACCATCCGCTTAGATGTCCGCCTGCAGAGAAGCCGATTGTTCCAACGCGTTCTTTATCGATACCCCATTTTTCTGCATTTTGTCTGACATATAAAATTGCTTTTTGAGCATCCTGCATCATTGCCGGGTAATGGTAGCCTTGTCCGCTTACACGGTAATTTACGATAAAAGTGCATGTACCCTGTTCATTAAACCATGAAGCGGTAGTTTTTCCTTCTGTGAGATAGCCTAAATGGTGATAACTTCCGCCTGGAAAAATTACAACGGCACTTCCGTTGTGGTTATCTGGAATAGAGCAATACATGTTAACATGTTCTTTTCTCATCTGAGGAGTGTCTTTCCAGAGATTTATCTTAAAAGCTTCTGCAAAAAGAGTTGTACTGGCAGAAAGGATGCAAACTCCGGATAGCAATCTTTTTAGTAATTTCATTTGCTTATTTCCTTGTAAAAATCTTGAGGTGTAATTTTGTTTATGGTTGAAAGATCTATTTTGATAGAATTTGCGTAGAGCTCTTTTGCGCTTACGATTGTACAAAATGCAAAAGGGGTGTTGTCGTTTGTTACAAGATTTGCATAGTCGTCGGTTATCTGTTCGTCGGCATAAACCAGGAGAATTTGTTCTTCGTCGCCTGATAATACTGCTGCACAGGCGGTTTGTAGTCCTTGAACAAAGTCTTGACCGCAAGGAAATAGTACGGAATATCCGCTTTTTAATTTCATTGCGAGGGAAGCTTGTCCTACAGGTGTATTGTAAACTGCCAGCGAAAAACTTGCCGGTAAAATTTCTTCATCTTCGAATAATTGGGTTAAAATCTGATACTGACGGTTAATTTCGCCCCTGTCAGAAATTAAAAATTGCTTTATGTCCCCGCAGTTGTATTCTTCTATTTGTGAGTGTATCACCTGGATTACCATTTTTGTCAGCTGACTTAAACGGCGTCTAAAGAGAGGTGGCGTAAAATCCAGTGATGGGGTTTCTGTACATAAAGAAGGCTTTGTAAAAAATAATGAATTCACATTACGAATATACAATAATTAGTAGAAAAAGAAAAGAATGGGTGATAAAATGGATTCATTATGGACGGACTAAAACAGGAATTAAAACAATTTTTAATTGATACACTTAATATTGAAGATATTACTGTAGATGACATTAAAGATGATGAACCAATTTTTACAGAAGGCTTGGGGTTGGATTCTATTGACGCACTGGAATTAGGCGTTGCCCTCAAGAAAAAATATGGTGTTAAGTTTTCTACAGAAAACGAAGATAATCGTTCGTACTTTGCTTCTGTTAACGCCTTAACAGATTTTATTGCAAAAGAGCGTACAAAGTGAAAATTTTCTTAAAAGTGCTGATGGGTGTTTTACTGGCAGTTTACCCGGTAATCATTTTTCTGGCACTGGTAGTTTTTAAGCTGCCGATGAAAATTGTCTCTCTGGTAATAATGGGATTTGGATTTGCTTCACTTATCTCTGTAACAACAGCAAGACAAAAGAAATTCTCTTTTGAATCGCTACGCCCATTTATATCTGCCCTGTTGCTTTTAGCAGCCGGTCTTGCCTGCTTTTTAACAAATAAAGATTTATTCATTAAGTTGTATGCTGTGGTGATAAGTCTTTCAATGCTCATATTTTTTGGAAGTACACTTATTGTTCAGCCTAATATAATTTTTAGGTTCGCAACTCTATCGGATAAAACAATTAAAGGATCAATACATCAAAAGGCAATAGAACGTTATTGTTATAAGGTTTGTGTTGTATGGTGTATTTTCTTTATTTTAAATGGAAGTGCCTGCGCCTTTGTGGCTCTGTACGATTTTGGCTCGCCAGAACTTAATTATAAAATCTGGTCCTTGTACACTGGTGGCATTTCTTATGTTTTGATGGGTTTATTATTTGCAATTGAATATATTGTAAGGAGAATAGTAAATAGTAAAATGAAAAAGCCTTATTCAATCAGCAATTTTACACATGACTGCAGAACGGATGATACTATCCTCTGTTATGAAGGAAAATATTCTGACGGTATTTACAAAACCTGGAAGGATTTTCTCGTTGATACAGCAAAATTCCGTGCATATTTAAATTCTCGTCCTGAGACAGAATACATTCTTCACTGCGAAGATTACTGGCTGTTCCTTGTGACTTTTGTTTCTTTGCTTCAGTGCAAAAAACGGGTTCACCTTGTTCAGAATACAGCTGATAATTTTATCGATGAAATTAAAAAAGAAGGATTCGTTTTCCTTTCTGACCAGAAGCTTGATTCTGCTTTATATATAGAAAAGATTCTTGAAGAACAGAAAACTCCTTCAGAATCAGAAATTCGTTGTTCTCCAAAAATCGTAGCAGAAGAAACTGACATCCGCATGTACACAAGTGGTAGTACCGGAAAGCCAAAGGCTGTTCAGCAGCGCCTTAAAGAGTTTGAAGAAGACAATGGTTTTATTATCAGCAAGTTTGGATTTAAGTTTGAAGATAAATACCTTGTAACAACAGTCAGTCAGCATCATATTTACGGCTTCTTGTTTGGCATTTCTCTTCCATTTACAATTGCACTTCCTTTCCGACGCAAGCGCATCGAGTTCCCGGATGAATTTGATTCTTTGACAGACGGTGAATATGTAATCATTGCAACTCCTGCTTTCTTAAAGCGCACTAACGAGAGCAAGACTAAGCTCCCTCTCAAAAACTGCGAAATTTTCAGCAGCGGCGGTATGCTTCTTCCTGAAGTTGCAAAAAAATCAAACGATGTATTTGGTTCATGGCCAATCGAAGTTTATGGTTCGACAGAAACTAGCGGTATCGCATGGCGTGTTTCCCGTGACGGACTTGAATGGACTCCTTTTGAAAATGCAAAAGTATGGAAGGATGAAGAAGGCTGTCTTCGCATTATTTCTCCATATATAAAGGATCCAAATGGATTTGCAACAGCTGATATGGTTGATATGCTTGATGATGGCCGCTTTTTGTTAAAGGGCCGCAAGGATTCTATCGTTAAAATAGAAGAAAAGCGTATTTCTATGACAGAAGTAGAAAACCGTATCCTTGAAACTGGTCTTGTTCATGATGTAAAGGTAATTGCACTTGAAAATGAACACCGACAGTATCTTGCTGCTGTTATCGAATTAAATGATAAAGGAAAAGAAAAATTTAAGGACGAAAGAAAACTCGTTTTAAATAAATACTTCCATGACTTTTTGTTAAACTATTTTGAAAATATAGTTATACCAAAAAAATGGCGTTTTGTAGAAAAAATCCCGGCTGATATTCAGGGAAAAAAGCGTCTTACAGAAATCAAGGCGTTATTTACAGACTCAAAAGAAGAATAGGCTATATGAAGATTTGTTTTATCATACCAGTTTATAATCACGGATCAACAGTAGAAGCGGTTTTGACTTCTTTAAAGCCTTATGGGCTTCCGGTAATTGTTGTTGATGACGGCAATGATGAAAAAAATAAGCAGCTGATTCGGTCTGCTGTAGAAAAATTTGATGATGTTACTCTTATTGTAAATCCAAAAAACGGCGGAAAAGGAAAAGCTTTTGCCCTCGGTATTAGAGAAGCTCATAAAATGGGCTTTACCCATGCATTTCAGATTGATGCAGATGGCCAGCACGATAGTGGATGTTGTTCTTCTTTTATTCAGGCTTGTGAAAATAATCCTAAGGCTATTATTTGTGGTTATCCTGTTTTTGATTCTTCTGTGCCAGAACATCGTAAAAACGGAAGAAAAATCAGCAACAATTACGGTAAATTTGTAGCAGTGAACAAAAATGTTGGCGATATTTTGTGCGGATGTCGTATTTATCCCGTAGCTGATTATATTAAGATTTTAAATCATCACGCTATTATTAACAGCAGAATGGGTTTTGATATCGATATTCTTATTCACTATTTGTGGAGAGGTGTTCAGGAAGTAAATCTTCCGGTAAACGTTACTTACCCAAAAGATGGAATCAGCAATTTTAGAATGGTCCGAGATAATCTTCATATTGCGGCAACTTATGCCCGTCTTACAATCGGAATGATTATTCGTTTGCCATGGCTCGTATTCCTTGCAATTAAAAGAAACATAAAAGGACAATAAAAATGAAAAACCAAGCCCACTGGTCTAACCAGAAAGAAGTTGTTCATACCTCCTTGCCGATTAGATTTACTATCTGGCTTACAAAGCACCTTCCTCATTGGTTTATGATAGGTGTTGCGTTTATGGTGAGCGTTTTTTATTATCTTTTTGGACCGAAAATCCGTAAGTACTGTAAAATTTATCAAAAAAACTTACAGGAATTTTATGGACCTGATTACAAATTGAAGAAAAGTCCTTTTAAGCAGATTTATGCATTTGCAATCAGCTTTATAGAAAAAATTGAGTACTGGTTAAAGGAACTCCCTGAAAATGCCCTGGAATTTAGAGATGATGATTATAACACTATGGTAGAATCCTTAAAAAATAATAAGGGTGCATATTTAATTTGTTCTCATCTTGGCTCAATAGAAATTCTAAGAAGTATTGCTTATAGAACAGAAGTTGTTACCGGTAGAACAGTTAAGGTCCTTCCGATTATGGATGTGGATGTTAATTCTAAGTTTGTTTCATCTATGCAGCAAAGTAACAGCCATATTTATGAGTCATACATAAATGCATCTGATATTGGTGTTGGAACTCTGGAAATGATGCAGAATACTCTGGATAACGGTAGTTTGATATTTTGTGCAGGGGACAGAACTGGCAGTAAGTCTTCCAGGACGATTAAGGTTCCTTTGTTTGGAAAAGATGCCCTTTTTCCCTATGGGACATTTTTTATTCCTTCTTTGCTGGAAACCGATGTTTACTTTATGTTTAACATGCGTTCACCAGATTTTAAGGCGTACAGCAAATACAAAATATTTGTTTACAAGGCTAAAACTGATTTAAATGTTCCTCGCTCTAAGCGTAAACAGGCAATCGAAGATTTGTGCAAAGAGTATGTTTCGATTCTTGAAGATTTGTGTAAGCAGTATCCATATCAATGGTTTAACTTTTTCGATTTTTGGAATCTTGATTCCGCAGAGAATGTATGAAAAAACTAAGTTCAAAGTTTTATTTTAATTTATTCTTAATATTTAATTTTATTATTCTACTTTCTTCTATTATATATCTGTTATGTGGAAATAAAATTAAGCTGGATGCTGATTTGTTCAACATGACTCCAAGCAATACCTCAAGTAAGGTGTTTACGGCTGCAGATAAAGCGGTGTCTGGTTCTTCCGGAAAAAATGTAGCGATTCTTGTAAGTAATAAAGATTTTGATAAGGCAAGAAAAGCTGCAATTGGTGCATACGAGGAGTTAAAAGACAACGAAGGTTTTGATTCCCTTGTTTTGTTTTCTGATACTAGTTCTTTTGCGCCTGCTATGGATTTTATTTATGAGTGGATTCCTGTATTGCTGGATAAACAGATGCAGGAGCGTTTGAATGACAAAACTGAAAGAGAGGCCTTTGTTCAGGAGCAGATTGAGTCGGTTTATAATCCTTTTGCTTTTGTGGATTTGAGCCGTATAAATCAGGACCCTTTTTTGCTTGGACAAGAAGTTCTTGAAAACTTTTTACAGCTAATTCAGGATACAGGAACGAATTTTAGTCCTAAGCAGGATGTGCTTGCAACGAATTTTGAGGATAACTGGTACATACTTTTGAATGGAACTTTGAGCGAAAAAGGCGCAAGGTTAGGTAGCGGCAAAAGTGTTATTCCGCTAATTTATTCGGTTTGTCAAAAATACGAAAATGATGGAACCCGATTTGTTTATTCTGGAACTCCATTCCACAGTTATCACAGTTCTTCTAAAGCGTCACTGGAGATTTCTATAATTTCTACAGTATCACTGATTCTGGTTTTAATAATTTTGATTATTACTTTTAAAAGTTTAAAGCCAGTTTTAATTTCGATGCTTTCTATTTTTTTGGCTCTGTTTACAGCTTTTTCTGCTACTCACATAGTTTTTGGAAATATCCATGTAATGACACTGGTTTTTGGAACTTGTTTGATAGGTTCGTGCATAGATTACAGTATTCACTATTTTATTCAGTGGAAGTTTAACAATGCTCTGCAAGACGGAAATCAGATTCGTTCTAACTGCATAAAGTCTATGAGTTTTGCACTTCTATCTACAGAAGTTTGTTTTGTATTTTTGCTTTTTACACCCTTTGCTTTGCTTAAGCAGATGGCTTTCTTTTGTTTAACAGGCATTTTGAGTTCATTTGTTACAACAATTTGTCTTTATCCCATGGTAAAGCTTACACCAAATCGCAAAGATATATACGAATTAAAGCTTGTTCAATATGCAGAAAAGCACAAGATTCACGCTCCTTTGGATAAGATTATTCCATCTGTTTTGGCAGGATTTTCTTTAGTAGTTTTGCTTGTAACTTTTGGTAAGTTTGGAATCAATAATAATATTTCAAGATTGTATCAGATGCAGGGTAGATTAAAAGATGATACGATTCTTGCTTCAAAGGTGATGAATTTTACTTCAAGCAGCTGGCTTATTTTAAGCGCTGATAGCCAGGAAGAACTTCTGGAACTGGATGAACAGATTGCTTCTCAACTTGAAAAAGGATTTATAAGTGTTAGTAAGTTTGTTCCTTCGGTTAAAACTCAGAATGAATCATTTGCGTCTTATTCGACTCTTATTCCTGAATTACCTGAAATTGAGAGCGCTCTTGGAATGAGTGCTTCAGATATAAGGGAATTTAGAGCTTTTTACAAAAATGCAGAAACAAAACGCTTGTCGGTAGATTCAGATTTACCAAGTTTTATAAAAAACTTTATTAACATGCTTTATATTGGACAAGTTGATGATAAGTTTTATTCAATTGTGCTTCCTACAAACTTAGATAATGCAAAAAAAATTGTTCAGATTGCTGAGAACAATCCATCAGTTTTGTATGAAAATAAAGTTCAGGATATAAATACTCAGCTGGATAAGCTTACAACGATGATTTTTGTTTTTCTCCTTGTGGCGATGGTTGTAGTTGGTGTTGTTTTGCTGTTTTTTTACAGTATAAAAAATGTAATTAGAATTTTAATAACTCCAGTAATAGGAATTTCATTTATTTGCGCAATATTTGCCCTGACAGGAAGAAAAATTGATTTCTTCTGCGTTACAGGTATGATTCTCGTGTTTGGTCTTGGTCTGGACTACATAATTTATAAAGTCACAAATAAAGGCTCAATGCACGAAAATGTTGCGATTATTTTGTCGTTTATAACAACAGTTCTTTCTTTTGGAACTCTTTCTCTCAGTTCTTTTGTTCCTGTTCAAACTATGGGACTTTCAATCTTTCTTGGATTGTTAGCTTCGTTTTTTTCCGTTATATTTATAAAAGAATGAAAACTATATTACATTTATCAAAACCTGGCTTGATTTGTGTTGCCGGAAAAACTCCTTCAGAATTATGGAGTAACATTTGTAACTACAAAACTACTTTTTTTAACCGCTTTCAGTTTACAAGCGAAAAAGTTTTATATGCAGGTATTGTTGATGATACAGACTTGCCAGAAAGCCAGGAAGAGTATAAATGTCATTTAACAAAACTTCACTCCTGGGCTTTAAATCAAATTGATTTAGAGATAAAAGAAGCTGTTAAAAAGTATGGAAAGGATCGCATAGGCGTTTACATTGGCACTTGTGATAACGGCAGCGAATTTTCTGAAATTTCTTATAAAAAAGGCGAATACGGAACTGGATACCAGAACGGATATCTGTATCAAAGTTTTGTTCCTGATTTAATCAAAAAAAGATATGGACTGACGGCAAGTAGTGTTACGATTAATACCGCATGTTCAAGTAGTGCTCAGGTTTTTATACGAGCTGCACAGATGATTATTTCTGGCTTTATAGATGCCGCCGTTGTTGGAGGAATTGATTTAACTTCTGGTAATGTTGCCTGTGGATTTGATTCCTTAAAATCAATTAGTAATGAGCCGACAAATCCAATGAGTGCAAATCGTTCCGGACTGACTTTAGGCGAGGCGTGTAGTTATTTTGTAATGAGCCGTGACAAGATGGACAGTTCAGAAATTGATTTTGTTTTGAAAGGTTATGGCGAATGTTCTGATGCATATCATATGACTAGTCCTGATCCGGAAGGCAAAGGCGCAGCTCAGGCAATGACTCTTGCATTAAAAAAAGCGGAATTGAATTGTACCGACATCGATTATGTTAATTTGCACGGAACAGGAACTCGTTTTAACGATTCAATGGAAGATATTGCTGTTGATGCTGTATTTGGAGATTACAAGGTTCCTGTAAGTTCTACAAAATCCATAACAGGTCACACACTTGGTGCAGCCGGTGCAATTGAAGCTGCAATTTGTTATTTAGCAATTCAGAATAAAGATACTTATCCTGCTCAAGTCTGGGACGGAGTTTTTGATCCCGCTATTCCCAAAATAAATATTATTGACCGAACAAATTCAAAAGCTAATAAACCAATAAAAAACTGTATGAGTAATTCCTTTGCTTTTGGCGGCTCAAATGTTTCTTTAATTTTTGGAATTAATTAGATATAGTTCAATGTCGTTTTCTTTGCTATACTTAGCCTATGAAAATTAAAAAGGCATTTGTAATAGTTGGTTTATTGTTTTCTTTTACAGGTATATTTTTCGCCCAGGAAAAGCAGGACGAAAAGAATTCAACTATTACGTGTCAGCAAATTTTAAATTATATTTCAAAAAAACAAAATTCTACTGGTGCTTTTGAGCAGATACGACTTGTAAAAACAGAATCCATGGAAAGAAAATTTGTTACAACTGGTGATTTTTTGTTCTGTCCTAAGGGTATTGTTTTATGGAGTCAAAAACCTTTTAAAAATACAACAGTTTTAACTCCATCTTATGTAAAAAATATTCTGCCCAACGGTAAACAGAACGTAACTGGTGATAATCCAGGTTTTGAAAATATAGCACGAATTTTTATTGGAATATTCGGTGGCAATATACAAGTAATAGAAGAAAATTTTGTTCAGGAATTTGGTATTCAGGGAAACAGATGGCATCTATCTCTTGAGCCAACTAATGCTGCCATAAAAAATGCAATTCTTAATATAAATCTCTTTGGTACTTTTTCAGAAACTGATGCAGAATTAACCGGTTACACATTAACTCAAAATGGAAATGTTCAGACAACTTTTAATTTTTCGCAAATTGCATATCCACAAACCTTATCTGAAGAGCAGAATGCATTGTTTTAATTGAGAATTGTTACGGTTTTACAATATATTGCGAGAGTAAAGCAAATAAATGAACTTGGTTTGGTATGTAAAAGTAATCAAAAATAATTTTCATTTCATGTTTGACTGTTGAAACAGAAATGTTTAATTCACTAGCAATTTGCTGATAATTTAATTTTTGTGTTGCAAAAAGATAAAGAACTTTTTGCTGTCTTTCTGAAAGTTTAAGACTTGATATGAATAATTCTGAGCCAGGTTTAGGAATCTTAGAATTTTTGTAAGCGGTTACAGGTGTTATAACCTTATTAAATGAAGAAAATTTGTAATAGAGATTTAGCATGAACAAGTCGAAAAATATTGTAGAAACAATCAATAAGAGGAATCGGTCAATACCATAAGGAATAATTCCGATTGCTATTGCTATCCATATAACACTAAAAATTGCGAATTTGAGTATTATTTTTTTATCAAAGAAAAAGTCAAAATAAAGAGTGATTAAAAATCCTGTGTATAAAATTAATCCCAGATAGTCATATCCAGTAAAAACACATGCAAAACTTTCTAAGAAGAAAATGGTAGCCTGTAATTTTTGATTAAGTGGTAAGATAAATAAAATTATAATCAATATAGAAGAGGCTGCATGAATAGCGGGTATTACAATATTTGCAAATGGGATAATGCAATGTTCAAAATCTTTATGAAAAAAACTTACTAAAAAAGCTGCTACAGTACAAGTAAAGCCAGAAATTATCATCAATCTTTTATAAATATTAACTTTAGTCATAATAAAAAATTAAAACCTTCAAAATACTTTGTCAATAACCAAAGTTATTTTTAAAATAACTTTGGTTATTTTTAAAAAACGTTATTGATTTTTTATTTTTTTGAGAATATAAAAAAATTGTGAGGTGTTTTATGAAAAAGAGAAGTTTTATACCAAAAATTATTGGATTAACAGTTTTGACAAGTTTTACTTTTGTTTCGTGTAATTTTAGTAGTATTATTCAGGATGTAAAATCAGATAATTCTAATTACACAATTACAAAAAAACTTTTAGATTTTAAAGAAAAAGGGATGTTGGACAATTTTTATGCTTCAAGTCGTTCCTTAGAACTAAGTGATGAAGATTTGAAAGATGTTCAATTTTTTATTGAAAATTCTGATAAGTGCATTACTGAAACCTTAAGCCAGGAAGGTGGAAAAGAAAATATAGACTTAATTAATTGTATTTATGAAGAAAAAACTATAGGTGAAGTATATGATGCAATGAAAGAGGTTTCTCAAGATTTAGCCGATGAGTATGAGAAATCATTAATAGATTTAACTGGATCGGAAGTCGTTGAAGATTCAAGATCAATAACTTGTGTTGAGGATATTAAAGATATTAAACTGTGTTTTGATAATGAATCGACGTCTTCTTCTCGTGAACTGGTCGAAGGGACTTATACTTGGGGTACAGTTGCAGGATATATAGGTTGTAGTGCTGCAGCCATTGCAGGTTTTCTTTGTTATAGATTTGGATTTTTTCCTTGGGTCAAAATAGCAGGTTTGATTGCAGCAGGTGTGGGTGTGGTAGGTATGGGAGTGTTTATTGTCGTGTGGCAAAGTTCTCCAGAATGGAAAATTGTTCAAAATTTCTGCTCAGCAATATATGAAACGTATTCCGTAATACTTGAGAAGTATTCAAATATGCCAATAGAGTATCAAAGACAGTTTTTTATTGATAATGTAGAAAAGGAGCTTTATCAGTATCTAGATAAACAAAATGTCTATCATCAAAATTATGAAGAACTTTGTAAGTATATGGAGCAGGTTTTTGGATTATCATCATCGCTGCAAGATTCGATCAAATCATTTGGTGATTATCTCTTTAATTATGAGGATTTAAGAAGCAAAACAATATCTGTTGTTGTTTGTACACTTGGTGTCATTGGAGCATTTATGTATAGTGGATTACAAACTCAAGTACTTGCATTTTTGGAATCAATTAAAAGCTTATTTCCAAGTTGTATACAGATAATTGGTAATGGAGTTATGTTTGCATTTACCTGGTAATACAAAAAGGACTGTTGTTCTAATAATTATATCATTTTTCCAATTCTCATTTGCTCAAGAAAATAGAATAGGCTTTTCTCTTGGTATGACTAATGTAAGCGAAAAAAATCCTATAATGGGGATTATAGAGGTTAATTATGAAAGAA
Organism: uncultured Spirochaetaceae bacterium; assembly: GCA_902797305.1. Taxonomy (GTDB): domain Bacteria; phylum Spirochaetota; class Spirochaetia; order Treponematales; family Treponemataceae; genus Treponema_D. Next base: position 18,399 of record CADBSK010000012.1, on the reverse strand, counting down.
GATTTTACGAAATTCATGAATTAAGTTTTTTAACTTCTTCATCTATAGGACTATGTCCATTTGTAAACTTTTATGCACTAAATATAGATTTAATAGCAGAACTTAACTTAGAAAATAGTCATAATATAAGATTTATTTATAGTCCATTATTTTTGATGGACTTTGGTAAACTTATAAGCAATAAACCATGGATTAATTATTGCATGGGAGTTGGAGTTTCATGGTTATGGGAGTTTACCCACAATAATTTTCTTGATTTGAAAATAATGGCAGGAATACCAATATACGAATTGGAAGAATGTTCAACAGCTCTTATATCATTTGGTGTAAAAATGCAATTTTAATAAAGAGGTATGTTATGAAAAAAAAATTATCGTTAATCTTAATTTTATTTGTATGTTCGTTTTGTTTTGCACAAGAAGCAGACGAAAATGTTTTGAATACAAATTCAAAAAAAACAAACGAGAAGACTGAAACTCTTTTACAGGCAACGAAAAATAATGTTCGTGTGACTGTTGAAGAAATCATTCCTGAATCAGAGAATAAAGGTTTTAGCCCTAATGTAAATCTAATCTTCTATTTGCCATCGCTTTTGGGAGAGGTTACTGGTAATAGTACTTATATGGGCTTGAGACAAGATAGTTCTGTGGTAACTTCTGGGACAAACTTTTTATTAGAAGGAAAAGTTGATATTAAAACAATTTGGAGAATAGGTTTTAGCTGGGCATTTGGATTAAACCCGTATTTTGAAACGGCTGTAAGTAATGGTGATAATTTATATTCTGGGTTGGGACTTACTTTAGGTGCAGGAGTACATTTTCACCCATTTTACAAAGACGCTCCATGTATCTCAGGATTAAGTTTTTATTTTTATCCAATGTATAAGCAATACATAGTTTTTAGCGGTTCGAATTTTATAAATTGGAAGCTAGCTTGGGATTTAGGTTATAACTTTACACTGGCAAATACTTTTACCGTTTATCCATATATGCGTCGAACTTACGGTTTTACAAATGATGCTGTGCTAAAATCTCTGGATTTTGGGATTGCAATAGGAATTTACTTTCATAGATTGTAAAAAATTACTATACTATCCACTATGTCTGGTTTTTATGATTTTTATGATGTAGTTGTTGTTGGTGCGGGGCATGCTGGAATTGAGGCTGCTCTTGCAAGTGCTCGTATGGGACTTAAAACATTGGCAATTACTCAAACTCCTGATGCAATCGGAAGAATGAGTTGTAACCCTTCCATTGGAGGAATTGCAAAAGGGAATATCGTTCGAGAAATTGATGCTCTTGGTGGTCAGATGGCAAAGCTTATTGACCACAGCATGATTCAGTTCCGCATGCTGAATAAAAGCCGGGGTCCGGCTGTTCAGGCACCACGAAGCCAGGCAGATAAAATAACCTATTCAATGTTAGCGCGTAAGACAATGGAAACTACTCCAAATCTATATACGCTGATGGATACGGTAATAGACATTTTAACTACTGCAAGTTCTACACCTCTACCTCCAAATTCGGATAGTAGTGCAGAACTTGGATCTATTCCTGGAGAAACCAGAGGATTTACCGGAAACGACCAGAATCATGCTGAGACATATGCAACAGAAGCAAGCCGTAGCGGAATGCGTCAGAAAGTTACTGGTGTTGTAACTGAGCGAGGAAGGGTCATTCCTTGTAGAGCTGTAGTTTTAACCACCGGTACCTTTTTGGGCGGACGAATTTTTATTGGAGAATATGATGCTCCTTGTGGTCGCGTAGGAGAACCTGCTGCCTATGGATTAACACAGAGCCTTCACCGTTTAGGCTTTACCACAGGCCGCCTCAAAACAGGAACACCACCAAGAATCTTAAAATCTACAATTGATTTTTCTAAATTAGAAGAAAATCCCGGTGACAGTGAAATTGTTCCTTTTAGTTTTGAAACAGAAAAAGTTGAACGACCTATTGTCCCTTGTCATGTCGTTTACACAAATGAAAAAACTCACGAGATAATCCGCGCAAATATCAATCGCTCGCCATTGTACAGTGGTAAAATCAGCGGTATAGGTCCACGATACTGTCCAAGTATCGAAGATAAAGTTATGCGGTTTGCAGAACGAGAACGCCACCAGATATTTGTTGAACCTGAAGGATTAGAAACCGACGAAATGTACCTCAATGGCTTTAGTTCTTCATTACCTGAATGTGTGCAGGATGCATTTATGCGTACAATGCCCGGCTTTGAAAATGCAGTACAGAGTAGACCTGGATATGCCGTGGAATATGATTATATTGAACCAACTCAGCTTTTCCCTTCTCTGGAAACAAAACGTGTAAGTGGTATGTTTGATGCTGGTCAGATTAACGGAACAAGTGGTTACGAAGAAGCTGCCGGACAAGGTCTTGTAGCTGGAATAAATGCTGGTTTGTATGCAAAAGCTCACAAAGAACAGTGCGGTCCACTATGTGCTCTTCCTTCTGACTTAAATGGAGTTCCTTCAAGTATGGAAAGCGGTGCATTTATGCCAAAGGCCGTAATGAATGCTGCAGAATTAAAGCGTTTTGCCGAAATCAGTCAAAGCATAACAGAACGATTAAATAAAATAGAAGAAAACAGTCAAAAAGAATCTGGATTTAATAATTTTAGAACAATTCCAGAATGGAAACCTTTAATTCTTGGTCGTGATGAAGCGTATATCGGTGTACTTATCGATGACCTTGTTACACTTGGAACAAAAGAACCTTACAGAATGTTTACTGCCCGGGCAGAGTATCGCCTTAAGTTAAGACATGATACAGCTGATCAGCGTCTTACAAAATATGCTTATGAGGCAGGTCTTAAGACCAAGGCTCAGTACGATAAGGTGCTTGCAAAATATGCTCAATTAGACGAAATCGTTGCACAGCTTTTAAAAAAGCCAAACATGGACAATCCTGGATATCCGGAAGCTGTCTGGCAGGAAGCGAAAATTCAGTTTAAGTATAAGTATTACATTGAAAAACAGGACCGTCGTGTAGAAAAAATGCACAAGATGGAAAATGTTCGTATTCCAGAGGATTTTGATTACGGGGCAATTCCGTCGTTGAGTGCTGAGAGCCGAAACAAATTAGAAAAGGTTAGGCCTCTTACTCTCGGCCAGGCAGAAAGAATCAGCGGAATAAGAAACAGTGATATTATGCTTTTGATGGTTTATTTAAGATAAAAAATAAAAAAAAATCTCAAAAAACTATTCCTACAAAGGTGTATTTTCACTATTATGCTCATATCGGCGAAAAAAACTGGGTTCTCTGCAATTCGGCGATTTATTTATCTTCTTATTTATAGGAATAAAAATGTTTAATCGTAGTGATTATGTGAGTGACAAGGACTGGTCACGCTTTTTGGAATTTTCAAAAGATTTTCCAACACCGAATATTGTAGTTAATGTAAATACAATAAAGCAGAACTTTATAAGACTCAAGAATTCTTTTCCTTATGCAAAGATTTATTACGCAATTAAGGCAAATCCTGGTGAACCTGTTTTAAAGATGCTTGCAGAAAAAGGTTCTTGCTTTGATATTGCTTCTCGATACGAACTTGATTTAATTAAGAAGTTTGTAGACGATCCAAACCGCCTTTCTTATGGAAACACAATTAAAAAGGCTTGTGATATTAAGTATTTTTACGAAAATGGAGTCCGAATGTTTGCAACAGACAGCAAGGACGACTTAAAAAGTATTGCAGAAAATGCTCCTGGTTCAAGAGTTTATGTTCGTATTCTTGTAGAAAACTCAGATACTGCAGACTGGCCTTTGAGTAGAAAATTTGGTTGCCACCCGGATATGGCCTACGACCTTTTAGTTCAGGCAAAAGCTCTTGGATTAAACCCATGGGGAATTTCGTTTCATCCTGGCAGTCAGCAGCGCGATATCGGTGCATGGAACGATGCAATTGCAAAGGCTAAATATCTTTTTAATTCTCTTGAAGAAGAAGAAGGAATTCGCCTTCAGATGATTGATATGGGCGGAGGATTCCCTGCAAGTTATATTGATCCCACAAATAGCCTTGAGGTTTATGCCTCAGAAATTACTCGCTTCTTAACAGAAGATTTTGGCGATGATTTACCAGAAATTATTCTGGAGCCTGGCCGAAGTCTTGTTGGTGACAGTGGTATTTTGACAAGCGAGGTAGTTCTTTGTTCTCGTAAAAATAATACAGCGCTTACCCGCTGGGTTTATATTGATGCCGGAAAATTCAACGGACTTATAGAAACCTTAGACGAATGCATTAAGTATCCTTTGATTACTACAAAAGATGGTGATAAAGAAGGAGAAGTTATTATTGCAGGACCTACTTGTGACAGCATGGATGTTATGTACGAAAATACCCGTTACAAGTTACCTATTACATTGAAACAGGGTGATAGAATTTACTGGTTATCGACCGGTGCATATACTTCTACTTATGCTTCTGTTGCCTTTAACGGATTTCCACCAATTCAGACATATTATATGCAATAAATTGAGGGCAGGAACTTATCGTTTTAGAACATCTACAGCGTGAGTTCCTGCACCCAAAAGCTCTGGGCGTTCGCTGATTGCAATTGTATATTCAATAAAATGTGAAAAAGTTTCCTGGTCCATGGCGTTTAGTTCGCGGCGCATATAATCGGCGGCACCTTCCTGACTAAAAATCTTTACTCGTTCTAAACCGCTTTCTTTTTGAATTTCGTTTATATCTTCAAGTCGTACGTAACTGTACAAATCGTTTTCTTGTGTAATTGTGTGAAAATCTTTTGTGAGCCAACCGTTTTGAATACACTCATTGATTTTGTTTTCTCCAAAGCAATAACGGATTATGGCGTTTTCATTAAGAATATATGCAATAAAAATTAAGCCCCCTGGTTTTGTAATGCGTTTTAGCTGTTCGATTACAGTTAGGCGTTCCTCTTTTGTGTGAAGGTGATACATGGGGCCAAAACAAAGAGTGATATCAAATTTGCCTTCATCTAAAAAGGAAAGGTCCAGGGCAGTTCCTTGCCAGGTTTTGATTTTTTCGTGTTTGGCTCTTAGAACTTCAATATTTCGTTTGACCAATTCAACTGCTGTCAAATTATGTCCCTGATGACACAATTCGATTGAATAACGACCGGTTCCGCAACCGATATCTGCAATCTGGAGTCCTTTTCTGTCACCGATTAGATTCTGTATGTGATGTAAAGTGGTCTTAAATTCAACAAGACCATGGCGTGTGGTTAGGCGATGGTCTTCGTTGAATTTGTTATAGTATTTTTCAAGATTTGTCATAAAGAATTAAAAAGCCTGATCGACTTTTTTGCACCATTCTGCTTTTTCTTGATCTGAGCAGAAGAGTGCGTTAAAACTGTTTTTGATTAACTGTTTAATCTGTTCAAGAGTAAAACCTGCCTGTTCATGAAGGTTCCAGTATTCCTGAATAAGATTTACTTTAAAGAAAACAGGATCATCAGTATTAACTGTTACGAACAAACCTCTGTCAAAGAATGGTCGGATTGGGTGTTCTGCGATACTCGAAACATATTTTTTTGTAAATACATTACTTGAAGGACAAATTTCCATGATGATATTTCTATCTTTGAGTTCGTCCATAAGTTTTTCGTCCTGAATTGCACTGATTCCGTGTCCAATGCGGCTTACATGGAGCAAATCGATTGCATCCCAGATTGATTCTGGGCCGACATCTTCTCCTGCATGGGCAACAACTTTTAAACCGTCTTTAATTGCTTTGTCGTAAACAGGAACATATTCCTTTGCAGGCCCCTTGCTTTCTGCTCCTCCAAGACCAATACCAATGATATATGGACTTGGGTTAGCTTCAAGAAGGTTCAAGTTATTCATGGCGTTTTCGCAACCAAAGGTACGGCTAACATCCATAATGAGGCGGACTGTTATACTGTACTTTTCTTTGATTTCTTCGATTTTTTTGTTAAAAACGCGAACCATATCAGGATATGAAAAGCCTCTTTTCAAGAAAGAAGTTGGTGCAAAGAAGGCTTCTGTGTAAACAATGTTGTTTTCTACCAGATAAGTAGCCAAATCATCAAAAATGTAATCAAAATCTTCAACAGACTGATACAAAGCCTGGACTTGCAGAAATGCCTGGATAAAACCATTTAAATCGTCATAAGTAAATAAGTCGTTTATCTGTTTTTCAGAAATTTCTGTTCCATTTGCTTTTTTATAAAGAGTCTTGATAGAGTCGATTGTAGGTACAGCTTCTATATGAAGATGAATTTCTGCTTTTGGCACCTTTTTCATCAATGTAAAAAACTCATCGTGCTTCATTCTTTCTTCTCCCAAAAATTACTTCTTTCTTCTAATAATTATCGGCAGAAATATGCTATTTCTTTAGGATATTTTCTAATTCATCTACCATTTTGGCAAACTCGTCTAAAGCAGCCTGTACAGGTTCTGGACTTTCCATATCTACGCCGGCAACTCGTAAACTTTCAATCGGGTAGCGGCTTCCGCCAGATTTAAGGAACTTAAAGTAGTCATCCCTTTCTTTTTCTCCGCCGTTTGTAACTCGATGGGCAAGGGCTAGGGCTGCACTGATTCCTGTTGCGTACTTGTACACATAAAAAGCAGAATAGAAGTGAGGAATTCTAAAGGCTTCAAGTTCGCTGTTGTCTTCAAACTGCATTTCTGGACCAAAATACTGTTGTAGCAATTCGCGGTAAATCTGTCGCATATTTTGGGCGGTAAGAGGAGTTCCGCTTTCTACGAGCTGGTGGGTTTTGAGTTCAAACTCTGCAAACATAGTCTGTCTGTGGAGTGTTGCAAGAATATCATCTACACGCATAGAAAGTAGATATGCTTTTGTCTTGTCGTCTTTGGCATTTTTTAAGAGATACTCAAAAACGAGTTCTTCGTTAAAGGTTGAGGCAACTTCTGCTTCAAAAATTGTGTAGTTGTATTGCATGTAAGGATTGTTATGAACGGAATACCAGCTGTGCATGCTGTGGCCGCCTTCGTGAGCCATTGTAAATACATCCCGGATAAGTTCTTCTTTGTAGTTTAAAAGAATATATGGTTCACCCTTATAAGTTCCGCTTGAAAAAGCGCCGCTTCGTTTGCCTTTGTTTTCGTAGCGGTCGGCCCATCCGTTTAAAAGACCGTTGCACAGGCGGTCGGTGTATTCTTTTCCCAGGGGAGCCAGTGCTTCGCGGCAGATTTCTACAGCTTCTTCATAGGTGTGATGCATTTCTATGTCTTTAACTAAAGGAACATAAACATCATAGTGTTTGAGGGATTCTACACCCATAATTTTTTTACGCAGAGAATAATATCTGTGTAAGGCTGGTAAGTTTTTATGTACGGTTTCGATAAGGTTTAAATAAACACTTTCTGGAACTTTATTTCCGTATAGTGCTGCTTCTAAACTGGATTTATAGCCTCTTGCCTTTGCTGTAAATACATCCTGATTTACGCTGCCTGCATAAAGCGACGCAATTGTGTTCTGGTAGTTTTCAAACTTTTTGTAGTACTGTTTGTAAGCTTTTTCTCGAACACTGCGGTCTTTGTTATGCAAAAACTGAACAAAAGTACTGGCTGTCAGTTGCTGTTCTCCTTCTGGTGTCTGGATTGTTCCCAGTTCCCCGTTAAGGTCAACGTTTTCTAAAACACTAAAGGTATCTCCAGGAGTTTGAGCACATGGGTTTTGAAGGGAAAGGAGTTTTTCTTCTTTTTCGCTAAGAATATGAGGCTTTGCATGAAGGAGTTTCTTAAAAAATATTTTATAATCCTTAAAACTATCCTGTTCAATCCATTCGTTGATGGTGTTATCAGGAATAGCCATTACTTCTGGTTCAAAGTAACTGGTAGCTTCGCCAAAGTCGGTGTAAACCATCATGGCTTTTCCAACCATTTCTTTGCTTTCTGGATCATTTTCATCAGCGGAATGCATAAGGCTTGCATAGTTGTAAAGGGTTTCGATAGATAAATCGAGTTTTTCGATTGTTTGAACTGCCTTTAACAGGTTGTCGGAAGACTTTGCCAACTGACCTTTGAACTGTTTAACTGAATCTATTGATTGTTTGATAGAAGAAAGTTCATTCTCCCATTCTTGATTTGATTTATAAAGGGAACTTAAGTCCCATTTGTCTTTTGTAGGAACATCTTTGCGTTCTGGAATTGTTGTTGTTTTCATATATACATTTTAGTAGTAAAACAAGTTAAAATTCAACTCGATAGTTGTTAAGTACGGATAATAGTTCTGATTTTGAATTTACGTTAAAAGTTTTATAGATATATTGCATTTCTTTTTTTATAACGGATTCGCTTATGTTATATTTTTTTGCAATCGATTTAAAATCGGAATTAAATAGAAGAATTTCTTTTACACAGAATATTTGTCTTTCTGTAAAATTTAAATCGTGAATATTAAGATCTGATTTTTTCTTTATATCTTTACCTGAATATAAGTTTTGGATAAGTCTTGCAACTGAAATATATAGTAGAGAATAGATTACAGCCAGACTGAAAAATCTTGCAAAATGAGAAAAATCTATTAGCAAATTTAAAAGCGAGTTTACAATAAGACAAATCAAAATTGTAAAATAAAAAATCTTTTTACTTTGATTTTCTATAATGGAAATTAGCGTAAACAAATAAATCATAAAAATAAAACTAATAAGATAATTGCCATTTAAAATATTAATAATAGCCAAAAACTCAAGTCCTATATAATACAGAAAGAAATATTTGGATTTATATGCACAAATAATGCAGAAAAAACAGCATAAAATATAAACACCTTCGGTAAAAAGTAAAGGATATGGAATTATGCTAGTTTGAAAGGGAGTCTTTAGAATTAAATGCATAAAAACAAAAACTAGAATCAGAACCAAAGAAAGAATTGACAGGTGTCTGAAAGGATTTGTACAAAACTTTTTCATATAAAACTCCACTCTTTTTTTATTGAATAATAAAATTATCGACTTTTACTGTCAATATGAAAGAAAAAACAGATGAAGAAAAATTATTTTTAAAGAACCAAAGTTCTTTAAAGAACCTGAGTTCTTTAAAAAGAACCTTGGTTCTTTTTTCTATGAACTTTGGTTATTTTTGATAATCTATATTGCTTTTCACTTCAGTTGTGGATAAAAATAAAAAAGCTGGGACTTAAAAAATCTTATAGTCCATGTCAAGGAAAGATAGATGTTTAGAATTTTAATATATAAAGAGTTTAAAGAATTAATACATTCATATAAAACGTATTTAACTGCTGCTGTAGTTATATTCTTTTATTTAATATTTCCAATTATTAAAAATGTTGAAGAATTGCCAACATATGTACTAGTTATGATGATGCAAATGGTTATAGCACAGTATATATATGATTCGATGTTAGATGATTTAAATAATGGTAATTTCAGATTTCTATTAAATATTAACGTAAAATTTAGTTCGTATATCTTGCCCAAAATAGTTATTTCAATATTAGGTGGTGTTATTCTTTTTAGTATTTTTTTTAAAATACTTATAACGGATTTTACTTTACTGGATTTTGGATGGATATTTTTATCAATAATAAATAGTTGTCTTTTAATGTTTTTATTTACGGGTTTTATGAAACAAAACGAAATGTCTGTTACATTTATAGGAACAGTTTTCTTAGGCATAATAATGGTATGTTTATATAATATAACTTTTATTTTATGTAAATATATTTTATGCATATTCTTATTCGTGTTATTTTATGGTTTAGGGCGTAAACTCTTTAATTCAAAACTCCTGCGAGAAAGGATTTAATCATGGTATATAAATGCAATTTTTTTTATAAAAAAAATAAGCCTGTATTTTCAAACTTTTTTCTCGATATTCCTGACGGAAAAATTACAGCTCTTTGCGGTCATAACGGGGCAGGCAAAACGACTTTATTAAAGTGTATGTCAGGAATCTTACCATCAGAAACTGTTGTTCAGAATACCTGGTTTGTAGGAATTTCAGGTTCCTTGATTTCTCATTTTAGTTTGGAACAAAATCTAAAGTTGATAAAACATGATATAAGTGCAGCAAGAAGATATATGGAAGACTTTGGATTAACAGAGTTTGTTAAAAGACCTGTAAAGAAACTTTCTACTGGTCAGCAAATATTAAGTTCGCTGATTGTTGCTCTTGTGTCTGGCAGAGAAATCCTACTTTTAGATGAAATCCTTTCGCCACTAGATCCTGTAAATCAAGAAAAAACAATTAAAATTTTAAAAGAAAGTAAAAAAACAGTTTTAATTACTTCTCATGATTTAAATACGGTATGTGAACTTTCAGATAAAGTATTAATTCTTAAAAAAGGCCAAATTGTATATGAAAATGATGCTTCAAATATAACACCTGAAGAATTAAAAGAGAAATACAAGGTCTTGGCATGTTAATAAAATCTTTAATTGAATTATTTAAAAACAAAATTTTGATAGGGTTGTTATTAATATTCGATTGTATTGCATACTTTGATTTACTGAGCATCAATTTATTCTTAGTAAATTATTTTTGTATGTTTTTTCTGGTCTTAGGTGTCTGCGATAGATTACGGGATGATTTAACTCATGGTGGATTAATATTTTTAATTAACAGCAAAATATCGTTTAATAGTTTAGTATTAGCAGAAGCTTTTATATCAGTCATCTTTTGCAGTCAGACATTTCTTGTTTATTTAATAAAGCATCATCAAAATTTAATAATAATTCTTATTTTTATAGTAAGAATGTTTTGTTTCTTCAGTCTTATCAAGATGTTTTCATATATATTTGCTGATAAGATTATATTGGTTTATGTTTGTTCTTTGATTTCAAATATTGGGATTATTATTTTAGAAAACCATATTCCAGAACTTGTTTACATTTTCTTACTTGCCATAATCTGTTCAAATGTATATTTTTTAAATAAAAGATTATTTAATTCAAAATATTTTAGATTAAAGATATCTAGTTAATTTGTGAGAGGTTGAATATGTCGCTTTTAACACTAAACAATATTAGAAAAGATTATCCCCTTGGTAATCAGGTAGTTCATGCAGTTAAAGGTGTGGACTTTAAAATAGAAAAAGGTGAATTTGCTGCCATTACAGGACCTTCTGGTTCTGGTAAATCTACTATTTTAAATATGGTTGGTCTTATTGATTTTCCCACAAGCGGTTCGATCGAACTTGATGGTAGCCCGGTTTATACTCAGTATCCGATTATGATGAATAAGGCGTTGGATGCGCATTTAACAGCACTCCGTCGTTCAAAAATTGGGTTCATTTTTCAGACATTTAATCTTATTCCAACTCTCAATGTTTATGAAAATATCGAATTTCCACTTTTGTTAAATTCTAAAAACAAAGAAAATGTTTGCGAGGTTGATAGTTTTACAAAAGAGCAAAAAGAAGAATGGATAAATTATCTTATTGAAAAAGTTGGTCTTGTAGACTGGAAAACTCACAAGCCTAATGAATTATCGGGCGGTCAGAGACAGCGTGTAGCGATTGCCAGAGCATTAGTGACAAAGGCTCCATTAATTCTTGCAGACGAACCAACTGCTAATCTGGACTCCGAAAACAGTGCACAGATTCTTTCTCTTATGAAACAATTAAATAAAGAGCTTTGTACCACATTTGTTTTTTCTACTCATGATAAGCGTATAGAAAATATGTGCAATCATGTTATTCATATCTTTGACGGTATTGTAAAAAATGACGAGTACAAAGAACCTTGCGACAATTATACTGTGGAGGCTTAATAATGAAAGATATTTTTAAGCTTGCCCTGCGGAACTTAATAGAACATAAATCAAAATCTATTATTATTGCGCTTTTTTTAACGCTGGGAATCGCCATCGTTGTTATGGGAAACTCCTTTCTTGAGTCAATCAATCGCGGTCTGGAAAAGGACTTTAGAGAAAACTATACTGGAGATCTTGCAATTACAATAATACCTTCAAAAGGCGAAACAATCGACATTTTTGGCCTGAGTTCTACAGATCTCTCTAACCCATATCCAGATAATCCTCCATTACCAAATCTTAGTAGAGTCGAAGAAATAGTAGCATCAAAGGAACAGGTGGCCAGCTATTCAAAAGTAATAAGCGCCAAGTGTTTTTTTGCCAAAGGAACAGAATTTGATTTTGAAGAATTTACAGAAATGGATTCCATAAGTTTTGATGACCTTCCAATCAGTATGTTGTTTTCTGGAGAACGACCATCGTTTTTTAAGATGTTTAAAAACATTAATATAATAGAAGGAAGTTATCCAGAAGAAGGAACTAATCAGGTACTAATAGATTCAAGAGTTAAAAAAACATACGAAAAACTATATAAACAGAGCTTGAACATAGGCGATAAAATAATAATTTCTGCTGCAGGTCCTATGGCAACTTTACGAGAAGCCGTTATCTGTGGAATTTTTAAGCCGGGAAATGAAAATTCTGCGATGATGCAGATAATTTACTGCAATCCAGATCTTGCCCGCTCCTTTGCAGGCCTTACATTCGGTTCAACAATCGAACAGTCATTGCCAGACAATATAGATTTGGGATTATCTCAGGTAGAGGAAGATGATTTATTCTCTGATGTAATCGATTACGATTCTGATATTCTTTTAACAGGAAAAGCAGATTTTAATTCAATTTTGGGAGATACTGATTTACGAGATAAATTGAATACTGCAGATCAGGGAGCATGGAATTACATAGTTTGTAAACTAAAAAATCCGGGAGAGGCAGACCATCTTGTTGCTGAGTTGAATAAAGAATTTGCAAAAGAAGAGTTAAAAGTTCAGGCTCTAAACTGGAAAGGTGCCGGCTATTCTATGGCAAGTTCAGTTGACGGAATTTCAATTATCTTCAATTTGCTTGTATTCATTCTTGGGGTGGTAGTGTTTATTATTATTATGAATACGATGACTGTCAGTGTTTTAGAGCGTACAAGCGAAATCGGTACAATGCGTGCCATTGGCGCAGAAAAGTCCTTTATTAAGAAACTGTTCTTTGCAGAATCCCTTCTCCTGACTTTTATTTCTACTGTTGCAGGAATGATTTTGGGCTCAATTCTCATGGCGATTTTTAATTCTTTTGAAATTACAATTACAAACTCGATTGCAAAGATGATTTTAGGTGGAGGACTTTTACATTTTTCACCAACATTTGCAATTTATATTGTAACTATTATAGTTGCCGTTTTATGCGGATTTATCAGCACATTGTATCCTGTTAATTCTGCATTGCGTGTAAGCCCGTTAAAGGCTCTTTCTAAAGATTAATAAAACGGAGTATAGAATGGCAAATACTAAATTAAAGCAGACTGTAATGCTTGCTCTCAAAAACCTTACCCGCCAAAAGCGAAGAAATATTGTTCTGGCACTGGCGATTGCGTTTGGTTTTTTTGTTGTAACAATGATTAATGGACTTATAACCGGAATGATAGGTAATCTTGAGGAAGGCATCACTCAGATTACAGGTGGTACTGTTCTGATTGCCGGAAATGAAAAAATCCCTTCAGAAAACGAAGATGAACGCGACCTTCTTATTAATATCGTAAGAGACCGCGATTATATAAAATCTGTGGTAGAAAAATGTAACATTGACTACAAATATTGTTCCTGCTATTCCCTTTCTATGGGGCAGGTTATTTTTGAAGGCCGTAAGGCTCTGTGTCAAATGTACGGTCGTGATTTTTCTGAATCGGATTTTCTCAAAAATCTAAGAATCGTTAAGGGAAGTTTAGAAAACTTATCAGATCCAAAATCGCTGATAATTTCTCAAAAGCTTGCTGATACTCTTAATCTCGATATTGGTGATGAAGTAATTTATTCTACTACAACGATTTATAATCAGAAGAACGTAGATGATTTTAAGGTTGGGTTAATAATTAAAGAAAATACTTTTGTTACATCAACTCAGATTTATGCACAGATTGAAACAGTGAACAAACTTATTGAAATACCTGAAGGCGGTTATTCTACTTTTACAATTTTCTTAAAAAACAAGAATTTGCAGAATAAAGTTGCCAATCAAATAGAAAATGCGATTCGCAATGACGGTAAAGAAGTTACCAGCCGGGCAGAAGCTTTTAAAACAAATCCTAAAAATCCGGCAAACGGCATTCACAAACAGTTTTCAGATAAAAGCCAGCAGTGGCAGGGAACAAAGTACGGTGTTGAAACTCTTGGAGACGCAATTCCTGCTTTAATGATTGCTTTGTCTGTAGTAAATACTGTTAGTACTACAATATTGCTGGTAATTCTTTTAATCGTAATGGTCGGTGTATCAAATACTTACAAGATGGTTTTTTACGAGAGAATCCGAGAAATCGGAACGATGAAAGCTCTTGGTATGACAGGAAAAGATGTGCAGAGAGTATTTTCAATGGAAGCAGTTTTCTTGTGTTTAATTGGTGCGATTGCAGGGGTTATTCTTGCAATTTTTGCATTATTTATAGTGCATTTAATCCCAATTTCATCAGAAAGTCTTGCTCTTTTCCTAGATAAAGGTCATTTTTCTTTTGTAATCCCATTGGGTTCCGTACTCGAACAGTATATACTATTAATAATATTAACAATTTATGCTGTTAAAAATAGTGCAAAAAAAGCCTCTTTATTAAGTCCTGCAGAAGCACTTAGAACAAGCAAATAGATTGAAAAATTATTGAAAGGAACAAATATGAAGAAATCAGTTTGGACATTTATAGTTTTATCAGTTATGGCCATTACATCTTACGCCCAGAGTTCTGTTTCTGATAAGCAGAAAGAAGCTGCATATTCAATTATGGAACAGAGTTCAAAGCTACTGGCCTATCATGGTGATTATTCGGCTACAATTTCATTATTGATAGAAAAACCTAATAAGCCAAACGAAAACCTTCAGTATAAAATCTTTGAGCGAACAGAAAGCAAACTCATGACAATTGTTCAATTGTTTCCAGAAGCAGACAAAGGTGTTGGCTATCTTAGACAGGATGAAAACATCTGGGCATACGACCCAATCAGCAGAAAGTTTAGCCATACTTCTATAAAAGAAGCGCTTGGAGATTCTGACATTAAAATTGATGATGTAAATCAGACTGATAAAAACTGGAGAAAAAACTACGACGTCGTGGATTTTAAAACAGGAACCCTTGGAAAGATAAATGTAAATATAATAACTCTTGTTTCAAAAACTACAGACCCCGCATATCCTAAGGTGACTTATTATGTGAGACAGGATATTCCTTTGATTTTAAAGCAGGAAGATTATGCCGGTTCTGGACGCCTCATGCGTACAACTTTATGTCCAAAGTATTCTAAGATTCCAAGTGGATATGTTCCTAGCCACTCGATTATTCGTGATGAGTTGAATAAGGGTGAAAATACTCATCAGATTATCAGCGAACTTTATTTTGACAAATTGCCGGACACTATTTTTACAAAAGCTTACCTTGAAGGATTAAACTAAAATGAAAAAAATCTTTGTTCATAAGAAAATCCCATGCCTTTTATTCTCTGTTCTTTTTGCTTCTATTAATTTATTTGCACAAAGCTCCGATGACGATTTGTTTATGGACGATGATTTATTCATGGAAGAAACAACTGACGATACCACCGAATTGAATAAACCATATGGTAAGGATTTGCTATCAAAAGGTGTTTTGTTTGATAGTGGTGCCATTAAAATTGGTGGCAACTTCAATCTTGGCTTGTCGACTTTAACACCTCTATACAAAGAGTCTGAAAAAGACCTGGGGACAAATATAAAAAATACTACTTTGACTCCTGATATAGGTTCGTGGCTTTATGTAGATGCCCGCCCCACACAGAGTTTAAGAATGTATACTAAATTTGGCATTAAATATCCGTTCACTTCCAGTACGACTACGTCTACAAACTGGTTTACGCTCAAAGAACTTTTTAGTGATTTTAACATTAAAGAACGAGCATTTTTCAGGTTTGGTTTGCATACAGTTTCCTGGGGAACCGGATATTTCTTTAGCCCTGTATCAGATATAATTAATACTTCTTCAATAGATCCAGAAAATGCCGACGAACAGGTTGACGGTTGCTTAAACCTTAGAACTCAGATTACTTTTAACAACACTCAAAACTGTCTGTGGTTGTATGTAATTCCATCTACTGATTTTATAAACAACACATCATTTGATTCTTATGCACGGGATACAGCCTTTGCTGCAAAAGGAGATTTTGTATTTGGTCCGTGGGAATTAGGTCTTGGTTCTTATTATAAAAATGAGAATGCTCCAAAGGTAATGTTTACCGCAACTGGCCCAATTTTTAAGGGAAAAGTAAATATTTATAGTGAATTTGTCTATCAGTATGGTACTCAAACTGAGTGGTCGAACAATACAGACTGGAATGACAAGACAAGCGTGTTTATGGCAACAGCTGGCTTTATGCGAATCTGGAAAACTCCCAGCATAACCTTACTTGGACAGTACTATTATGACAGTAACGATTCTGATTTTAATCATAAGTACATGACTGCCGGGCATAATGCTGCACTTGCTCTTAGTTTTGGACGTTTGTTTGGAAGTACAGATTTTACTTTAACATTGTTTGGTCTTGTTAATTTTGGTAAATACGAACTCACCTTACTTGATCTTGCAATGCAGGGAGGGAGTTTTTCTCTGCCGCAACTTGCAGTTTCCGGAGTAGACCCTAATACAATTGTTGAAATCCCGTGCGCAATTTTTAGTGCATTATTTAACTATTCACCAATAAAAGAAATAACACTGGGACTTGGCCCATACATAACTTTTTCTGCCTGGGATAAAGCTCCTGTTGTAAACTTAAAACTACAGGCAACCCTGGGCGGAGGAAAATTTTAATATATTTCAATTATTATGCTATAATTGAATCATGATAGAGTTTTTTAATGCATTTGGAGCATGGATATGGCTTGGACTAATGGTAGCATTTGTCATTATCGAAGCCTCTACCATGTCTCTTACAACAATTTGGGCGGCGATAGCTTCATTACCTATGATTTTTATCGCCAAGTCAGGATGTCCATTTAAGTGGCAGTTACTAATCTTTTTAGTTTTAACACTTGTTTTGATTTTTGTTACAAGACCGCTTGTGATAAAAAAGTTGAAACTCGGCAAGAATAAAACGAATATAGATGCCCTGGTGGGACAGGAAGTTCTTATTGTAAAGCCAGTTTCACAATTTGAAAAAGGACAGGCTAAGGCAAAAAATGGCGTAATATGGACCTGTCAATCTCAAGATGGTACTGATATTCCTGCTGAGGCAGTCTGTCAGATTGTTTCGGTAGAAGGAAATACCATAACAGTAAAGATGATTTAAAAATCAAATAATCTAATAAGGAAGGAAATGTAAATGATTTTTATTATTGCAGCAATAATTGTCGTTGTTTTAGTTTTAATTATCGCAAATATCAGAATTGTACCTCAGTCAGAAGCTTATGTAATTGAAAGGCTTGGGGCTTATGCTAATACATGGCAGGTAGGATTGCATGTAAAGGTTCCGTTTATTGACCGAATCGCAAAAAAAATGAGTTTAAAAGAACGGGTTCTGGATTTTCCACCTCAGCCGGTTATTACAAAAGATAATGTAACAATGTCTATTGATACAGTTGTTTACTGTCAGATTACCGATCCAAAACTTTATACTTATGGCGTAGAAAATCCAATGAACGCTCTCGAAAACCTTACTGCAACAACTTTGCGTAACATCATTGGCGAACTAGAACTTGATGAAACACTTACAAGTCGTGATGTAATCAATTCAAAGATGCGTTCCATTTTAGACGAAGCAACCGATCCATGGGGTATAAAAGTTACCCGCGTTGAAGTTAAAAATATCGAGCCGCCACAGGCAATTCGTGAAGCTATGGAAAAACAGATGCGTGCAGAACGAGAGCGCCGTGAACAGATTCTTATCGCTGAAGGTCACAAGCAGTCTGCAATTCTTGAAGCAGAAGGTCAGAAGCAGGCAAAAATTCTTGCAGCAGAAGCTGATAAAGAAGCTGCTATTCAAAAAGCAAAAGGTGAAGCTCAGGCAATTCGCGAAGTACAGGAAGCAAAGGCTATCGGTTTAAAAATGCTAAAAGAAGCACAAATCGATCAGGCTACCCTCAAATTGCGCAGCCTTGAGGCTTTTGAAGTTGCTGCAAATGGCCAGGCTACAAAAATCATTGTTCCAAGCGATTTGCAAAACTTAGCAGGAGTTGTAACAAGCGTAGCAGAAATCGCAAAAAAATAATAAGTTAAATGTCGAGTTATAGCGTGTAGTGCGCTAGCGCACGGTTTTACATCATCGTTATGCAACTAAAAGACAATTTTTATATGTTTGGAGTAAACTCGACATTTGACCTAATAAGCAACAGGGCAACCGCATTATAAACTGTTCTGCCTACAAAAATGGCTCCCAGTCGCAAAAACGGCTTATCAAAACCGCAAACTAGTTTG
>CADBSK010000011.1 GCA_902797305.1 uncultured Spirochaetaceae bacterium | reverse complement strand
GTGCTGCCGCGTGAGCGGCGAATGTATATAATTACAAGCACAAAACGCGTGTAGCAAACTAGTTTGCGGTTTTGATAAGCCGTTTTTACGAATGGGAGCCATTTTTGTAGGCAGAACAGTTTATAATGCGTTTGCCCTAATGTAATCTTTTATAGTTATATAAAATTTCTCATATTTCTGTTATACTTTTTTATATGATTAAGAACAGAGTACTGATAATTTTTTCAGCGTTTGTCACTTTTTCCTTGCTAATAAGCTGCGAAAGTCTTCCAAAAAACACTGATCCGGATACTATTGTCTATAAGGATGCATTAAATAACATTCATAGCGCTCCAATTAATCACAATGTTCCTAAAGCTCAGTATGACAAATCGCTTTTTTCCAAAAAACATCAGATTATGAGTTATGTCGGAGATCCAAATTACACATACCGATTAGGAGCCGATATTTCTCGTCATGACGGCGACATCGACTGGAAAAAAGTAAAAAAATCTAAACTTGAATTCATTATTTTTAGAGTCGGATACCGAGGTTATCAGTCCGGAATCCTACATGTGGACGAAAAATTCCATCAGAACATAAAAGCTGCCATGGAAGCAGGCTTTACAGATTTTGGTGTTTATATTTTTAGCCAGGCAATCAACGAAAAAGAAGCCATAGAAGAAGCAGAGCTTGTTTTAAATGAAATAAAAGATTATCCGATAAACCTTCCTGTAGTTTTTGACCCAGAAAGCATCCTGTGGGAAGAAGCTCGTACTGACGATATTACAGGCGAACAATTTACAAAAAATACAATCGCCTTTTGTGAACATATCAAAAAAGCCGGCTACGAACCGATGGTTTATTCAAATCTGGTATGGGAAACAGAATTTTTTGATTTATCCCAATTTTCTGACTATAAAATCTGGTATGCAGACTACTTTAGCGTACCTCAAACACCTTATCATTTTGAATACTGGCAATACGAAGGAACTAAGTTAAAAGTTTCAGGCATCAAAAAGAGAATTGATGCAGATATTCAATTAATTCCTGTTAAAGATAAAGAATAGAAAATGATTAAATCGATATATAAAACAAAACAGCAAGAATTATTAAAAGCCTACCTGATAGAAACAAAGGGTAAACATTTTACTGCTGAAGATATTAGAGTTCACTTTGAAAACAAGGAAATTGCAATTGGAATTGCAACCATCTATCGTCAGTTAGAAAAACTCGTAAGTGAGGGACAGGTTCAAAAATACTATATCGACGAACACTCAGCCTGCTGCTTTGAGTACACAGGAGAAAGCCGTGCTGACATGGATACTCCTCACTTTCATCTTAAATGTGAGCAATGCGGCAATCTCTTTCATGTGGAATGTGAAGAACTCCTTGAAATTCAGAACCACTTACTCACAGAACACGGTTTTTCTATTAATCCGTTACGAACAGTTTTTTACGGAACTTGCAAGGACTGTCTCAAAAAAAATTAAATCTTTTTTAGTTCGATTGCTTTGTGAGGACAGGCGTGCATACACTCTCCGCATCTGATGCAATCCATGCTATTAGGATTTTGATATACCTTTATATCAAGTTTGCAAGTATCCTGACATAAACCACATTCCGTACATTTTTCTTTATTAATCTGATAACGTAAAAATGAAACCTTATTAAATAAACCGTATACAGCCCCTAAAGGACAAACATATCTGCAAAATGGTCTGTAGATAACTACCGAAGACAAAACTGTAACCACCAGTATCGCAAGCTTCCATTTATACAAGAAACCTATTGAACCTCTTAATGCATTGTTCAGCAACACAAGAGGTATTCCCCCTTCTAAAGTACCAACCGGACAAATAAATTTGCAGAACCATGGTTCACCTAGGCCAGTTATATCAATAACAAATAAAGGAAGTAAAATTACAAAAACTAATAAAAATATAAACCTGAGCCATCTAAGGGCTTTTTCGCCGGGGAGTTTGCGTAGTTTTTTTACAAATGGAATTTTATAAAGCAAATCCTGTATAAAACCAAAAGGACATAAAAAACCACAGATAAATCTACCAAATATTGTTCCGAACAGAACTAAAAAGCCGACAACATACATCGAAAGCTTAAATTCCCTGCTGTTTAAGCTTGCCTGCAAGGAACCAATTGGACAGGAACCTAAAGCCCCCGGACAGGAATAACAGTTCATTCCCGGTACACAGAGTTTTTTTAATGACCCCTGATAAATATTTCCATGAGCAAAACCTTTAAGGTATCCGTTACTAAACGCCAGAGAAAAAGCCTGTATGATTGTTCTAAACTTCTTTTTAGCCAATTCCTATGCACTCCAGACAAATTCTTATAGCTTTTTCAAAAACTATATTTTGCTCGCCACGGATAATTCCAGCTATAATTAGAACTATTGCTGCAAGTAACAGTAGAATCGGTAAGATAATCCAGCGCCTATTCATTTTTACTTAAAATTGAATCAATAATATTCTGCCAGGCTTCCTGTGAACGAGCTCCAATTTCCGTTCTGACGATTTCTCCCTTAGAATTAATAAAAATCGTTGTTGGAACTACCTGCACCTGCCGTAAAAATCCTCTTAACATTTTTTGATTCGGAACAATATGAGTATAATCAGCCCCAGTTTTCTCAATAATTTGTCTTGCATTATTCAATGCCCTGGAATCTACAACGCCCATCTGATTCACAAGATCAACAACCAGACCAACTACCTCTACTCCTTTGTCTTTGTTTGCTTTACTTAATGCACCTAATTCCGGCATTTCTCTTATGCAAGGAGGACAAAAGGTTCCCCAGATATTTATCATGGTCAGTTTATTATTTTTAAAATCATCTGTTGATACGGGATTCTGTTCCAAATCCACTGTATCAAATTCTATTTTTGTATTGCCTGCCGCAAATAATCCAGTCATACACATAAAAAGAATCAATGCTGATAGAATTTTTTTCATATTTGCTCCCGGTTAAATTAAATATTATTTGATTATATTTTATCAAATATTTTATTTAAATCAATTGCTTTTTTATATTCCCTTTAATTAATTTAATCCTCAGAATACAAGAATATTCTACAAATTTTGGTTTATTTTTAACTAAATAATTGTCTAATTTATTGAAAGGTATTATAGTTAGCATAAGATAATTATAGTTAGCAATGGCTTATATTTTAGGAGCAAATATATGATGCCTTTAGTTTTTTCAGAAGTCGGTAAAGAAAATATCATTCGCAAAATTGGTGGAACAGAAGAAGTAAAACGCCATCTCGAAAATCTCGGCTTTGTCCCTGGAGGTTCTGTAACCGTTATCAATTCATTAAACGGGAATGTTATCGTTAAAGTAAAAGAATCCAGAATCGCCATTAACGAAGACCTTGCCCGCAGAATTATGATTTAACTTGTTATTAATTGGAGGATATATATGACATTGCGTGATGCAAAAATTGGTCAGACCGTAACCGTTAAAAAATTAAACGGCGAAGGCGCAGTAAAACGCAGAATTATGGACATGGGAGTAACAAAGGGCGTACCAGTTTACGTTCGAAAAGTAGCTCCTCTTGGCGACCCCATCGAAGTAACTGTACGCGGCTACGAACTTTCTCTCAGAAAGGCAGATGCCGAAATGATTGAAGTGGAGGAAGCATAATGGATATTAGAATTGCCCTTGCAGGTAACCCAAACTGCGGTAAAACAACACTTTTTAATGCTCTTACAGGTTCAAATCAGTTTGTAGGAAACTGGCCTGGAGTAACTGTTGAAAAGAAAGAAGGTAAGCTCAAAAAACACGAAGGTGTAATTGTAACAGACTTACCAGGTATTTATTCTCTTTCACCATACACACTGGAAGAAGTTGTTGCTCGTAACTATCTTGTTGGTGAACGCCCAGATGCAATCTTAAACATTGTTGATGCCACTAACCTGGAACGAAACCTTTACTTAACAACTCAACTCGTTGAACTTGGAATCCCGGTTGTTCTTGCTTTGAACATGATGGACCTTGTTAAAAAGAACGGGGACAAAATTGATACTGCAGAATTATCACGCCAGCTGGGTTGCAAAATAGTAGAAATCTCTGCTCTTAAAGGCGATGGTGTTATGACCGCCGCAGAAGAAGCAATCAAAGCTGCAAAAGAAACAAAAACAGTTCCACAGCACTCATTCTCAGGCCCAGTAGAACACGCCCTCGCTCACATCGAAGAAGCCGTTGTACACAATATGCCGGAAGAACAGCAGCGATGGTATGCAATCAAGATTTTTGAACGGGATGAAAAAGTTCTTGAATCCCTCAACATCGATAAATCAATTCTTGAACACACAGAAGAAGATATCAAAGCTGCCGAAAAAGAACTTGATGACGATGCAGAAAGCATAATCACAAATGAACGCTATATCTTTATTGCAACAATCCTTAAATCAAGCTACAAAAAACGCAACGCAGGCTCTCTTTCTACTTCAGATAAGATTGACCGCATTGTAACAAACCGATGGCTCGGTTTACCAATCTTTGCATGTATAATGTTCCTTGTTTACTGGATTTCAATGGTTGGTGTTGGTGCAATGGCGACTGACTGGGCTAACGACGGCCTTTTTGGTGACGGATGGCACTTGTTTGGCATTGGAAGTGGAGCTTACGAAGAAAAAGCTGAGCTTTACAGTTCTGCAGTTACAGCAGCCGACGCATTTGCAGGCCTTGATGTTGAAGCAGAAGATTTTGATGCAGATTCAACTTTACAATCACTTAAAGATTTTACTTCCGAAGATCAAACCGTTTCATATGCTACTGTAGACGAAGAAACTTTGGAAGACGGTGAAATTACAGTTTACTTTGATAAAGTTCCAGAAGATGCAGAAGAAGATGTAAACGCTCTTTCTTATAAAGATGCAGTATCTTACTTTGAAGAAAATGGATTTGATGAACCTGATCCTGCTGACTATGGTGTATGGGTTCCAGGTATTCCAGTTCTTATTGAAACAGGTCTTGATAAAATCGGAACAGCTGACTGGCTCAAAGGTCTTATCCTTGACGGTATAGTTGCTGGCGTAGGTGCTGTTTTAGGCTTTGTTCCACAGATGCTTGTTCTCTTCCTCTTACTCGCCTTCCAGGAAGCTTGTGGTTACATGGCTCGTATCGCCTTTGTTCTTGACCGTGTATTCAGAAAATTTGGTCTTTCTGGTAAATCATTTATTCCAATGCTTGTTGGAACTGGTTGTGGTGTTCCTGGTATCATGGCAAGCCGCACAATCGAAAACGAACGCGACCGTCGCATGACAATCATGACAACAACTTTCATTCCTTGTGGAGCAAAAGTTCCATTTATTGCAATGATTGCAGGTGCAATTTTTGGTGGCTCGGCATGGGTAGCTACCAGTGCATACTTTATCGGTATGGCAGCAATCATTATTTCTGGTGTAATGCTCAAAAAAACAAAGATGTTTGCAGGTCAGCCGGCTCCATTCGTAATGGAATTACCACCTTATCACCTTCCAACAATCAGCAACGTACTTCGCTCAATGTGGGAACGCGGATGGTCATTCATTAAAAAAGCCGGAACTATCATCCTTCTTTCTACAATCATTGTATGGTTTACATCATTCTTTGGATGGGCAGAAGACGGATTTAGAATGCTTGCAGAAGATGAATTAGATTGTTCTATTCTTGCAAAAATCGGTTCTTGTATTGCATGGATTTTTGCACCTCTTGGATGGGGCAACTGGCAGGCAGCTGTTGCTTCTATCACAGGTCTTGTTGCAAAAGAAAACATCGTTGGTACAATGGGTATTCTTTACGGAAGTGGAGATCTTACAGCATTCCAGGCACTTGGTCAGGCATTTACAGGAATTACAGGTTACTCTTTCCTTGTATTCAACCTTTTGTGTGCTCCTTGTTTTGCTGCCATTGGTGCAATCAAACGAGAAATGTACAATGCTAAGTGGACTTGGTTCGCAATCGGTTATCAGTGTGGTTTTGCATATGTAATTGCATTCCTTATAAATCAGTTAGGAAACTTATTTGCAGGTAACGGAAATGTCTTTGGCGTAATTATCTCTGTTCTTCTCCTTGCCGGAATGTGCTACATGCTCTTCTTTAAGAAATACCACGAAGCAACAAAACTTAATTCAACAGAGGTAAAATAATATGAGTACGGTAATAATCAGTGCTATTCTTGTGGTGATTGTTACCGCAATCATCATTAATCTCGTTTCAAATAAGAAAAAAGGAAAATCTTCCTGCGGCGGCAAATGTTCTTCCTGCTCCGCAGGTTGTGCCAGATGTAAAAACCTTGCACCTGGACTCCATTCTACAGTTGTAGAAATTGACGGAATGCAGTGTCATATGTGTGAATCACATATAAACGATGCAATTCGCTCAGCTATGGATATAAAAAAAATAAGGTCGTCTTACAAGCAGGGCTTATGCGAAATCATAAGCACCTCGCTTTTAGACGACCAGAAAATAAAAGAAACAATAGAAAAGGCCGGATACACCGTTACCCGAATCTATCATTAGTTTTGTATTAGTTTACAGGTACGTAAACCGATACAGAACCACCATCACACCAGAACTGACCCCAACCATCAGAGTTGATGGTTACACGGTTGTACTGGATGCCAAGATAATCGTAGAACTGTTTTCCGGCAAATTTCTTACCTACATACATCCATTTACTTCCGCCGGCATTATCTGACATAATTACAGCACAACCAGAACCACTTCTATCGCTTACACCTTCTCTAGTCCAACCAATGATATTGCTGTCATCAAAATAATCATGCTGTGTTCCGTAAGAATACAGTTTTCTTGCTTTAATGAGCTTATCAAGATTCTTTACAGGAGCCATGTAAATATTGTATCCCTTATCAGAATAGCTTGCGCCATAAAGGTCAGCATAGAAAACACATGGATATGCCTCCTGTCTTAACAAAATAAGAGCATAAGCAAGAGGTTTAAACCACCAGTTTACTGTTGATTCCAACGCCTGGCATGGCTGTGTGTCGTGGTTTTCTACAATACTAACAGATTTAAGAGGATTTGATTTTGTAAGAGTACCGTTAAGAATAGCGCCCATATCGTAATTACCATTACCATAAGAAGCGTTATAAAAGTTCATATGCATTGGAGCATCGAACAAAGACATACATCCACCACTTGCATTGATAAAGTTGTTTAACTTACCAACATCATAGTTCCAGTATTCACCAACAGTAAATAATTCTTTGCCTGTTGCCCATCTTACATAACCAAGCCAGTCGCTAAAGAAATCAAACTTGATATGCTTAACAGCATCCATTCTAAATCCATCAACGCCAGTAAAATCTACATACCATTTAGCCCAGTTTTTAAGTTCTGAAACAACTTCCGGATGATTCATATCAAGATCGGCATACATAAGATAGTCATAATTTCCGTTTTCACCGTCTACCTGCCAGTCCCATGATTTTCCATTACCACGGAATTTAAAAATAGATGATTCTCCAAGATTTTGTGCCCAGTCTACACCGTCAAAATGATACCAGTGCCACTGAAAGTTTGAATATGCGCCATTTCTGCCAGGGAAAGTGAAATTTGTCCATGCTTCAATTCTTGTATCTCCACCGTATTCATAATTACGGTTATCACTTGCAACGCGAACAGCATCTACCCATTCTGTGTTATCTCCACCACCACGGTGATTAAATACTACATCACCATAAATCTGGAGACCTGCTTTATGAGCAGCATTAATTGCAGCAAGATACTGATCTTTTGTACCATATTTTGTTGCTCTAGTACCTTTTTGATCGAATTCTCCAAGGTCGTACATATCATATACGCCGTATCCAACATCGTATCCACCGCCAGTACCTTTATAAGCTGGTGGAAGCCACAATGCAGTAATTCCTAAATCTGCAAGGGAAGAAGAATTATTCTTTACTTCGTTCCAAAGAACACCTCCAGCAGGTGTGTACCAGTGAAAGTACTGCATCATTGTACCGTTCTGAGGTGTTCCAGAACTTGATGCGCGAGAAACTGTAACATCAGCTTCGATCGAATCAGAAGTTTCTACATAATTAGAAACTCCTCCACATGAGACCATTAATGAAACCAAAGAGATCGCACAGAGTGGCAAAAATCCTTTTGATAATTTCATTTCCCATCCTCCTCTTATCATCTTTTTTACTGTTCTGCTTTTTCCCACAGCAGAGCAAGTAATTTCTAAATTAATGAACTTTATTACATCACGTACATAAGTTCGCTAGAGGAGGAAATAATTTTGCAAAGACATTTCCAACGAAAACTATAAATTTTCTAATGAAAACTTAAATAAATATCTGAAATAAATGTCTCCGTCGAATTCAGTATAAATTAGGTTTCTTATTATGCAAGTTTTATTTTAAAGTTTTTCAATTTGAGAGGAAAAAATTTTTGCTTTACAGTTCATAACTGTAGAATCATCTATAATTTCACCAACAGAGTCCACTTTTATCGTGCCACTCTTTGGATTTTTTATAGAATCTACATGTCCGTTGATAGTTGCCTTAACATCGGAATATTCGAACGATAAATCACAGTCAATCATTGTACAATTAATAAGCTTAAGATTCTTACAGTAACACAAAGGTTGTGTTCCGATGATTGTACAGTTTATAAGGGTCAAGCCTTCTGAATACCAGGCAAGATATTCCCCTTTGATTACGCTGTTTTTTACGGTTACATTTTTGGTATGCCAGAATGCATCTTTTGTATCAAGATAACTGTCTTCTATTAACATTTGATTGACATATTGAAAAGAATACTTTCCTTTCATCTGTACATTTTTTAAATGAATTTTTTTACTGTCTAAGAATAAATACTCAGATTCAATCTTTGAATCAATTAAAGAAATTTTGGAGCTTTTCCAGCCAAACTCGGATGAATTTATGTCACAATTCGTAATTTCAATATTTTTACACTCTCGAACGGCTTTTATACCGCCCAGAGCAGAATTAATTATCTTACCGTCCTGGCAATACCACAAAGCCGCTCTGGTAAGATCATTCATTTTGGAATTTTCCAGTGTAAATTTCTTAACATGCCAAAGGGGATATCTTAAACTGAAATTACAATTCTTTACTCTTATATTTCTTGTTTCTTTTAAGGCAGATTCGCCGTCTGCAGGACCCGCAAAAGTGCATGAATCAACTTCAGCATTAGTTAAATTATAAAGCGCTCTCTCCTGATCAAATTGCTGGTTAATAATTTTCTCAGTCATAAAACTCCTATATAATTTAAATATACTGAAGAAGTTCTATCTTAGGCAAATAAATCCGTTTTCTTAAGCCATTCAGCAACAGCAGTAGCTTCTCTGTCCAAAGCTCTGTCATCTTCAACAAATGCACTCATTTTACGAACTTCGTCATGAACCTGTTTTGTAAATGGAGCAAAGTCTTCGATACCTGCTAAATCAACAGCCTGCATTGCAGCAAGCAAATGTGTTGCAAACTGCAAATAAACAAGTTCAATCTGATCTCTAAGTTTACGAGCACTAATTGTACCCATAGAAACTTTATCCTGATTAAGAGCTTCTGTAGGAGCGCTTGTAAGAGAAACAGGGAAACAATATGTTGCAACTTCGCCGCGGATTGCGCTGATTGTAATTTGAGCTGCCTTAAATCCAAGACGAAGTCCTGCACGAGGATGATCTTCAGGAGTAAATGGAATTAAGTTTTCTGTAAGGCCGTTAAATTTTCCATCTATAATAATTTCTGCCTGCTTGTCGCTTAAATCTGAAATATTTGCAAGGGCTGTACGCAAATAATCACAAGCCGCACAAATGTGTCCTCCGTAGAAATTTCCTGTGTTATAAAGCTGTTTTGTATCAATATCAACAAGAGGATTATCATTTGCACTATTTAATTCTTCTGTAATCCAGGCACGAGCAACAGAAAGTGTATCTCGATAAACACCATTAATTTGAGGAGCACAACGGATAGAATATCTATCTTGAATTTTATTATGCTGTGCAACAAAGCCTTTTCCATTCATTTTTTCAATCTGGCTGTTCAAAAATTCTTCATATTTGTAAACACGCTTAGAATTAATGATGATGTTATGCACATAAACAGCGGATTCCATCTGTCCTCTGTGATTCTTAATCTGACTTACTTTAGTAATGAATGGAGTATCTTTTCCACGTGTAATTTCAGAAGTAACAGCCGTCAAAAAATCCGAAATATTTGCAAGTCTTTCGGCTTTTTTCCATGCAAGACTTGCTACTGCTGTCATTACACTTGTTCCATTCATGATGGCAAGGCCTTCTTTTGCTTCAATAGGAAGAGGTTCTATACCTTCTGCCTTAAAGGCTTCCATAGTTGGAACAACTTTACCCTTATAATAAACTTCTCGCTGACCCATAATTACAGCCGCAAGGTAACTTAGAGGGGTTAAATCTCCAGATGCACCTACTGAGCCTAATTCTGGAATTACAGGAATAATGTCCTTATTCAAAAGAGTAAGCATCATTTTGGCAAGTTCAGGGCGAATTGCACTGTGTCCACCCTTTACATTTCCATTAAGTCGAGCCAAAATTACTGCACGACCTGTTTCATGATCAAATTTTGGACCTAAACCTATTCCGTGATATGTTGCGATTACCCTTTGAAGTTCACCAGCTTTTTCTACACTTATCTGATTGTGACAGGAATCACCAAAATCTGTTGTAACTCCATAAGTTGGAACACCGGTATTAATATAATCTATTAAAAACTGTCGACTTTTTTCGAGGGTTTCCCAAAAGGATTTATCTTCCGGAAGTTTTACTTCTTCTCCCTTGAGTGCAACACGGCACACGTCTTCGATTGATAAATTTTCACCCTTTACGGTAACAGACATTAATAATTCCTCCTATTGTCAGTCAAACTACGTACAACAAGTTTACTAAATATTTATTTAACTAACAATAAGATATTAATTACGATTTTACTAAACTTTGAACTGATCGATTTGTGAACCAATCTGTTCAATTGATTCTGTGATTTTTTCTGACACCCCATTTAATGCCTGTCCAGTCTCGCTAATTTTTCGAGCACCGTTAGACATCTGATTCATGCTGTCCTTAATTGTAATCGTAGTATTTTGCAGATTTTTCATTTCTTCAAGAATAGCTTTGTTTCCTTCAGCCATTTCTACAGATGCATTTTTAACTTCAAGGGTGCTATTGTTCATTACAAGAAGGGATTCACTGATTTGCTTAGATCCCTCATGCTGTTCTTCCATAGCGCCTTTAATTTGTAGTACAAGTTGATCTGTTTTTTCAATCTGATTGCTAACCGCTTCAAATGCCTGACTCGATTCCTGAGATGCATTTACTACACCCATAATCGATTCCTGAATGTTTCCAAGCTGTTCACCAATAGTTTTTGACTGTGCGGTTGATGTTTCTGACAGTTTACGAATTTCATCTGCTACTACCGCAAAGCCTTTACCTGCATCACCCGCATGAGCCGCTTCGATTGCAGCATTCATTGCCAAAAGATTTGTCTGCTCTGCAATTGCACTAATAGCTGTATTTGCTTCCTGTAACATTGATGATTGAACTTCTATCTGTCTGATTCGTTCATTTACATCCTGCTGCTTACTAAATCCATGCTGTGCATTAACTCTTAAATTCTGGAAAGACGACGCCATCTTATCAACTGAATCATTTACAGAATTAATGTTACCTATCATTTGCTCTACCGCAGCCGAGGCCTGTGTTACACCAGCACTTTGAGTTTCAATCATGCGTTCCAAAGATTCGATATTTGAAGCAATTTCATTAACAGCACCAGCAGTTTCTTCTACACCGGCAGCCTGTGACTGAATTTGTGTTCCAATTTCATCAATACTTGTAATAATTTGTGTGATAGCTGTTGAAGTATCCTGAGCACTGGCACTCATATCTTCTCCGGCTATTGATAAATCTTCTTTTGAATTTTTTACATCACGAATAATTTCCTGCAATTTAGCAGCAAAAGCATTAAACCCGCCTACAACAGATCCGATTTCGTTATTTGCAGAAATTTCGATTCTCTGAGTCAAATCGGCATTTCCGGTTGCAATTCCTGTAATCGCATTCTCTACAACTTTTAACGGTTTAATTGCAATTGCAATCAAGAATGCACCAAGGAATATACTTGCAAAAACTGCAATTGTTCCAAAAAGAATCATAAACTTTCTAACTAGATATACAAGATCATAAATCTGGTCCTGAGGAATTGATGCCGCCAACCCCCATGGAGTTCCGTTTATATTATGATATGTAATAAAATCCATTCCATTATTCAGACCTTTTATCCATTTAGAACCGATTTTTCCTGATGCAATTTCCTTTGCAACAGCAGCCATATCTTCGTGGCCTTCTGATAGTCCGGTTATAAAGTTCTTATTCATAATATAATCACTTACTTTATGAGATATTACTGTACCATCAGAAGAGAGCATCCATGTGTATCCGTTTTCACCAATTTTAATTTTATTGATTTCTTCTGTAATAGTATTTAGATTAATTACCCCAGCAACCATTGCAATGGTTCTACCATTTCTTTTTATCGCGCGAGTAATATGAACTACAGGTTCTCCTGTTGTTTTAGAAATTACAGGATTGTCAACATAATAATCTTTTCCTTCATTTATAATCGCGTTAAAGTAGTCTCTTGTTATGATATTTGTTCGTGAACCGATATCGTTATAAGAATATCCATCTGGACCAGCAATCATAATATAATCAAAAATAGGATCTCGTTTATTTTCTTTACTAACAAGCCAGCGACCAATTTCTTCTAGAGAGCCATAAGTCATTACATCAGCACTTGTATAATAATCCAGCGATTTAAAATATCCCTGAATGTCTTTTTCTACCGACAATGCATATCCTTTTACCATATTTGCATAATCGTTTGCGTCATCTACCTTAATAGCGCCTTTTAAAATTTTTGAACAAACAACTGTTTCCAAAAAATTGAATGATGCAATCGAAAGTCCGATACCAAGAATAAGCGTAAACACCAAACTTCTCTTTTTAATATCTCTACTTGTCTGTTTCATAGTTTTAGTACTCCTTAGTAAATTTGATTATAACACTCATTTTTAAATTCTCAAATTTATAAACTCTATGTATACTATTACAATGGATTATATTGAATTTGGAAAGAATAAGACAAAAGTTTCAAAATTAATTCTTGGATTGATGAGAACTTCAGATTTATCAACTGAACAAATCGCAACTCTGGCAAATACTGCCCTAGATCAAGGAATTAACTACTTTGATACTGCTGACTGTTACGGCAACGGTAAAGCTGAATCCCAGCTCGGTTTAACATTTGAACAAAATCCTGGCTTAAGAAATAAGATGTTTCTTCAATCTAAATGCGGAATCCGTAATGAAAACGGCCTCACATGGTTTGATTTTTCAGAGGATTATATTTTAAAAGCCGTAGATGCAAGCTTGTCACGATTAAAAACCGATCATCTGGACAGTTTACTTTTACATCGCCCGGACCCGCTTATGGAACCTGAGGAAATTGCCAGCGCCTTTGAAAAGCTCAAGAAATCAGGAAAGGTTCTCAACTTTGGATTAAGCAATTGTAATCCAATGACAATGGAACTGATTAGGCGATATATAAATGAACCAATATGTGCTAATCAGGTTCAATTTTCAGTCGCTCACACTCCTATGATTGATTCTTTTCTTCAGGTAAATATGAAATGGGATGGGGCTACAATGCGAGACGGCGGAATTCTGGAATACTGCAAAATGAATAATATTGCCGTTCAAGCCTGGTCAACTATGCAATATGGTTATTTTGAAGGAATCTATATCAACTCAGAAAAATATCCTCATCTGAATCAAGTGCTATATCGAATTGCAAGTGAAAATAATGTTAGCGCAAATGCTGTCGCTCTTGCATGGATTTTACGGCATCCTGCCAACATGCAAGCTGTAATAGGAACCACAAATCCTAATAGAATTCAAGAATCAGCACGCTTCACGGATTTTACACTTTCTAAAAAAGAATGGTATGAACTTTACCAGGCAAGCGGAAACAGATTGCCATAAAAAAAAGCAAGTCTCACATTTGTGAGACTTGCTTTTCTCGTTTTTATTAGCTATTAAATCTAATACTATTTAATAAGTGCGTGGTACTCCTGGAGTGAACGAACGCCTCCTTCTCCTCCCATGCCATTCTTAACACATTCAATACCCTTAACTGCAGCAAGAGCTCCGGCAAGAGTTGTGATGTAAGATACCTTGTACTTGAGACAAGCCTTGCGGATTGTCTTGCGGTCTTCGGCATAGTTGCGTTTTGCTTTTGGTGTGTTGATTACCAAACAAACTTCCTTGTTCATAATCATATCTACTACGTCTGGGCGGCCGGCACCAATCT
>CADBSK010000010.1 GCA_902797305.1 uncultured Spirochaetaceae bacterium | reverse complement strand
CAGCTTTATGAACGCCTTTTGCTTAGCAATGACAAGGAAAGAGTTCTTGCTGTAGCCAGAAAAGAACGTATTCCAGAAAATCCGACAATCGGTATTTTACTTTGTACAGCCAAAAATGAAATTCATTCGAAGTGAAAAGTCGGAAGTGAGGTGAGAAGAAATGGAACCTGAAATTGCGAATTATTATGAATCAGAAATAGCTTTTACGGAAGATTATGTTTCCGACATAAAAGCCATATTTACCCAATCAAGGCAATATGCAAAAAATCATGTGAATTATGCGATGGTTTATGCCTATTGGCTTACGGGAAAAAGAATTGTCTTGCAGGAGCAGAACGGCGAAAACAGGGCGGAGTACGGAAAAGAAATTATAAAGAATCTTTCGGAAGAACTTACAAAGGAATTCGGCAAAGGCTTTTCAACGCAAAGTTTGTACAATTTCCGTATGTTCTATGAGCGATTCACAGAGCCAGAGAAATTCTCCGCAGTGTGGAGAATTTTAACTTGGAGCCATTACAAGCTGATTATGCGCGTTACGCAAAAAGAAGCTCGCGACTGGTACTGCAACGAAAGTGCGGCACAAAATTGGGACACTCGGACTTTGGAGCGGAACATCGGCACAAAATACTATGAGAGGCTTTTGAGTTCGCAGATAAAAGAGCCTGTAATAAAAGAAATGGAGCAGAATACAAAAGAATTTCAGGACAAAAAACTTGAATTCGTAAAAAATCCATATGTGCTTGAATTCTTGGGGCTTCCGGAAAATAAAAGCTATGAAGAAAGCGACTTTGAACAGGCAATAATCGACAGCCTGCAAAATTTTTTGCTTGAAATGGGAAAAGGCTTTGCCTTTGTGGAGCGACAGAAACTTGTGCGGACGGAAACAGAAGATTTTTACATCGACCTTGTGTTTTACAATTTTTTGCTCAAATGCTTTGTACTTGTGGACTTGAAGATGAACACGCTTACTCACCGCGATGTGGGGCAGATGGATTTTTATGTTCGTATGTTTGACGACATCTACAAAAAAGAAGATGACAACCCGACCATTGGCATATTGCTTTGTTCAGAAACCGACAAAACGGTGGCGAAGTATTCTGTGTTGAACGACTCCAAGCAGATTTTTGCAAGTAAGTATCTGACACTGCTCCCGACAGAAAAAGAACTTGCGGACGAGATTGAGCGACAAAAAGAAATCTTCGCAGAAAGACACTCCCATATTGACGGATCGGACAAATGAAACAGAGCGGAATAGATTGGATTGGGGAAATCCCTGATGATTGGAAAATCGTACAACCCAAAGCATTGTTTTCACAACGAAAAGAAAGGGCTCATGTTGGAGATGAGCAATTAACTGCAAGTCAAAAGCATGGAATTATAAATCAGAAGAAATTTATGGAAATTGAGCAACAAAGAGTTGTTGTTGTTGAAAAAGATTTCAATATATTGAAGCATGTTGAACCTGGTGATTTTGTAATTAGTATGCGTAGTTTTCAGGGTGGGCTTGAATATAGTCAAGAGCGGGGGTGTATAAGTTCTGCGTATGTGATGCTCATTCCAAATTTAAATTTTGTATATCCTGAGTATTATAAATGGCTTTTTAAATCGTATGCCTATATAAAAGCATTGCAGAGTACTTCTGATTTAATACGTGATGGTCAGGCTTTACGATATTCAAACTTTGCTAAAATACCATTGCCTTTAGTTCCTCGTTTAACCCAACAACGCATAGCCGAATATCTCGATTCAAAGTGTGCACAGATTGATTCTATAATCGAAGAATCAAAAAAATCCATAGAAGAATATAAGGCTTGGAAACAGTCTGTAATCTTTGAAGCGGTAACAGGTAAAAACTTGAACTGCAAAAAGAAAGACAGCGGAATTGAATGGATTGGCGAAATACCAGAGGGATGGGGAGTAAAACGGTTCAAGTTTGTAGCAACCTCATTAGAAAAAGGAGCAGGAATTACAAAAGAAGAAGTGTTTGAAGATGGAGATACTCCATGTGTACGATATGGAGAGATTTATTCAAAATACAATCAATCGTTTTCAAACTGTATTTCAAAAACATTCAATTCTAAGATTCCTGTTCAAAAATATTTTACGAACGGAGATATTCTGTTTGTAGGAACTGGCGAACTGGTAGAAGAAATTGGAAAGTGTATAGCATATCTTGGTAATGAAAATTGTTTGGCAGGTGGTGATATTATCATTGCTAAACATAAACAGAATCCAAGTTTTTTGAGTTATGCAATGAATAGCAGTTATGCACAAAACCAAAAAAGTAGAAATAAAGCAAAACTTAAAGTAGTTCATATTTCTGCAACAGAGATTGGTGATGTTCAGATTTTTCTTCCACCTCTCCCCGAACAAGAATCCATTGCAAAAATGCTCGATTCAAAATGTGCTCAAATCGATAGTCTTATCGCCGAAAAAGAATTGCTCATAACAGATTTGACGGAATACAAGAAGTCGCTCATTTTTGAAGTTGTTACTGGAAAAAGGAGTGTTTAGATGACGCAAGTATTGATAAAAGTATATATAAATATCGGTAATGACAAGTTTCTATATTGGTCAGCTATACTTGATACAGTACTTGATTCTAATCAATTAAATTGTAATTATCTTACAATAAAAGCGTTTACCCCAATTTCATTAAAATCGATACAAAATAATGAATGTTATATAAATTTTGAGTTCTCAATTTATAATCAAACTATAATAAACACTGAATACGCTAATTACGTAAAACGGCCTCAATTCTTCTTAAATAAAGAAATTTCACCGTATAAGAATTGTTGTTGTAATTTACAAAACTACTACCCAAATTTTAATCATCAAAAAAGTTTTCTTGATTTTATTGAGAAAAAAACAAAAATTACTGATAAAATTTTTTTTGATGTACAAAATGAAATTCATAATGATATAGAAAAAGCTCTAGGTATAAATATCTTTCGAAATGAAGCACTTCCTGGGTGTTTATCGATTTATTCTTCATTACCCTCATTCGAGTTAAGTATTGAACAACGAAAAATAGAAATAAGAACTGATACAATTTCAAATTATTATGTTGAAGTAAAATTATGTGATAATGATTGTATTCTATATGATCATATTTATGATTTTAATTCGCAGCAATACACAATTATTTTACCAAATAATACCATTTTAGAAGCTTGGTTTGATTTTACAATTTCTATTTATGAAAAAGGCATTTCTCTTTCTAATATAGTTTACCAAGAAAATGGACATTGCATACGAACTGTTTCTTGTGGAATGAATATATCTGGAGGAGCGTCTTCATTATTAAAAAATCGTTTTTCAAATAAAATTGAAACAATCCCAGTACAATCACATTCTTCATTTTCTACATCGAATAATGCAAATCCATGGCTTGATTTGAAAGATATGTATATTCAATATTTTGGTTTGAATAAGCATACCCAATTGGAATCAATATTCTTTGATTTTACTATAGACGGTCAAAATGAATTTTTGGAATGGATGAAAAATAATTTTTCTGGTGCAGAAAAAATCATTATCATAGATTCATTTTTTGATAAAAACGGTTTGGAATCTTTAATAAGTTGTAGAATTACTGATGTACCAGTTAAGTTAGCTACATTAGATCCTGACATTTCAAAGCGGGAAGGAGAAGAACTTACTTCGAAAGATTTAGAAAATAATTTCTATAAATATTTCTCACAAGGAGAATTGTATTATTGTAGAAAAAATGAATTACACGACAGATATTTAGTCATCGAATCTTTTGGAAATACAAGATTTTATAATTTAAGTAATTCTTGGAATGGTGCTTTTAGAAATAATCATAGTTTGTTGATAAGTCAACTAAGTCGAGAAAATGAAAAGAAATTTACAGACTGTTATTCAGACTGTTTTAATAAAGACAAATTAGTAAAAAAGAATCTTCAAAATCAACCTATTTCAACAAATTCTGAATCAGAAAAAAAGTACACAAGAAAAAATGCAAAAAAAATCTTACGAAAGGCGCTTTTCTTTAATAGATTTCTAACACCAGCATTTTTTGTAAAAATATATAGAAAAATCTATGTTCATCATGCTTATGGAAAAATGAAAAAAACTTTCATTAATCATTTCTTTATTAATTCATTAAATAAAAGAAGCAGCGATTATAAAAAGGATACAATTACTATAGCAGTAAAAGAGTTGCTAACAGAACAAAAAAAACGTTTTGTACAGAAAAATAGATTTTGCACTAGTACAAATGAAGATTGCGATGATATTACATTTGTTAATAATATTTGTATGCATGGCATTCATGAATTTGATTTGGAATTAGATTGGGGATATTTTTACATGTTACAGGCTTTGTTTTATGAATACCCTGAGCAAGTAATAACCTCTATGTATGAAGAATCTAAAAATATTTCAAAAGTATATGTAAAAGATGGGAATGGAATGAAGGAAGAAAAATATGATTTGTCACGAGATATTATTTGTTTACTACTAGAGAAAAGATATGCAAGAATCCATAAAAGAAACGAAAAGACTTTCATTGAATTTGCAAAGAAAACAAACTCAGTATTATGCAAATATTATATTTTAAAATCTTACATAGAATCTTATAATCATGAAATTACAATTCAAAGCATTGAAAATTTATTAAACATTTTTCAATTTTCTTTAGATGACCGCTGTATGATATACAAAAATTTGTATAATCAACTATCTTTTAATAATGATTTACATTTATTAACAAAAAATGATATAGAATCATACGTTTCCTATAATTTTATAAACCGAAATGATTTATTGATTGATTTTGCTTTGAATTCTTATGTATTCGATAAAGAATTAGATTGTACTGGAATTTCTTCTTTCTTAAAAATGAATAATTCTATAAAGAATGATTTGTTTTTACTAATTTTGCTTTATTCTCTTTCTTCATGTTCTGATAAGAAACTATCCAATTTTATAATTGAAAAACCTAATCCAAAATATTATAAGCTAATTGAGAATAAAAAAGTTTCAACTTTATGTAATTTTGATCAATATTTTGTTGCTCTTGGACAAATCCTGGCAGATGAAATAATTAATAAAGAAATATTATTTGTAAAATTAGAATTTAAGTTTGCTATGTATTATTCTTCGATTTTCGATACTATTATATTTGACGGAAAAGATAATTATTTCATCTTAAATATAATTTTTGAATGCTTAAATGAATTAAAAAATCGAGGATTGAACATAAATAAAAATATAAATAATATTATATGGTATATACCTATTTTGTTTAACTCATCATACGACATAACAAATAATAATTTGAGGTTTGCGAACTTATTTGCTTCATTGTGCACTTCGCAACAGAAGAACATTATTCATAATAAAATTTATAATAGAAGTATTCAAAAAAAATTCTAAAATGTAAATTTTAGTGTCGAAAATACAGTTTAATATGAAGATATAAAAAGTAATTGAAAATTTGCAAATAATCTGCAAAAATGGCAATACTTTTGATATTTTATGCCGATAATAGATTGGATATCAAGGAGTTTCTATGATTATTGATTTTTCCATTGCAAATACATATTCAATAAGAGAAAAACAGACTATAAGTTTTGAACCTACCAGTTATGATGAATCCGATAAACTTCATTACATT
>CADBSK010000009.1 GCA_902797305.1 uncultured Spirochaetaceae bacterium | reverse complement strand
GCATCTATTTTTCGATTCTCCTGACCATAATAATGAAGTTTAAAACCTGCCTCTACTAAGCTTAAAACATTATTTCTACTTAACTCTCCTGAAGTCATTAAATATTCTAGCTGTGCAAGATATTCGGTAAAGTCATCTTCTGTGTTTGATTCCCTTAGTTGTTTGATAAGATTAGTTGGTTTGTCCAGGTAAATAGCATCGAAGTCTTTTTCATCAGATTGTTTAAAATCATTAATAAAAACTGTTTCAATATCAGACAGTACTTTATATTGTAGGTTTTGCCCTGCACCAATTGTGGCATAAGTTGAGAGAACAAGTTTCTTTTCTCCATGAGCAAGTTTATTCAAAAGATCTTCTTTTTTTACCTCGTAATCGTTTCCACTTCGTAAAATTACTACAGAATCATCAAATGTTTTTGAGCCACGAGATATCTTTTCAAATATTTTCTGGAGAATACCTTTATTTAGTTCATTCTTGTCATCAGGGAATTTTGTGAGCATACATAAGAAAGATTTTATTTCTTTTGTCTCTAAAAATGCTTTGAATACTTTTGCAATCCTAAGATATCTGTTTTTCAAATAATTATTGGTGTCGAAAGTAGATGAAATAGATTGCCCAATCATATTGTAGATTTCTTCGCAATCCTCATCTTTGTGGAAAACGGCCTTCCAAGATTCTTGGTTATAATTGTAATCTGATGTTATAGGAGTGGCCTGAATCTTTACTCTATCATAATGATTTATTGATTTTTTGAATTGATTTGCCAGAACTTCGAA
This sequence comes from uncultured Spirochaetaceae bacterium, assembly GCA_902797305.1. Taxonomy (GTDB): domain Bacteria; phylum Spirochaetota; class Spirochaetia; order Treponematales; family Treponemataceae; genus Treponema_D. The sequence goes on along the minus strand of CADBSK010000009.1, from coordinate 7,002 downwards.
TTCACTTTCATTCAGCGAATAATAGTGTTTCTTAAGTTTGGGAATAATATAATCATCCAGAGCGTAATTACCAATTAAAGTATTGTAATTAGCTGTAGCTGAGATCCCAAAAACTTTTGCTTTTTTGCATACATCAAGTAGAATTTTTTCTGGAGTTGATTCCAGAGAAGTCATCATAATTGCAGAACGCAAAGTATGATTGTTATTATCTTCAATAGCATAGAAAGAAAAACCATTCTCAAAGAAGGAACCGTCAAATTCCTTTTTCTTGTTTTCCTCTAGGTTACTTCTATACAGCAATATTTGTTTAACGAAATATTCTTTTATTTTTGTAAATGAATCTCCAGAGAAAAAAACATCCAAGACTGAACGGATTCCTTCCTCTAATGTATAATCCTCAATACCACTTTCTATTTGTAATTGCTGCAGATTAATGGCTAAAGTATGAACTGAACTACTAAACTTTTGAAGAAAACCACGAATAGAAGCAACCATATAAACAAAACTCTTTGTATTCTCTTTTTGTTCTGTCTGTTTGTTTCTATCGGTATAATAAATTTCATTTAAATTCGAGGCCTTGTTTTCTTTGAAGACAATTTTACTTTTATTATCTTTGTTGGAGATAGTAATACTGTGTATATCTTGAAATAAGAATGCAGCATCCTCATTTTCTGTTTCAATATTTTTGAAAAAATACTGCATATTAAATTGCTTATAAAGTTTATCAGAGCGTTCTTTTAATTCTGGAATAACGTCTTCTAGTTTTTTTCTTAACCCGCCCTGTTCATATCTTTTCTTAGTATTTTCTGATGGTGTAATAAGACTGATTGGAAAATTCCCTTGCTCCAAAGTGTCATGAATCATCTTGTAGGTGATTGCATAGTCAATTCTTGAATCAGTAGCATTATCAATCAAACGATTAAGGATTGTTTCTTTAGTTGCATCAAATTCATCAATGAACACAATTGCGTTTTTTGCAAGCTGTTTATAAACAAAATATGATTTATCTACGATGGTGTCATTTCTTAATAAGAATTTATCCATACTCATAAGAAAGACTTGTTTTTCATTCGATAAGATCTGAGGATACAAATCCAGAAGCCAAGGCATTTTGGCTTTTACATAAGTTAGACGTTGTTTATAACCTGCTTTTTTAGGAACACTTTCATTTATAATTGCTTTAATTTTTCTTCTGAAATTAGGTTCGTATTTGTTTTTGATTTCATCTTTTTTATTTTTGACAGTTTCGATTACCTGATAGTTACTTTTGAAATAGACATTACTTTCCATATCAGAGCAGTACTTTATTGCTGTGTGTAATTGTTTATACTCTCTGGTTTCTTTTATATGAGGAGGAATTACTCTTTCTACTTTGAAAAGAGTCTCAATTACAAAGTCCAGATTTGATTTCAAAAGAATTACTTTATCATTGAAAAGCTGTTTCTCTTCTTCTGTCTTAAAATGTTTTTCTAATTCTTCAATCTGTAAATTCTTCTTTAATGAAGTAACAAACAGAATTTTTTGATTTGTTTTTTGTTGTGCAAGCACATTATGAATAAAACTGAATACGGTATAACTCTTACCAGCACCTGTAGGAAGAGGAATTAAGAGAAGTCCGTAGTCTTGCATTTTTTCAAATGCATAAGCTTCAATTATCGATTCAAGTGTTTGCATAACAAAAATACCAACTGTTTATTATCAAGCTAACTCCAATCCCCAGGCCCCATCTTCAATGTTTTCAAATTTTCCGAAACAGCTCGAACAATATTGTCCTCAGCACCATCAACAAAGCTAGCTTCTATCGAAATTCGGACATCCAAATCTACATCTGGAGATTGAATCAAGGCCTTAATAATTTCTTCGTAAATTTTATCTGCCTTAGGAATTAATTCCCCAAATGGAATTTTCTGCTCAAGGTAGAAATGTGATTTCTTAGTTGGTATCACTGATATATTGTCAACTGCAGGAGAATCTATTGTTGTATTTGTTGCTCCATTTGATGTAGTATCAGAACTTTCTGGAGGAACAGGCTCATTTATACGTTGTGTTTCAGCCTTTTCTTCCAAAAGTCTCTTTGCAGTTTCAAGTGGAACCAAGACAGATTCATCAGTAATCTGGAATACATCTTTTCCAATTGAAAGTCCAAGTAATTTTCCATCATTGTCAAAGCCATCTGCAATACCAAAATAATCAGTAGAACCAGAAGCCTGTCTAATGGCATCTTCTAAAACTTGTTTATTCTGAAATCGATCAAAATAAATATATTTTGTAGAATCTTGCCAAAGCTTCGAAACTTGAATTGGTTCCTTTGTATTCTTCCAATAAACATTATTAATAACTTTATTTAAATGAACAGGAGCCCATTTTCTAATAACATATTCATTTTCTAAACAAGTATTTTCAATCGACCTAATAAAGAAGTCATTGTTATTTATTGGTAAACATTCAATAGAGAAACTTGAATCATCCATAGATTGGTAGGGTACAAGCAAATGCTTCCAACAATTTTGAATTTGACTAGATAAGGCTTTTTTTACAGTATCAAAATCATTCCTTGCATTACGCATATTATACATATCAAGATTAATTCTTCCATTAGTTGCATCTTCAATAATAGAATTCCATGCAATACACTTTTTTGCGGTTTGCTCAACCAAAGAAATAGTTTTACTGTCCGGAGCAACAAATAAAAGTCTGTTCTGATGACTTCGCAAATTATTGCCACATTGTTTTACATATTCTTTTGCGGCAACTTCGGCATAACGTAATTCTTCAGAAGTTGAATAATACTGAGCAGGGCTTAAAAATATTAATCTTAATGCTTCATCATCAGGTACTTCAGAAGTTTCAGGGAATGGATGAAAATAACTAAGGAAGTTCGCAGCGTTAGAAAGTCTTCTTAATTCTTCTTTTAAGAGAGTTAAAACTTTTGGATCATTATCTTTTATTCTACTAACTCTGTCTTCAAGTTCTTTTCGCATATTAGCAGTTGTAGCAAAACGATAATAGCACTTATCAGCTCCAATGCCGCTTCCTGAAATACTTAAATAATGAAGTTTATCTGCAACCTTTCTTATAGCATCTGTATACAGTGCAGCATTCTGTTCAGGTTGTAAGCAGCAAAGAAGAATATAATCAGAAGCAACGCCTTTTACTTGTTGGCCATTATGATTATTAGCATTCAATTCATTCGAAATTGGAGATGTTTTCATAAAGATAGATCGAGAAACCTTTCTTGCACACATCAATGCTCCAATTCTAGAATCAGACATATCTATCTTTGAGCTTTCAGAATTATCTCCATCAATATCCTTATTAATTACCTGTTCCCAGCCACTTCCATTTAAAACAGCACATAATTCAGTAGAAACCTTTCCATCAGAAATTGGAATACTTGAAGGTAAAATAAAATAATCTGTATTGTTCTGTTTCCATAATGCTGCAATTACCGTAGAAAGAAGTTTGAGCGTACCTCGTGTCTTTTGAAACTTATCAAGAGTAGCCCATTCTTCATAAAGACAGTCAAATAATTGAGGGTGAATTGGATATGCTCTTTCAAGTCGTTCAAGGTATGATGATTCTTGAGTTTCCTGTGGCAACATAGAATGTTCAGCATGATACATATCAAAGAAAGCTCGACATACTTCTTTCTTTGTATTTTCATCAGTTATATCTTTAAATAAACGTCGGCGTACGATTTCAAATGATTCTTCTGTATCAACAGGCTTCCAAATTGCCTGAACACGACCAAAATATTTTTCAAGAGCATCTAATGCTTCTTTTGCACCTGCTGTTCCAAGCTCAGATTCAGATTCAGGAAGAGAAGCAAGAAGAATACAGTTTGGTACAATCTTACAAGCTTCTGTTAAAGCCTGTACAAAAGAAATATTACTGTTAAATGTTCCGGCTGGTAGTGTATCATCACTAATAAGCTGACGAATAAAAGCAAGAAGCTCATCAACAAGAATTACACAAGGTCCATATTTGGTGAAAATAGAAACAAGCAAATCTTTTCCAGGAGAAGTTCTGTTTCTATCAGATTCTTCAAGAAGTTTATATCCTTCTTCTCCTCCAAGTTGCCAAGCAAGTTCTCCCCACAAAGTTTGAATTTGATATGAACCACGAGTCCATGATTGTCCTGGGCTTAAGCTGTTTCCATCAATTACAGCAACTTGTGCCTGAGGAATGTCATTAAATCCTAAAGTATCAAGTAATGGAGAAATACCTTGCAGCTGATTAAGTGGACAAGAATGTTTTGCAAGATGATAAACTGCAATCATTGAGTGTGTTTTACCACCACCAAATGAAGTTTTAAGCTGAATAACAGGCTCTCCACCTTTACCATTAAGTCTCATAATTACATTTTTCAAAAGTAAAGACATACCTTCTGTTATGTATGTTCTGCTATAAAAAGTCTGAGCATCTTGGTATTCAGAACTTGCTTTACCAGAAGCAACTGAGTTTAAATCTGCAGCAAACTCTGATTGAGTTGAAGTTCCATTTAATACATCCTCATGTGGAATTGCAATTTCTCGCCATGCTTTAAGTGCCATATATATCCTCTTATAAATTATTTATTAATCAAACAAGCCTGGTTGTTTATTTATAACCACTCTTGAACTTTCGCTTTCAATATCATCCCATGCAATAATCAGTTCGTTATAAACTCTTGCATCTTCAGCTCGGTCACTACGTTCGCAGAGAGTATACATTGAATAAGCTAAACTGCGAATATCAGCTGTACGATTTTGATAACGTGCATAAATAGTAGCTGCTCCCTGTGTTCCGTGAATATTCAATTCATGAATACACTGATGTAAAAGATTCCATGTACTTAGCGTTGGATTTACAAGAATAGTTTCTGAATCTTCATAGTTTTTCCAGTGTGTAAGTTGAACTTTTCCTTGTCCACTTTTTATTGTTCCATTATTCTGTAAGACTTGAAGATTAGCATTTTTAGCACGAGCCAATACATCAGCTTCTCCGTATATCCCCTGTTCCCAGCTATACTGGTTAAACCAGTCTTTGCAGAAAAGTGTATTTGCATCGTAATCATCCTCTTCCATGTAACGATTAATGAGTTTTAAAGCTTCTTTTACGTTCATCGCGCTACCGTCAGCTTCAAGTACAGCTTTATATTTGCTGAATACAGCCATACCTGGACCAATAATTGCCTGACTTAAATCAACTGGAGCAACAGGGGATGTAGTTTCGTCACCTTGAGTCATTATTTCTTTAGCAGAATCCATTGTGTTTTTTAGTTCTCGTAGAAATTCTCTGCGACTAATTACTTCTGCATTTTCTGAACGTCTTCGACATACAAGGACTATTGAAGATGCTAAAGCATTTGTGCCAGAACTAATAATCCTATTTGAAAGCTCTGTTCTCATAGGCCAGGTTCCAGTAATGGAAAAACCTGAATCAATTACAGCTTGTAAAAAAGTTTCCCAACCTGTGCTTGAGGTAGAATTATCCTGTGTTTCAGATTGCTTAAAAGCATAGTAAATTGTTACTGGATAGGCTTTATTTGCAAGGTTTGAAAGGTTAGTCATTACCTTTGTCATTCCATTCAAAAAGAATAATTCTGCATTTTCATTTCCATCATGTCTATAAGGCGTAGCAACTAGTTCTTCTATTTTTGGAGTTGCTAAAGTGGAGAAAATAGATGGATAAATAGTACGTAAATTATGTCTGAGCCATACATAAAAGAAATCACTTAAATCAGCATAACCAATATTATCATAATAAGGGGGATCTGTAGATATAACCTTGTTTTGTGATATAGTCTGTGCTTGAGCATCAGCTTGGAATACATAACCAATTTTTTCATTGTGTATACTAAGTGATAATAAACTTTCGGCAGTGTATTGAATTGACTTATTCCAACAAATTGCTTTTGTTCCCAAAAGGTTTGATTCCGGGAAATCCCATGTCATAGGCAGGGCTTGACGTTTAAATGTCTGCATAACTTGTTCTCCGGAAGGTTTCCATGTTGATAAAGTACTTCCGTAGTCAGCAAGCCTATCTAATGCAAAACTTAAATACACAGCAATTGCTTGAGCATATGCTAATGCTCCATTTCCTTTTTTTTCAATACCAATATCATCATTAATGTAACCGGCTGTTAATGCATCCTTTCTTATTTTTTCAATTGTTAAAGGTAATAAGTCTGAGAATGTATTTAGAGTAACTAATTGCCTATTAGTAAATAAGTCACCAAACTTTGTTATCCCGTAATTTGGAGTTTTGAAATCTCTCGGATTATGAGGTAATTCATTGTCAGGTTTCCATTTTGGGATGCATTTTAGCGCTTCCAACATTTCGTCATTCGGAGATAGATAAATTCTTCCTCTTTCTCCTTCTGCTATAATGGCAATAGGCATAATACCTAAACCTTTGCTTTTTCCAAAATCACGAATATAATCATAATCTATAGCTGTTTTTGATAATAAACAGAAAAAAGCTTTTCTCTTTCCTATTGTTGTTCCTGTTTCATATTCTTTTGGGCATTCTCCAATTCTCACATTAAATGATATCTTTTTGTTTTCGATTATTGGTTCTACCCAAACTTCTTTTCCTTTCTTTTTACTAAGAACAAAGGAGCTTATAAGAGGAACATCAGCATCCCTAAATGCAGGATTGGGACTTTTTACTGTTCTTGCCCAAATATATGTAATTACAGATAGTTCTTTGTTTAAATAAGGCTCTAAATCAGGGCGTTCTAAAATCATTTCTTGCGTTATTTTGATTTTAGGATATAAATGGCCAATTCTATTACTGACTTCATCCTGGAGAACTTTACCATAATAAATTATATCTTCAGCTAATCCTTCTAAATTTTTGTATTCCTTATTTTCTTCTATCCATTTTTCAGATTCTGGTATTGGATGTACAGGTTTCCTTGAATAAAAAAGGGGCGGAATTTCAATCATAGCCTTGTTTATCATTACAGGGACAGGATTTAAATCACTTGCATAACTTTCAAGTCCAAGTCGTTGTGCT
>CADBSK010000008.1 GCA_902797305.1 uncultured Spirochaetaceae bacterium | reverse complement strand
CAGAAAAATGAATTCAGACTGTGTCATTTACGGCTGCAGTATTTATCGGGCTTACAGGAAAACAAAATGAATACGAGTAATTTAAAAAACGGTGATCTTCTTTTTATGACGGATGAGTCAGAACTTTCAAAAGCGATAATTGAAGCAACAGAAAAATACAGTCATGTGGGAATTTATTTTGACGGAATGATTTATCATGCGTCAAGAAAAAGGGGAGTGGCAAAACAGAATCTGGCTGAATACCTTGCTGAAGAAAAGCGCAGTGTATTTGTATACCGTTATCCTGAGATTGAAGCAGACCTTATCCGGGAGAGGGCTGAAAAATATATAGGATGCGAATACAATCACAGTTTTTATCCTGACAACGGAAAGTTTTACTGTTCTCAATATGTTGCAAAAATTCTTCCGATTTTTGATGTGATTAAAATGAAGTTTGGTGACGGCAAAAAAGAAATTACGGATTACTGGAAGGAATATTATAAAGAACTGAACCTGCCTGTTCCTTCAGGTCAGCCGGGAACTAATCCAGGTCAGCTTGCAAAATCAGAAAAACTTCACTACATTGGGAAACTCGATTATTAAAGTAAACAACATGAATGAACTTACACCGATTAAGAAAGAGATAGTAACTGTCCTTGAGCAGATGAAAGAAAAGTCTCTTATAACAGAAGCAAATCTTGCCAAGAAGGTTCGAGAAAACGCAAAAATCTCCGGCAAGAATAAGGCCGGAATCTGCCTCAAAGACCTTGAAGTCTGCATTGAATATTTAGCAGAAAATAATCAGCTGCAATTGGCACTTCATCTAAATAGTGCCAATGATATCCTCATAAAGAAAGAAGAAACTTGGAAACTGCTTGAGAGTGATGCAAAAAAACGCCGCCAGTCCAGCGAGAAGTCTATCTCTGTTCTAACCAACGGTGACTTACGCCAAAAGAACTCCGGTGGTAAAGGACTGAAAAAACACAGCGACAGGAAGAAGATGGCTTATCGGAACATTGAAGACGCGGAGTAGTATAAAAATCATTCCCGTGACATGGGAACTAATTCTATGTATCTTGAAGTTAGAAGGCATTCTATAATTAGCTTTTCTGATTTTTAGGGTGTATAATGTACATTATACTTCATGGAGTTTTACATGACATTACAAGATAAACTGAGTTTTATATCAAAACCATCGATTCCAAGAATGATTTCTGGTGAGGCCGGAACAATAAAAGATTTTTGGACGGAATTTGTAGAGCCAAAATTGATATCGAAAGAAATTATAAGTCAATGGTGTAACTTGTTATATCAATACATAGATGATACAAATGTGGTATATGCGATTAGAAAATTTGGAGATCGAGGCCGAAATGGCGATTATGATTTAAGAAGGGGATTTTATACATTAACTAATAAAGACTATAGTTTTTTTTATACAGATAATTATTTTTCGGCATATTTTTTTAAAATGGCTTTTGATGGATTTGTGCCAAACTATGAAGAATTTAAGAATTTATTAATTTCAAGAAAGTTTCCTGCAAGATTTGGTCAAAGTTGTAGAACAGAAAGAGAAAGAGCTGCTTTTGATATATGTGCAAAAGATCCTGGAATAAATTCTGCAGGGTATAAAATTTCACATATTATTGATGTGGGAACAGGGTATTGGGATGGACAGTATACTTCTTCAATTTCAGATATTTGTGAACAGTATTTTCCAAGAGGTGATTATTCCGATTGGATTTTAAGAAAAGATGAATACGGTCCTTTCTATGCTAGAGAAATAGCTGTACCACAAGAAAGCAAAGAATATATTAAAGCTATTTTTTTGCGTATGACATGTCCATTGAATTATATTCTTACACCAAAAAAGAATCTTCATATTACACAGGTATATGTTTCGAAAAATGATATAGGAGAATCAGAATATCTTCAGTCTTACGCTCAGCAAGTTTTCATGGAAAAGTATGGCTCTGTTTATGAAACTTTCTTAAATAGAATTATGCTTAATTCATCTAATCTAAAAATACAAGATGCGGAGAACTATAAAATTGGATTGCATTATGGATTTGAAATAGCAGCTAAAGAAACGATAGTACAGAGAAAAGAAACCAAAAATAATACAACATCAAGCTTGATAAAAACTTCTGTAAATACTTCTGAAGATTTAGAAATGCAGCTTGCTCTTGAATACTTAATTAATCCAACCACGAGTTTTAGAAAACTTGAAATGGGAATTATGCATATTGATAGTCCAGCTAGAGGTGGTGGTTTCAAGGCTAAGACAATTATTAATAATTTGGGGATTACTGCTGATAAAAAAGGAGTATTGGTTTTAAAAGATGCAAAAGAAGAAATTCAATCTGCAACTGGATTGTATAAGGAAACTTTATTAAAGATTATTACCTGGTTAAAGGAACAGAAATAATAATATGAAACTTGATTCTTATGAGCAGTTTTTTGAAATAGTAAGTAAAGACAAGTTATTTAAATTTGGACTTGATAATATTATTTCCATTGATGCTGAACATGCTAAAAAGCTTTGGGATGAGCTAAAAACGAATGTCTCTCAAAATGTAAATAGTAAATTATTTATTCGAAGTTCAGGTCGTGACGGAAAAGGAAACGATTTGCTAAAAGCTATGTATAAAGATGTTTTGGGAATTGATATAGAAATTGATCCAACAAATAATACTAAGCCAACACAACTTCTAGAAAGAAATACAGGTTATAGAAAAAATGAATCTATCTTCAATTATCAGGTCTCACATGTCTTTGGTTTGACAAAGAATGTTTTTTGTTTTACAGCTCCATGGAATATTGTGTTTATTCCCAAAATAATTGATCCATTCACAGGTCATGAAGCTAAAGGAGAATATGTTGAAGAGTTTCAAATCCAGTTTCAGAAATATATTTATTCTAAATATAAAGAACTTATAGATGATTATAATTGTTTGATTCGTTCAAAATATCCAGAGATTCAATCTTATCTAGAAAAAAATGCTGAACCAAAGAAGTTAAAGGATTATTTAAAGGATTTCCAAGAAATAAAGATTTTAGAAAAATCTGAAACTGTTCCGTTCAAAGAAAAGAAAGGATGCTCTTTGGATAATAAAAAGCTATGTGGTATGAAGGGTAGAAGAATCGCTTGTAATGTAAATTATAATGGAACACAAGAGTCTTATAGTTCTATGAGTAGGACAGTTTTAGAGGTAATAAAAACTATTTGCACGAAAGTTCAATATACTGAAAAAGAATTAAGAGATATTTTTCCTGATTCAGTTGCTAAAAATGTAGAGTCGGGATATAGCGGTTTTAAGACCGTCTTTATAGAAGAAAAACAAGCTAATGACCACGACTTTTTTACAAAAGATATTATTCACTTAAAAGATAAAGCAATTGCAATTTCAAAGCAATGGAATGTTTCAAATTTCAGGAATTTTAAACAAATTGTAAAAGAAGAATTTAATATAAATATCATTGAACTTGTTTAGGATGATATCTAGTTTTATGGAGAATTGTGAATGAGATTTATAAGCCCGTCGGAGTGGTGGAAATGGTTTGAAGATGACAAATCCAACACATGGATACCTGAAAAGAAGGTCCAGTATGATAATTCAAATATTTTTTTCGTAAAGGATGTAGAAATAGTTTCTGGTAAACAAATAAATAATGAATTGCATCATGAAATGCAAATAATACATACTGATAAATCAGATTTTATAGATAATAGCCCGAAATTTGGGGGCTGCAACTGGAAATTGTATATCGGTAAATATATTATAGCGGAAATTAATAAAAGGTATGGTTATTATTGGTTACTTTTCATAAAAGTAAAAGAATCACCTCCTACTGAATTACAGGAAGAGCTTCCAAAAGATTAATTAGAATTAAAAAGAACAAATTAGGAAAGTAATAAATTTGAAATATCACAACTTTAGGATATTCACTTTCTCCCGCTTTGCTAACCAATCATCAACAAGTTCTTTTGGTTCAATCGGCAATGCTTCGTCAGCCCATTTCCATACCCAGCGTTGAACACAAATGAGCTGATTAGTTCTAAAGCTTAAGATGATTCCATCGCCATCAGGACCTGGATTCTTTGTATCTGGTATTATTGTCTGATTATCTCCCCAAACTTTATTCTGGGCGTATCTTGCGGCATAGCCGTGAAGATGGATTTTATAATCAAGATAACTGTCATCACACATACAGCCGAATGAACCACGGGTCATATTTCTGAAATCATAATCTTTTGGTAGTTGGAAAATTTCATTGGTCATCTTGAGGTTATTTATTTTTTCAAGAGAATATCGACGCCGGCCGTTTTTTATAACATCAAGACCGTGAAGGTTCCAGTTACCATCATCAAATATAAGTTGCCATGGCTGGACTCTTCGGTTTTTCGATTCTTTTTCACCATTGGAAATATAATCAAAAGTGATAACGCGATTACCTTGTAGTGCTTTGTCGATAATTCGCCAGGTTTCTGCAGGAATCTTTGTGTTTGGAGAACCAACAAAAATAATCCGGTCGTTATCTGGTTTCTTATTTATTTTGATATTTTCAAGTGTGATGTCATGATTTTCTATTGAAAGCGATTCAAAAACTTCCTGTGCCTCTTTGTACATAGGATTGCCT
>CADBSK010000007.1 GCA_902797305.1 uncultured Spirochaetaceae bacterium | reverse complement strand
TCAGAAGCTGTTTATGAAGTAGTGGAATCTCTATATTTCAAGGGCAGCCCGTAATTTCTTGCCAAAATCAGAGTCTGACCAGGTACGTTTCCCACTTTCTATAAAGTTATAATACCTGCGAAGACTTTTTTGCGGAGTGTCATTGTCTGCAAATAAAGGAATTACTCTTGAAAACTGTACTTTAATACCTGAATATTTTTCTTCCCCAAAGCAAAGCTTCATGAGGTTGCATAAATAAACAACGGTATCGATATCGCGTTCATTTTCTTCTGGAGTCATAGGTTCAACATTGCTTAAATCCCATGGATCTTTATGGAATTTAAGTTTGTTGACGATTAAATCTGGCCGTATATCGAATAAGAGGACTGTAAGTTTTTCACGGAAAAGCTCATTCTTCTTTACAAGGTTTTTGAGACATTTAATGTTGCTTTCTGCAGAACATTTTGCGTACTTCTTAATATACGTATCAAAAATTGTTTCAAGTTCCTGTGCATCATTTAATTCGTAGAGTTCATTCTTCTGTTCCTGCAATTTATCATGCAAACAATTCATTGCATTCAGGGATTCTTTGAAAAATTTTGAGAAATTAGCGACCGTCTTTTCCATATTGTTCTGAACTTCAAGGAAAGTAACTTCCTCTCGTGTCAGCCCGCTTCTGAGAAAATTGAATTTTGTGTAGGTACTGAGTGGTATTACAAAATAAGCCTGTTTATTTGGATTATTCAGGAAGTTCCTTGGGGTGATATAAGGATAGAATTCTTCCAGCAGTTCCATCAGGAAAACTTTGATTGCAGCAGAGTAGAGGCGGGTAGAAAAGTCGATAAAGCGTGTTTCCGCTGTAATTCTGGAAACTCCTTCAGCTTTTGCATTGGAGAACTTGTGGAGAGGGTAGTTTTCGTAGAGCATGTTGAAGTTTACGGCAAGTTCATCCGGTACATAGCTGGTTTCCAGCATAGTTTTTACCTGAGTATCCAGGTTTGCAAAGGAGCGGTCGATATAATGATTATACTTGGAGTTCTGTAAATCAACGATTCTTGCCTTTATTTCAACGAGAATATCGATGTAGGTAGCAACAGAACTCATGGCAATCGCAAAGTTCTTCTGTTCTGGTGAGATTGCAGCATTAGATTTTATGGCCTTTGTGCTTTTGATGATGTCCTTTAACTGATGGTTTACATCGCTTGCGAGTTCCATAACTGAGGTTAAATAAGTAGCAACGTCGAGCAGTTTCTCAGTATGGTTATAGGCTATATTTCGTGTATGAATGCGGTGTGGAAGCTCTTCAACGTTAAAGCTTTGAATCTGATACTGTTTACGCAGTTCAAGATTGTACTTTTCGGCAGAATTTGGCTTAAATTCTTCGCCTGCATAGGAAAAACTGTCACTTTCTCCATTACGTTCCTCCGGTTCTATATCCCGAAGAACATTTTTGTAGCTGATCTGTGTGCTGGACAAGCCAAGTCCAAGAATTGTAATACAATTTTCTTTGCTCATATTTCCCCTCAATGCCATTTTTTTAGATGCAGAATATCAGTTCTGAATTGAACCTGGTCCCACCCCTGAACAAGTCCGAACTACTATTATACATTATGTCGGTGACAAATAACGTCACCGTGTTAATTTTTTGCGAAAAAATGCCGATATATAGTAATCATACGATTGTTTTATGTCGTTTCATTTTTGCGCGTAAAAGTAATTATACAATTACTTTGTAATTTACAAAAGAGAAAAAGTGTGTTATTTTAAATTTATTAAGGATAAGGATAACAAGCATGGATGCTAAATTATTCTGGGGGAACATTAAAAAGGTGCTTTCCGAGCAAGGAAAAACCTTTGTATGGCTCTGCGAACAGGCCGGAGTGTCTGTTCAAGTTATGAAAAACCGCATCTACAAGGAAAGGATCCCTGATGTAGAAGATACATTGAAGTTAATGGCGGTTTTGGGAACAACTGTAGAAGAGTTTTTTGGGGTTGATATACAGCTTCCTCCTAAAGTGGTTGTTGAATGTGCTGCAGATACGGAGAAAATACCGGTTTTTGAGCAATTTTTCTCCTGCGGAAAAGGACAATATGTTCCAGAAACTGAATATATCAACGGATATATTGCAATTCCGGAAGATTTGAAGACTAAAAGGTTCGAAGGACACCTTGC
>CADBSK010000006.1 GCA_902797305.1 uncultured Spirochaetaceae bacterium | reverse complement strand
TTCCAGACACTCATTTAATAAAACCGGAGTGTGTACGATTTCCACTTTTTAATCCCACCTAATTTTAAAAAGTTTTTAGAAATTAATATCGTTGAATTCCTCTGCAGCATCGCGGAAAGAATCTTCCGTTTCAGCCAGGTAATCCTTATAAGTCTGCGAATCCCAAAGCTCCATATACTTCGCAATTCCAAGAACGATACAATCCTTAGAAAGATTCGCATACTCGCGCAGGCTCTGAGGAATGGAAAGCCTGCCGTTTTTATCAAATTCCACAGGCTGTGCAGGCGCAATAAAATGACGTACAACATTCAAGCTACGGCTCTTCATCATAGAAGCATTACTCATAAGCTTGCTTTGAAAAGCCTCCCATTCATCAGTAGTAAAAAGCCATAAGCAGCGATCCAAACCCTTGGTAACCATAACTACGTTCTGATTTACAGCTGTTCTCAATTTCACAGGAAATGAGACACGGCCCTTTTCATCGATCGTATTATTGTATTCACCAGTTAACAGATTCATACCCACTTATTACCACTTTCTACCACTTTTTCCCACTTGATTATCATTTTATACCAAAATTCGCTAAAGTCAATGTATTTTTTAACCGATAATATGAAAAATTTTTATATTTTTTCTTTTTAATACATACGGTTAAATACTATACTTATTAATGCACCATATATGGGATTTTCCACTCTAAATGAAAGCAACCTACACAATTCTCTAAAAATCCTTTATCAGGAGATATATGAAGGTCAGACTGAAGTTGAACAGGACGGCCACATTTATGACATTGTTACCAAAAACGGAAATATAATAGAAATTCAAACCAAAAATCTTGCAAAACTACTTCCAAAAATTCTAGACACAATTGAAAAAGGTCATAATGTAAAATTAGTACATCCAGTTCCAGTCACAACCAGAATTGAATTAAAAGATGAAAACGGGAAAATAATATCCAGAAGAAAAAGCCCTAAAAAAGGCTGTATTTATGACATTTTTCGAGAACTTACAGGTATATACCCGCTTATCACAAATCCACACTTTTCTCTTGAAGTTTTAGAAATAGAAATGACTGAAGAAAGAGTAAAAACCTCAAACCCCGTTCAATCCAAAAACGGCAGAAGACGCTTCCGCAGAGACTGGCTCAAAACCGGCAAAAGACTGGATTCAATTATTAACACCAGACGTTTTTCAAAAGTAGAAGATTACCTTGCACTACTTCCACCTTTACCTGAAAACTTTTGCGCAAAAGATTTAAAAAATGAAATGACCGCTATAAAAGAAATACCCAGACGATCTATAAACGCACATCTTATTATCTGGGTGTTATCACATGCAGCTCTTATAGAACAGACAGAAATAAAAAATAAATCTAAATACTACAGAATAGTAAAACAGAGTTAAATAAAAAAAGCCGTCAGATTTCTCTGACGGCTCTTCTTTTGCATGATTATAAAAGACTACCAGTTATCGGCCATATCGTCTTCGTCGTGGTTCTCCATATCATAGAGGTCTGTAACAGCACGCAAGTCATCAAGATACATATAGTATGTACCACGAGCCTGAGCTGGATTACAATCTACACGGAAACCAATAATTTTAAGTCCAGGTTTATCGCCATAGTAAGCGCTGCTCTGAACGATTCCGTGTTCTCCATCTGGACTAGGAGGAACAACACAAATAAGCTTCTTCCAGCCAGAGAAACCAAGGCTTCCCATATAAAGTTCGAAGTTACGACCAAAATAGTCCTGAACCAAAAGATACAATTCATGATCCTGGTTACGACCACAAACCCATACAGAAACAGTCTTTGTTGTTCCCTCAATTGCGAGAGGACGACCAGATTTAAGTGTAAATGAGTTCTTTCCGCGGCGGAAGAAATCAACTCTTACACCGAGAACCTGTGTATCTTCATCTTCTTTACCTTCATCTTCTGCGAGAGGCTCCTTCATAGAAGGATTACCTTCAAAAAGACGACTTGTAATTACACCATCATCAGCTGACATATGAA
>CADBSK010000005.1 GCA_902797305.1 uncultured Spirochaetaceae bacterium | reverse complement strand
TACATCACAACTCTCGCAGGAGCTGTAGCAGCTGTTAAGGGTATTCAGTCGGTTAAGAACGGCAACGGTGGTGAAGGTGGTGTTAAGTCTCTGCAGGAATATCATTCACTGATTAAATAATTGAGTCATCAATAAAAAAGCCAGTTCTGAATATAGAACTGGTTTTTTTTGTTTTATATGAGAGAATGAATAGATATTCTTATAATCCTAATGATTTAAGTAGTTCATTATCTTGATATTTATTCCATTTTTCTACAAGGTTTTCGAGAGATGCGATAACTTCTTGATCATCAATATAACATTCAACTTGATATTTACCTTTACCATAGAGTTCATTAATGAAACAAAAAGAACTATAGAGTTTCCCATCGATTATAAAAAAATAAACGGGCTTTCCATAAATATAATATGTGAATACAGTACAGGATGAATCACCTTCTTTTGATGCCTTTTCATTTAATTCTGTTACTATATTTTTAATTTTTTCCTTGTCTTCCTCGACATCAACCGCTGCAAACAAATAAACATTATAATCTTCACCAACAGACTTTTCTGATTTCAGAACTAAGAATCTGTTGGCATTTATTTTAACAAAAGCATATTCATAAGATGTATTATTGATTTTATTTTTTGCTATCATTTCAACCGAATCTTTTCCATAGATTTCTTCAGCTATTGTGGAAGCTGGTTTTCCAAGATTTGTTCCTTCTGCAAATAGATAGAAAGATGAAATGAAAATAAATGATAATATGATAAATTTTTTCATAGAATTTCTCCTTTTTCTAATAAATTATATTTTTTCCTTTTTCAGTAATTTGAATAAAAGTTTCTGTTACAACTAGAAGACCTCCTTTTTCCATTTGTTGAAGAACCTGTTCAATTTTTGCTTTATTTTGTTTATCATTCAATAAAGGATAATCTGAACATTTTCTAACAAAAACGGTAATCTTTATACCATCATCATTGCTTATTAATTTAGATGAATTCCTTAAAAGGCATAAAATTTCATTTTTAATTTTACAACAAAGTTGATCTTCATCATCATAAGTAGAAGACATTTTCGCCATATAATTCCTTCATATTTATGTACTTGCTCATAGCAATACTAATCTAGAGAAAAGTCTGCTATAAGCAAAGAATATTATATCATTATTTCCGCTTAAAGCAAGTGTTTTAACTAAATATAACTTGCTTAAAATAATAATAATGACACCAGAATTATTACAAAAGCGACTTTCCTCGAATTTGAAGAAAGCTCGTAAACAACTTTCATATTCTCAAGAAAAACTTGCAGAAGAAGCTGATATTTCCGTTCAGATGATGAATGACATTGAAGGTTGTCGTAGATGGCCAAGTGAAAAAACATTGTCTAAACTTGCAAATGCACTTCAGTTAGATGTATATACTCTTTTTCTACCAGAAGATTCTAAAATAGAGGTAAGCATTGCAGAACGAAAAACAATAGCTGATGATTTACAAAAACTTTTCAATAAAACTGTAGAACAATATTTGAAAAATCCTACTGACTATTATAGATAAAAATAACTGATATAGGCAGTTTATCATTCGTATTTATAAAATTGTTAATAAAGTAAGAATTTTTTCATAATAAAGTGTAAAATATCGTAAAACAATGTACAGTCAAAATTAGATACTTGACTTCACACTTATTCTCCATTATATTCTAAGCATAAGGATATCGCGCCTTTAATCGCGAAATTTATACGGCCGGGGCAGTTTTTATTGCTTCGGCGCTTTTTTTATATGGCAGACTTAGAAATCTACGAAATCGATTCAGCATACATAGAGTATCTTTCAACTTTTGAAGAACACCTTTTCAAGAATAAAAAGGTAACTCAGGATTTTTCTCGCAAGTATATCGGCATAATTCTTGAAATAAATGGCTTTAAGTATTTTGCCCCGCTTTCGTCATTTAAGACTAAACATAAACGACTTTGCGAAACTGACGATTTTATAAAAATTGGAGCTTATGCAGTTATAAACCTGAACAATATGTTTCCTGCTCCTATAAAACTCTGTAAACCTGTTCTTATTTCTGACATAAAGAACGAACATTATAGAAATCTTATAAGAGCCGAATATCGTATTATTAAACAGAAATCTGAGCAAATTATAAACAAAGCCAAAACCGTTTATAATCATAAACTTATAAATGACGGAAAATCAAAGCTGAGCCAGCGGTGCAATGATTTTAAACTTTTGGAAGAAAAATGCAGGGAGTACAAAAGTAAATAGCAAATTGCGATAGCAATTTACCTTTCACCGGGGCGTTGCGGGGTGTCCCCGCTAGAAAGGGTAGCGTAAGACCGCGAAGCGGGCTGGAGCGAGGGGAAGGCTTTCCCCTTTGTATTTTTCGGTGTAATTCCTCCGGTTTCTATCCCAGCTGATAACCTCAAGACAATCAAAGAATATACAAAGAAGATTGCAGAAAGCCTCCATGTTTGCGGTTTGATGAACATGCAGTACGCAATTGAAAACGGAAAGGTTTATGTAATTGAAGCTAATCCACGTGCAAGCCGCACAGTTCCTCTCGTATCAAAGGTTTGTGATACGCAGATGGCTCGCCTTGCTACAAGAATGATGCTTGGTGAATCACTTGAGTCTTTAGGACTTAAAGATAAGGTAATTCCATATTACGGAGCAAAAGAAGCTGTTCTTCCATGGGCTCGCTTCCCAGGAGTTGACCCAATCCTCGGACCAGAAATGCGCTCAACAGGTGAAGTTCTCGGCCTCGCAGAAACCTTCCCTCTCGCCTTCTACAAGGCACAGGAAGCAGCAGGATCAGAGCTCCCACAC
>CADBSK010000004.1 GCA_902797305.1 uncultured Spirochaetaceae bacterium | reverse complement strand
TAATTATATACATTCGCCGCTCACGCGGCAGCACAAAACGAGTGTTTTTGTAAGCCAGTTTGCTCCTTCGCGCCATTTTTGATACACAGTCAAATATAATGCGTTTGCCCTGCTACAATTATAAATGCTAGTAGAACAAACTCTTTTTTTGGGTTATACTATGTTAGTTTAAATACAACTAATTTAGAGGATATATAATGTATAAGCCAGTTGATCCAAAAGCAGATTTTCCTAAACAAGAAGAAGAAGTATTAAAATACTGGAACGAAAATAAGATTTTCGAAAAATCAATTAGCCAGAGAGAAGGCGCAGAAGAGTATGTATTTTATGATGGACCTCCATTTGCAACAGGTCTTCCTCACTTTGGTCACTTCATTCCATCAACAATTAAAGACATTATTCCTCGATATCAGACAATGAAAGGAAAGAAGGTAGAACGCCGATTTGGATGGGACTGCCATGGACTTCCTGTAGAAAATTTAATCGAAAAAGAACTTGGAATTAACTCAAAACACGAAATCGAAGAATACGGAATTGATAAATTCAACGAAAAGTGTAAAGCTTCAGTTTTAAAATACACCGCTGAATGGCGCCAAACAATTACTCGACTTGGACGTTGGGTAGACTTTGACCACGATTATAAAACTATGAATCCAGATTATATGGAATCAATCTGGTGGGTTGCAAAATCTTTGTGGGATAAAGGACTTATCTATGAAGGTAAGTATATTCTTCCATATTGTCCTCGTTGTGCAACAGTTCTTTCTACACATGAACTTGCCCAGGGATATAAAGAAAAACAGGATCCGGCTGTAACAATCAGATTTAAGGTTACAAAAGCTCCTGCTGGTGTTAATGACCCGGAAATGACAAATGGAAAAACTTATTTCCTTGCATGGACAACAACTCCATGGACTTTGCCATCTAACCTCGGTCTTTGTATGGGACCAGATGTTGTATATGTTAAGCTTTTAGACAAAGAAAGTGGCGATTATTACATCATGGCAGAAGCTCGTATTTCTGCTTATTATAAAGACCCAAAAGACTATGAAATTATCTACAAACATACAGGAAAAGAATTTATTGGTGCAGAATATGAACCTCTTTTCCCTTATTTCGAAAGATTAAAAGATCCAAAAGTTTGTGCTGAAGAATCAAAGCAGAAATGCGAAAAAGGTGCATTCCGCATGTTTAACGCAGATTATGTTTCTACAGAAGATGGTACAGGTATTGTACATATCGCACCTGCTTTTGGTGAAGAAGACCATAAAGTATTTGCAGGAAGCGGTGTTCCAGAAGTAGAACCTTTGGATGCTGAATGTAAGTTTACAAAAGAAGTTTCTGATTATGAAGGAATATTTGTAAAAGATGCAGATAAGGCAATTATGGAACGTCTTAAGAAGGAAGGAAAACTTGTTAAGCGCGATACTGTAAATCACCAGTATCCACATTGCTGGAGATGTTCTAGTCCTCTTATCTATCGTGGTATTGGCTCATGGTTTGTAAAAGTAGCTGATCATCATGAAAGTCTTTTAAAAGCAAATAGTCAGATTAAATGGCAGCCTGCTCATATCAAAGACGGTCGTTTTGGAAAATGGCTTGCTGGTAGCCGTGACTGGGCTGTAAGTAGAAACAGATACTGGGGAAATCCAATTCCTATCTGGCGTTGTGATGATCCTGAATGTAAGAATATGCTCTGTGTTGGAAGCCGTGAAGAACTTAAAGAACTCAGCGGTGTATATCCAGAGGATTTACACAAGCAGTATGTAGATAAGATTACAATTCCTTGTAAAAAATGCGGTGGAACAATGCACCGTATTCCAGAAGTATTTGACTGTTGGTTTGAATCTGGTTCAATGCCTTATGCACAGCAGCATTATCCTTTTGAAAATAAAGAATACTTTGAAAGTCACTTTCCTGCAAACTTTATTTCTGAAGGACTTGATCAAACTCGCGGATGGTTCTATACATTAACAATTCTTGCAAGTCACTTATTTGATAAACCTGCATTCCAGAACTGTGTAGTTAACGGACTTGTTCTCGCAAGTGATGGACGAAAGATGAGTAAATCTCTTCGAAATTATACTGATCCAAACGAAGTTATTAATAAATTCGGTTCAGATGCTTTGAGATTATTCTTAATCCATTCACCAGTAGTAAAGGCCGATGACCTTCGTTACAGTGACGATGGTGTTCGTGATGTAATCAAGAATATTATTCTCCCTTTATGGAACAGTTACAGTTTCTTTGTTACTTACGCTAATATCGATAATGTTCAACCAACAGGTCATTTATTTGACAATAAAAATCCTTCTAATCCACTTGATGCATGGTTATTATCTATTACTCAAAAGCTTGTACTTGATGTAACAAACGGATTAGACGATTATGATTTGAGTGGAGCAGTAGATCCAATTGTTGCATTCATTGATGAGTTGAATAACTGGTATATTCGTCGAAGTCGTCGTCGTTTCTGGAAAAGCGAAAACGATACAGATAAAACAGAAGCTTACGAAGCTCTGTATATTGCATTAAAAACTTTCTGTCAGGTAGCAGCTCCATTTATTCCATTTATTACAGAAGAAATGTGGCAGAATCTTAAGAATGATTCTGATAAAGAATCTGTTCATCTTACAGATTACCCTGTTTATAATGAAAAATGGCATAATAAAGAACTTGAATTCAAGATGGCTACAGTACAAAAAGCTGTTTCAATGGGACGTTCTTTAAGAAATACTTTCAATCTTAAAAATCGTCAGCCATTGGCTTCTGTCGCTTTGGTAACTCGTAATCAGGACGAAAAGAAAGTTCTTGCAGAAATGGAAGATTCAATCCGCGAAGAACTTAATGTTAAAAAAGTTGAGTTCCACGACCGTGAAGACGAATTGGTAGAATACAGTGCAAAAGCCAACTTTAAGGTGCTTGGTAAAGAACTTGGACCAAAGATGAAAGCTGCTGCAGGTATTATTCAGACTTTAACTAGTGATCAGATTCAGTCGATTCTGGAAGGAACAGCTCTTACTATTGATGTAGATGGTACAGCTGTTGAACTTACTGAAGAAAAAGTTATCGTTGAGCGTTCAGAAAAAGACGGTCTTAAGGTATTGAATGAAGGAACTTTAACCGTAGGTCTTGATTCTAAAATTACAGACGAACTTAAAAAAGAAGGTTATGTTCGTGACCTTGTAAGAGGTATTCAGAATCTTCGTAAAGAAAGTGGTTTGAATGTAACAGATAGAATTAAACTTTCTGTTAGCGGTGATGAGGAATTAAAATCTGCTTACGATATGTTTGAATCTTTTGTTTGTGGTGAAGTTCTTGCATCTTCTGCAAACTTTGTTTCTTCACTTTCTAATGCTACAGAAGTAGAATCAGAAGATAAAAAATGGAGTATTTTGATTGAAAAAGCATAATATAGTTTTTATATTAAGCATTTTTTCTCTCTTTCTTTGTATCTGTGGATGTAAAACTACACCACAAGATACAAAGGTAAATCCATTAGAATTATTGGACAATAAGAGTCAGTTTTATTTTAGAATTCCAACATCTGTGGATCCTGTATTGGTGGAAAAGATGCTGAAAAGTAATGTAGCATCTCTTACTGATAATGATGCTAAATTGATAGTCAGCAGACTTAATACAATTTATGTTGGTTACACAAGAAGAAAAAAATCTGCTGAATATCAGATTTCAACAGAATGCAATTTTCCAAAGGCTGCTGTTTCAAAAGTTTTTTCTAAAAAGAATGGTTTTCATACAGAAAGCCTTAGTCTTAAATCCAATAGTGGACAAACCCTTTACGAAATCTATTCGAATAATAATCTCGATATTTCATTTCCAACTCAGTCAATTGCCTGTCTTGGAAGATCGATTCAGGATATGATTACAGAGTATAACAGAATTGAAAATCAATATCCTCAGGAAAATTTTCCGTCAATTTCTGCTGAAATGTTTGAATATTTAAATTATGACAGTCAGGAAGATGATGCAAAAGTTGTTTTCTGGGCAACAAATCCATATTCATTTTTAACTCTTTTGACTGGAGCACAATTAAATCTTGCTTTAAGCTATGTCAGAGGAAGTTTTATTTGTGATCCTAAATTAGATAAACAATATATAATGAGTTTTGAATTTGAGTTTAAAGATGAAAGGGTAGTTAGAGCTGCAAAAAGCGCTTTGATGCTTGCATTTGGATTAGCAGATTCCACAGTTACAATGACTTCTCCTACGAATATTTCAATATCAGGAATTAAAATTAGTAAAGAACAAATCTATAAAATTTTTGCTCTCTCGAGGTAACGCTAACAATGAAATCAATATTTTCTAAACTGGTTACTTCGTTTTCTTTATTCCTATTATTTTCATGTAATACTACAGCACATATTCCTGTTCCAGGTGAAAAAACTGTACAAAAAAATAATATAAGTAATGAATACTATACCATTGCAGATGCGTATTTTGATTTAGGAAAATACGATAAAGCTTGTACTTATTACAAACTTGCAATGAAGAATAAATCCTTGTACTGGTCGAGTTATTATAAACTTGGTAAATCTTATGTTAATTCAAAAAATTGGGAACAGGCAGAAAAGGTATTTGTTGATTTATTAAAACGAGATAGTGAAAACATTTCATTAAAAATGTCTCTGGCATATATTTCTGCAATGAATAATAACCTTGTAAAAAGTGAAGAATTATATAGCCAGATGTGGGAAACTAATCCTGATAATGCTGATATACTATCAAATTACATTAATGTTCTTATTGCAGCCGGAAAAACTGAAAAGGCAAAGGAACTATCTATTGAATTAAAAGAAAAGTTTAAGGATAACAAGTATATCTCTGATTTTGAAAAATATTTCACTGAAGAACAGGAAAAACAACAAAAAGAAGAATCCTCAAATGAGAATTCTTCTTCCGAATAAATCTATTGTGAGTTTTTTAAGTATTCTCTATATTTTTCTATATCTACATGAAAGCCTATAATTGGTAATGTAGGATCTTCTAAAGCGTGATTGAGAGCTTCTCTTGCTTCATTTATTAACCGTTCTGCACTGAGCATTCTTGTAGAGCGGCTTGAGATTCCAATAAAAGGTGTCTTGCAAAATGATTCACATTCATTTTTTATCTGATTAAAAACGGAATCTGCAAAGTCTTCGGCCTGGTCAATATTCTGATCAGCTTTTATAATTGCGATTATGTCATTATTAATTGAATAGATATCTTTGATAAGAAACAAATCAATTAATTTTTGCGAGATGTTAATTCCTTTTTCTGTATTCAGTTGTAAAGACGGGATATTAATTAAAAACAATGATAAATCCTGTTCATTTGCACCTGCTTTTATTAGTTCCTTTTCTAAGTCTTCTTTTAGCGCATCTGAAGATTTTATAAGAGTATTTTGACGTAAAGGTTCTGTTTTTTCGTCTTTCATTGTTTCATCTTTTTCACTTGATTCATTTACAGCAGAAGGTACAAAGTCATCAAATGTAATCATCTCTTCTTCTGAAGCCTGTGCATTGTCGATAATTGTATCCAAATCAATTTTATTTGCTTCAAAAGGGGATTCTTCTTTTACGGTCTCGATTGTATGTAAAATATTTTTTGGATTTAATGAATAGGCAGTCTCTTCTTCATCTTTTTGATGTTCCTGCTTATTTTCTGGTAAAGTAGAATCTGAATCAGTAATTGTTTCATTTAAGTTAAAAGAATCTTCATTATCTGTTGATAAAGGTGTAGAGTGCTCTTCCTCTTGATTTTCGATTGTAAAATTATTTTTATCTGATTCTACTTCTTCTGAATCAAGGTTGATAGTTCCTTTTTTTTCTCCAATAAAAATAAAAAGTAAAAGACATCCGGCTAATAAAGTTACGATTAATACAAAAATAAAAGTCACTTCTAAAATTGCAAAGGCCCTGTAAGGACGAATAAGTTGCATGGCTGCCTGTATATGAATTATGTCTTCTCCAGATTTATTCTGTGAATTATATACTTTTATTAAAGCTGTTTCCTGAATATCAGAAGTTGTGTTTGAAGGAAAGATAAATAGGCTTTCGGAATTTTTATAAATTTTCAAAGATTCAAAGCCGTTTTCTTTCTTTGTAAAATTTGAAAAGTTTGTTGAACTTCCATTGTTTTCAATTTCTAAAATTAGAGAATTATATATATGATCGCAGCGAGTTTTTCCGGATAAATACTCTGTAGCAAAACTTGTAATCAGATAGAGAATTGATGCTACCAAAAAAGCCAGTATAACAGTTGTTAATGTTTTTACAGTTTTCTTTGTCATATTTTAAGTATACCGAACAATATTTTGTAAAGCAAGTTTAACAAGTTCATTATATTGTATATTCTTTTGAGTTTTTTGTAACTGAGCTTTAAGAAATGCAATATAGGGTAAAAGAGCTATTTCTAATTCAGAAAAATCAGAATTATTTCTTTTTATATTAGGATTAAATCTTGAACAATCTTTTTTAAGTTTTTGTATAAATTTTTCATAAGAAAAGCAAGTTTCTTTAAGTTTATTTAATGGATTAGTGTTGTTAATCGTATAAATAAAATCCTGGTATGAAAATGCAAGATTTTGAGTGTAAAGCCAGCTCTCAAAAGAGTTTTTATAAGATTCTAATAATTTTGTTGTTTTACATCTATAATTATTAATAAAAAGTTCGGTTTTAAACATTAAGCCGGAATATTTAGTCTGAGATGTACTAATTCTTAAACTGTTATTGTTATAAAGTGAATCAAGATAAGTTCCTTTTGCATAAGGTTTGTTATGTGGATAAGAAAAATCTGCACCAATAATTTTTATTGTTTTAAAACCTGCTTTTAAGGCCAAATCTACCGCCATAATTGTAACCGTTCCGCTTCCTGAGTATAAAAAATTAAAAGAGTTGTGGTAATCACAATAAGAAACTAATGGGTGATTTGATTTTGTAAATATAATTTTTCCATTTTCATTTTTAATTTTTCTTGAAGCAGAACTATTTGCCTGCAAATCAAATACGAATAGGGGTAAAGGAGCTAAATTATTCTTAAAATGCTCTAGACTTAATAATTGTCCATCTAAAGAACAAATTACATCTGGATTTATATTATACTTTTTTAATGTGGAATATGCTGTATCTGTGGAGATTATGCAGATGTTTTTAATATTATCTTTTATTTCTTGTATTTTATCATCTAAACTAGGTCCTGCTGCAATAATATATGCATTTTTTTTTGTGTTAAAATCTAACTTTACAGGGGAAAAAAGCTTTAAATTATCAATAATATTTTTTTGCCAGATTTTACCAAAATGAGCCTGGGTTGCATAATCTCTAAGTATTTCATCTAATGTATAATTAATTTGTTTTTTTATATTTGAGCTTTTTTCGTTTAATTCAGTCATCCAGCTGCGTATTTCAATCACAGATAAATTATTGTAAAAAACGGGTAAAAAATATTGTTTTAGAGTAGAGTCTATTTGGTTTATGGTGGTTAATATAATTTTGTTTTCATTTATATATTCTTTTAGTCCTTTAATATTTGAAAGCAAAAAATCAATATCTGAGTCTGAATTTTCAATAATTATTATGTTGCAATCAGGCTGGTTTTCTTTTAATAATTTAGGAATAAAACCAGAGCCTAATCCTAAAATTATATAAAAATCGCTTTTGGAAACAGACTGTATAATCGTTTGAGCTTCTCTTATAGGGTCGTATTTAGAATGCATTGGTTTATTATTTGAAAAAACAGGGATTTCAAATCCGGTTTTCGATTCTGTAATTGATGAATAAAGTTTATCCACGGATTACCCTCTGTATTTTTTTAATAAAATCATTATTTTTTGTCATTATTTCATTTAATTTTTGTTGTTTTTGAGAATCATCTTGAATCTTTTGGTATGTTAA
Organism: uncultured Spirochaetaceae bacterium; assembly: GCA_902797305.1. Lineage (GTDB taxonomy): Bacteria > Spirochaetota > Spirochaetia > Treponematales > Treponemataceae > Treponema_D. Next base: position 60,776 of record CADBSK010000004.1, on the reverse strand, counting down.
ATAATCCATAGGAAACATATTTTTAAGCCAGTTTTCAGAATTAATAAGATTTTTAATAATCAAATTCAAATCTTTATTATCTTTTTTTGTATATTTTTCTATTTCATATGAAGTCTCTTTTATGTTTTTCAGTTGTATTTCAAATTCTGATATATCAATATCTTTGATTTTCCCTAATTTGTTATTCTTATCTAAATCACCAGCTTTTGAAACTCTATAGAACCGATTCCATTTTGATTCTGTTCTTGATTCAAACCAGTCATGATAAATTGAAAGGCTTTGAGAATTAAATCTTGATCTTGTATTTCTGCATTCTAAAGGGGATATCCTGTTATCTTTTAAAGAATTGTACGCTTCATTTAAATTTGGTTTTGCATGCTGAGGCCCTTTAGAAGGGCAAAGATCTAATCCAAATGCATATACCGGGTAATCTGTGATTTCTAATGCCAGCTCGGCAGCAGTTCCACTTACCGTTCCGTTTCTTTTTGCAAATACAGGATTATTTATGAAAGGAATAAATAGTTTACATTCAATTCCGTCATTATAAATTAAAGGAATAATTGTTCTATTATTCAAAATTTGAGGATGAACATTTCCTTCCTGGCATATTGCCAATGGAATATCGTATTGTAAAAGTGGTTCAAGGTGTTTTTTTGCCCAAAAGCCTCCGTCTGTTGATATTACAAGATCTGGAGTAATATTATTCTGGAGCAAAGCAGATAGACCAGAAGAAACAGCGATTAAAAATACTTTTTTTCTGTTTGTTTCTAATATTTTTAGACAGTTTTGTAAACTTGGACCGCTACAGGCAATTACAACAGGAGAATCAACTTTTTTTATAGTTCCCAATGTTTTTGCATTTTTTAGAATTTTTATTGAATTAAGAAACCATCGTTTAGCAAAAACTTCATGGGTATAAAGAATGCTGGATGCTTTTTCTAAAATCTTTTTAAGAGCGGTCCATATTCTTGTGGTTTCATTTATAAAAAGATTTGCTGAATTTGGCCAATTTATAAAAAACGTTGAACAAATCTGTTCTTCTCCTAAATAATCAAAAAACTGATTTTCAAAATTTACAGAATCTTCATAATAAAAAACTTTATCAAATAAATTATCGAATTGAGAAAAATCTTTCTGGTGTCGTATACATATTATTTTGCAATTGGAATATTTTTTTCTTAAGGGGGCCGCGCAATAAGATATGCATGGTTCAATAATGCAAATAACTTTTGGTATAAAATTACATTCTATTTGTTGTATAAATCTATCTGCTTCGTTTTGTGGATTATACATTGAATGTAGTGGTTTTCCGTTGTATGAGCAGGTGAGAAGACCATTTTTTGCATTATTAAAAACAATTGAATTCATAAAAAAAGGGTAGTCCTAAAACAATCTTGTTTTAAGAACATACCCTTTTATGTTAGCATATTTTACAAAATCACGAAAGACCAAGTTCGTTGAACAATTTTTTATAAGTAGCAAACTGTTCAGATTTTGCAAATTCGACAATTTTATCTTCAGGTAAGTTTTCTAAAAGCTGATCCATATACAAGAGTACAGACTTAACATCAGATTTTAAATCTTCTGGGAATGAATCATCTTTATTGTCCTGATTTGTTGTTTCAGGAGTTTCTGGAGTTTCTGATTCATTTTTATCTTCTTCGGCGGCTGCCATAATGCCAGCAACTGTAGGGATTTCATCATCGATAAATTCATCCTGTACAGGTTCTTCACTAAGGTAGTCCATATTTTCATCAGAAATCTGTTCTGAAACTGGTGGATCCTCTTTAAGCATATCTTCAACCATTGCAAAGGATTCTTCATCAGCTGCAATGTCAGAATCAATACTATTAGTTTCGTCTGAAACGATTTCGTCAGAAGGCATATCCAATGGAGAAGCGTCGTTAGAAGTGCTCATTAAATCTTCGCTAGAAGATTCTACAAGAATGCTTGAAACTTCATCTTCTTCGTTTGCGATTTCGTTAACTCCTGGAATCTGAATTTCAGCTTGAGCTTCTGGATCAATATTATCAATATCGTCAAGATTTGGTTCTTCAAGATTTTCATCAGTAAATTCCATAGAAAGACCAGAGTCGTGTTCTTCGTTTGGAACAATTACCTCAGAAGCTTCAAATTCGTTAAATGGAGTATCTTCTGAAAATTCTGTTTCAATATTTTCTGTCTGTGGAGTAGGAGTTTCTTCTTCAAAAGCACTTTCTTCTGCTTTTTCTTCAACTATAGAATTGTCTTCTTCAGTTACAGAAGAATTTTCCTCGACAAACGAATTCTCAACTGAATCATTAGCTACAGGTTCCTCTTCTTCTGAGAAATCAACAGTGTTCATAATGTTGTCCAGTTCAGAACCACTTAAAGCAATTGTTTCATCTTCATCATCATTATTAAAGAATCCTGAACTTACAGAAGAATCATCTGGAAGTTCAATATTTTCTTCAATAATTTCTGCCTGTTTTTCATCAGATGTTGTTTCAACTGTTGAATCGAAAGTTGTAACAGGTTCTTGAGGAATGGAAACTGCTGATGAAGGAATATATTCTTTTGACTTTAAGGTTTCTAAATCACCCTTGAGAGAGTTAATTTCATTTTTAAGACCAGAAAGATCTGAAATAATCTGTTCAAGGAGTTTATTGCTTACATTTGAAGATGGTTCTTCTTCTACAGGAGTTACTTCTTCGATACTTGCTACTGAATTTGTTACTTCCTGTGCGGTAGGAGCTTCAACAGAAGCTTCATCATCGTCTGTAATTGCTAAATCGTAATCAACTTTTTCGTTCTTTTTTGCACCCTGAACATCCTGTTCAACAGGAGTTTCTTCTGCGTCGCTATCAATTCCAAAATCGCTTAAATCAATTTCTTCTTCGGCACTTGAATTAATGGCGTTTCCAGCTGCAACAGCAGTTGCATCATCAGAATTTTCATCAACTCCAAAATCAGATAGACTTAATTCTTCTGATTCCAGTTCAGAACTAGTCATTCCTTCTCCTGATCCATTGAACATATCATCGAATGAACTTTCTGATGAATCAGAAGATTCAGTTTCCTCTTCTTCTGTTTCTTCTATAACTTCCTGAGTTGGAATTTCTTCCTGAGAGAAGTCTACATTGATATCAAGAGGATCATCATTTGTGATATCATCTTCTTTTTGTGTTTTTTGAGCGGGTTCGTCAAGGAAGTCGTCCAGACTAATTTCATCACTCATAAAATCGTCTGTAGAAATACTTTCTGTTGCTGATGAAGCAGGGGAAGGAGCAGGTCCTGGTGTAGGATCTGAAAAACCTCCATCCATAAAGTCGTCTAAACTAATTTCACCATCTTCCTGAGATGAAATATCAAAGTCGGATAAGTCTACTTCGTCTGAAGTAGCTTCTTCAGAAGTTGCTTCGTTAGAAGTAGCTTCTTCAGAGGCTTCTTCGGCAGAAGTTGTTCCTGAGTTGTCTGTATCTTCTGTTTCGTTTTCTGAAGAAATATTAAATTCTGCATCAGGAATACTTTCTGTTGGAATATCAATTGATTCATCTGGAATACTTTCTGTTGGAATATCAATTGATTCTTCTGGAATACTTTCTGCTGGATTATTAATTTCTTCTTCAAAAACTGCATCTTCTGAAACAGATTCTGTTGAAAAATTATCTTCTGAGGTTTCTGGAATATTTATTGAATCTGATTCTTCAGACTTGATGTTCAAATCTTCAAAATCTGGTAAATCATCAAGCATATCTTCAAAAGATGTGTCTCCAGAAGGTTCTTCAGCTTTAGGTTCTGCATTTTCCTGTTCTAGATTTTCAGAATTAACAGGAGGTTCTTCTGTTGTTTCCTCGAGCGTAAAGTCTTCAGAAATATTAGAAAGCTCTTCTGCGCTTAATGCTGTATCTTCTGTATCATCAAGTGCATCAAAACTAAAATTATCAGCTACTTCAGGCTCGCCTTGAAACAAATTATCTGTATCTGAAAAATTGTCTAAATCCGAAAAATCAGGTAAGTCGTTTTCTAAATCTAACTCATCTGCGGCTGCATCCTGTGGAGGTCGTTTAACCCAGACTCCGTAACTGTCAATATCTTTTGTGTTTTCTGTTGAGTCGCTCATAGTAATCCTCTCATATCAGATAGTATTCTTTTTATATTATCGACATGTTTTTCCAAAATATATAGTAATTTTTAAATCAATTAATTCTAATTATAACATATAAAATTATTTTAAGAAAACAAAAAACTGTACCGATAAATAAATATCATGATTCGTACAAAACTTATTACATCTGCTTTTTTTGGTACTCTTGTTTACGTTATTTTGTCCTTTATTGCTGGTAACAATGGTTTCTGGTCATATAATCAACTTGAAAAACAAAAAATCGAAATTGCCCGTCATACTGAATTAATTCAAAATATTAACAGCGAATTAAATCTTGAATATACTGCTTTGCTTAAAGATAAAGATGTAATTGCTTCCTATGCTCGAAAACTTGATTATGTTGGAAAAGATGAAAAACTGGTAAAGATTACAGGTTTGAGACATCAGGATAAAGCTTTGTACGATATTGGAACTGTTTTAAAACGTAAGGAATGTTCTTATTTTCCTGAAATTGCATGTAAAACTTCTGGATTTGCAGTTTTTGTCCTTTCTTTTTTAATTATGATTTTAATTGATATCAATAACGGGACTATATCTTTTACAAAGAAAAGAGTAGACTATGTGCAAGGAATTCCCGTATATGATATGCCTCAAATCTGATAATGATTCTAAAAAAATTGCTGTTGATTTATTAAAACAAAACAAAGTTGTAATTCTTCCTACAGATACTGTTTATGGTTTTTCAGGGTTAGTTGGAAAAACGGATTCATTAATCCGAAAAATAAAAGGAAGGGAAGAGACTAAGCCTTTTATTCAGTTGATTTCCTGTCCTGAGCAGCTTTTTTTTATTACAAATGATGTTGTTCCTCAAAGTTTATTAAAGTATTGGCCTGGTCCCTTAACGATAATTGTTTCTGATAAAAATAATCCCGGAAATACAGTTGCTGTACGTTGTCCGGGAGATGTCTGGTTACGCCAGGTAATACAAGAGTGTAAAGTTCCTATTTATTCTACTAGCGTTAACAGAAGTGGTTCTCCTGTTTTACAAAAAATTTCAGAAATTCAGAAAGAATTTGAAAACGAGGTTGCTTTAATTGTTGATGACGGGGATTCTTCTTCGGGAGTGCCTTCTACAATTGTAAAATTATCTCAAGACGGTTATGAAGTTGTAAGGCAAGGGGCTATTCCACTTTAGTCCATTCTACGTCAATGATGCCTTGCTCCGGAGCAACTCCTGGCATTTTTTGAACCAGGGTCGATTTTGTTCCTTTTAGAGTTTTTGCATTTGCAAGCTTAAAAGACCATTCAATGGGCTGTGCATCAATGGCGTATTCCATTGCATCTTTTCGTTGTAATTCAGGATAATAAGATGCATTATTCCTGCTGGCCTGGTTTATATTTATTATTGGACTTCCGTTTTCTTCATTTTTTGAAATATTTATCAGGATATTCATTGAAGCGCCGTTTTTATAAATGATAAAACCTCTGCCGCCTCGCATGATCACTATTTTGTCAATAAAGTTTTCTCCCTTCCAGGAGCCTGCGATTACATCTGTAGAGATGATCTGGTCGCTTGTAATTTCTTCTGTTTCTGATGCACTGGCTAAGTTTTTCGTTGAATCTAAAAGATCTATTAGCATTCCTTTTAGATTTGTTTTGGATTCCATCAGAATTTTATAATAAGAATCATATTCTTTAGTTGTTGAATATGTTTTTTCTGAAGAGAGCTTTTTTAAAAATATTGAACATTCCCATTTGAGAGTTGGCAGTTTTTTTATCTGAACAAATAAAGCGTATGAATTTTTATCACTTGTTATAAGAAAGTCGTATGTAAGAGGGTTAAAAGATTCTTCGCCTTGAGAGAATTGCTGTTGTCTTTTGTCTGTCAAATCAATTGATAGTTCACGAAGTTGTGTGTAAAACAGATCTTCGGTCATGTTTAGCATATTTTTATCAGCATCTTGGGAATAAACCCCGTAAAAATCTATTTTTTTAACTTCTTCAGAGAAAAGATTTAAGTTAATCACTGAAAAAATGAGAAAAAATAAAAATATAGATTTTATACCTTTTAATTTCACCGGCCGTTTACACCTTTTCGGAATTCTCGCTGAATATCCCGCTGAACATCGCGATTCTTTATTGTTTCTCTTTTATCGTATTGTTTTTTACCTTTACAAACTCCCAGAGTCATTTTGACCTTTCCGTTTTTAAGGTAAAAATCAATTGGAATTAATGTATAACCTTTTTCTGTAACTCTTCTAGTTAATCGTTTTATTTCTTCTTTGTGTAATAACAACTTCTTTTTACGATCAGGATCATGATTGAATATTGAAGAATAAGAATATTCACTGATATGTAACCCGCGAACCCAAACTTCTCCGTTCTGGATTTCGGCAAACGCGTCAGGAAATGAAATTGCACCATTTTTTACTGATTTTACTTCCGTTCCCTGTAATTCTATACCACACTCAAAAGTTTCTTCTATAAAATAATCAAAGCGAGCTTTGCGATTTTCTGCTATTATTTTTTTACCTTCACCCATAATTGATTTATTATAAATCATAGTTTAATAGGTTGCAAGTTGACTCTTATTGTGTTATTTTAGTTTTATGAATAAAGATATTTATGAATTGTCATATACAATGAAAAAAGATTTACAGAAAAAAATTTCTTTTGGATTTGTTTTAGTTATTTCAGTAGTACTAATTATTAATATTATTTCATTCTTTATTATATTTTCCGTTCGACAGACTTCAAGTTCAATGATGCCTGATATTCCAAAAGAATCAGCAGTTTTATTTACTTCTCTTGACAGGTCATTTTCTCGTGGTCAGGTTGTTTTAATCAAAAAAAGAGGAGTAGAAGAACTAAATCTGGGTAAAAAAATCATTCAATCAGTGGTGTCGTTTTTTACGGCAAGACAGGTTTCTTTGTATTCGTCACCAAAATATATGGGAAACTCCGACCAGATTAGAAGAGTTATTGGTATGCCTGGTGACGAAATATATATGCGGGATTATGTTGTATATATAAAGCCCCAAGGTGAAAATCTGTTTTTAACAGAATTTGAACTTGTTTCTAAAAATTATAATGTTGAAATTAATTCTGCACCTGCTCTATGGGATTCTTCTTTAGGGGTTTGCGGATCTTTTGAAACAATTAAACTTGAAGAAAATGAATATTTTGTTCTCGGCGACGTAAGAAATGCTTCTGTTGACTCTCGTTTATGGGGGCCGGTTAAAGCAAAAGATATAAAAGCTTCTGCTTTATTTGTATATCTTCCCATAAACAAGTTTAAATTTCTTTAATCAACAATCTTTGGCATTGTAATGGTAAATTCAGAGCCGATATCCAGTTCTGAGTTTACATCAATTTTCCATCCATGAGTTTCTACAATATGTTTTACTACGTTTAATCCGATGCCCATTCCTGGTTCTGTTCTGCTGTTTGAACTTCTGTAAAATAAATCAAAAATCTTTGATAAATCTTCTTTTTTCATACCGCAGCCGTCATCTTTGATAGAAAAAATTATTGAATCTTCGTTTTCTTTAAGTAAGAAAATGATTTTTCCGTTTTCTTTTGTGTATCTGGTTGCATTGCTAAATAGATTCTCAACAAGACGGGTAACCAGGTTTGGATCCATTTTGATTTTAGTGTTTTTATCGACTAAAATTTCACCGCTTACATTTCGTTTTAATATTGATCCGTGAGCTATTGCAGAATCAAGTAAAGGTTTTGCAAAATCGTACAGATTACATTCAATAAAATCATCTTTCCAGTTTGAAGAATCAAGTTTTTCGTAATTGATTAAATCGTTAATCATATTCTCTAACTGATTGATTTTAGAGTTAATAATTGTATAAGCTTCTTTTTGTTCATCTTTTGTTGTTAGAATTTCGTCATTAAGAGCTTCTAGATATCCTTTTATAACGGCAATAGGGGTTCTAAGATCATGGCTTATTCCCATAATAAAAAGACTTTTCTTTTCTTTGCTGGATTTTAATGCAATTCTTAATGTTTCAAGATTCTGAGCAAAATTAAACATTTCGTTCTTTTTCTTAAACTTTTTTAATTCCAGCGGGGTGGAAAATTCGCCATTTGCAAGTTTTTCAGTTTGCTCTTCAAGTCTTATTAAGGAGTTAAACAGACTTGTTGAAATTGAGTAAATTAAAGCCAGTGTTAAAATAATGAAAGTTGCAACAGTAATAAAAAGTATATTCCTAAAAAGAGCCTTTTTATTTCTTAAACGTAAGTCCGTTCTGGAAATTAATAAAATCTGGTTGTTTATATCAGAATCTTTGGGAGTTTCAAATTTGTATATGTATCTGTGATTTGTTTTATCGATTAAGTCCCATATTTCTTTTCCGGCAATAGTGGTTCCTACTGGTAATTCTGGAATTGTAGAAACAATTACTTTTGCTTTTTCAATAATTACCGCTTCGTTTTCAGGAGGCATGTGTCTGAGTTTTTCTTCTACACGTTCCCAGTCATCTTTTGTCTGATTATTTTCACCAGGTTCTGGAGAATCAGGCATTTCGTGCATAAATTCACCATCGAATCTGTCGTCAGGAGGAGGTAAAGGGCGTTTTTTTTCTTTTGAAAATTTACCTTCTGGAGAAACTTTGTAAAACTCCTGTAAAATCTCGTTGTTATCAGATTTAAAGCGTCGGTTTATATTGATTTCTGCAAGGCATAAAAATGGGAGAATAATTGTAAATCCCATTAATAGGCCCATTTGTGTTTTAATTTTCATTAGTTATGAATAGATTCCTTGTTGAAAGAGTATCCTTGACCGAATACTGTTTTAATATAGGTTGGAGAAGCAGGATCTTCTTCAATCTTCTTTCTAAGTCTCTGAACATAAACTGCAACAGCTGTTAAGTCACCAAATTCAGTTTTCCATACGTTTTGGAAAATCACTTCTGGTGAAAGAGTTTCTCCGGCATTTTTGACAATAAATTCGAGAACAGCATATTCCTTAGTTGAAAGAGGAATTTTTTCTGTTCCTTTTTTAAGGACATTACTGTTTAGAAGGATTGTATATTCACCAAAATTAATGCATTCTTCTGCTGCTGCAGTTGAAACTGCATGACGTCTAAGAATGGCCTGAACTTTTGCAACTAAAACTTTTGGTGAAAATGGCTTTGTAACAAATTCATCAGCTCCAATATTCAAACCTTTAATTACATCTTCATCTGCGTCACGAGCTGAAACTATAACAATAGGAGTTTTGATGGACATTTCATTTCTGATTTTATTTAAGAAGTCAAATCCGCTCATTCCCGGAAGGTTCAAATCAAGAATAAACAAAGAAGGAGGAGTGTTCTTTTCCAGATAAGCAAGGGCATCTTCTGCATTGCTATATACATTTACATCCATTTCACTTTTTGTAAGATACATTTGAATTAGGTTTGCCATCTCTGGCACATCTTCGATTACTGCAATTGTTGGTTTTGGATTCATAAATATACCTCGTGATTATATTTTATCACTCATTTATAACAATTCACAATAATTATTTTTTGCATAACTGGAATTTATATTTTTTTTATAATAATAAATTAAAAGTTGAATAATTGTTCTTCTATAATTATAATAATAATGAATTAAAATATCTTGACGATGTTTTAAATGCAAGAGAAAATAGAAAGTATGATTGAAGTAACAAAATTAGATGGTTCTAAATACTGGGTAAATCCTCATATGATAGAATCTATGGAGTCGACTCCTGATTTAACCCTCTCAATGCTTTCTGGAAAAAAACTTGTATTAAAAGATTCTCCTTCTGAAGTCATAGATAGAATAATTCAATATAGAAAAAAAATTGGTATTAATACACAAGAGGTCTTGTAAATGGATATAGCAACAATAGTAGGTTTTATTGGTGGTGCTGCGTTAATCGTAATGGCGGTTTTAACATCTGGTGGTACTTTAGGTGGTATTATCGATATCCCGTCTGTTCTTGTAACTATCGGTGGTTCTTATATGGCCATCTTTATTATGGCTCCAATCAAAGAAGCAGTTGGTATTTTTAAAATCATTCTTAAATGTTTTAAAATTCCTGATTTTGGAGAAAAATCAATTATATCCAAGATGATGGATTTGTCTAACAAGGCTCGCCGTGAAGGTATTCTTGCTTTGGAAGACGGTCTGGATGACCTTGATGATGCATTTATGCGTAATGGGTTACGTCTTGTAGTTGATGGTACTGATGGTAACGTAATCCGTACAATTATGGAAAACGAAATGAATCAGTGTGAAGCCCGTCATATGAAATGGATTAACGTAATCAACCAGTGGGCCGGATTTGCTCCTGGTTTTGGTATGATGGGTACCGTTATTGGTCTTATTGGTATGTTGAACAACCTTGAAGATAAATCTTCCCTCGGTCCTAACATGGCCGTTGCGTTGATTACTACATTGTACGGTTCTATGATGGCTAACTGGCTCATTACGCCTCTTGGACAGAAACTTTTAGGACAAAATGCAATGGAAATGAGATCTAAAGAAATGGTTATTGAAGGTGTTCTTGCAATTCAAGCTGGTGAAAACCCTCGTATCATGGGTCAAAAACTTTTAACATATCTTGATCCTGTAACCAGAAAAGCAATTGAAGCTGATGTATTAAAGGATTAGTCAAATAGGAAAGGGTCGATTAAATGGGAAAAAGTAAGGAACCTGAGAAACCAAGTACCGCGTGGCAAGGTACCTATGGTGACATGATTACTCTTATGCTTTGTTTCTTCGTTATGTTGTATAATCCAACAGAAGTAGACGTTACTCAATTAGCTACGATTACACAGTCTTTACAGATGAATGAAACAGAGAGTACTACTGGTGGTATGTCTTTGTCTGCCGGTCGATTAAGCGATTTAGGGAATACAATCAATGCTCTTCCTGCAATGGAAAAAGGAAAGGCTCTTGGTCTTGCCAAAAAGAAGGCGGTTAGTCTTTTTGCTCCAGATGTTAAATCAAATAGAATTACAGTTACAAGTGACGAGAGAGGGCTTGTAATTACTCTTGCATCTGACAGTTTTTTTGAAGAAGGTAGCGCAGATTTAAATATAGAAGAAACTCGCGAAACTTTGCTGCGTCTTTCTGACTTTTTTAAGAGTCCTGAATTAAAAAATCGAAGATATAGAATTGAAGGCCATACTGACGATACCCCGGTAAATCCTAATGGAAAATTCCTTAGTAACTGGGAATTATCTGCTTCCAGAGCAATGAATGTTCTTCATTATATGGCAGATTATGGTGTTAGTGAGTCAAAGTTCTCTATCGCCGGATATGCAGATACCAGACCGAAGTATAAAAATGATACTCCGGAAGAAAGAGCATATAATCGTCGTGTAGATATAATAATTCTAGACGAGGGACACTTTTAGTGTTATAATTTTAATGAATTTTTATACGCATCAGCGTTATTTTTTATTTTCCGGGAGGGGAAAATGGCAGACGACGGACTTGACGGATTGGATGAAGGTTCAGCTTCAGTTACACCTGCAAAAAAGAAAGGTTTAGGCGGATTAATTCCAACAATTTTAAAATGGGTTGCAATTGGGCTTGGAGCAGTAATTCTTATTGTAGTTATTGTTCTCATTACAATGAAAATCGCCGGAACAAATAATACAACAGCTACTGTTTTGCCAATAAGTGAAGAATATACAGCTCAGAGAGAAATTTTAGACTGGTATACATCTTTGGGTTCTATTCGTACAAAATCAAGTGATGATATTCCTGCAACTATTGTTGTTGACATAGCTTTGGGTTATAAAAAAGATGATAAAGCTTGTTCAACAGAAATTACTCAAAGAAGTATTGAACTTAAAGACTTTTTACGCCGATACTTTACACAGAAAACAATTCAAGAATTAAGACCTCAAAACGAAGGAAATCTTAAAATTGAGTTAAGAAATGAAATTAATGATGAGATTTTGAGTACTTCAAAAATCAAAGATATTTCATTTTTACAACTCGATATTATTGAAAATTAATTTTGTTTTGAAGTATTAAGGTGGATCGGTAAATGACTGAAGTATTGTCACAGGATGAAATTGACCAGCTTCTCACAGCCATTAGTTCTGGAGAAACAGAAACTGATGATTTTAAACCTGTAAATGACACTCGTAAAATAAAAATCTATGACTTTAAGCGTCCTGATAAATTCTCTAAGGAACAGTTACGTACAGTGTCTAACATGCATGAAACTTTTGCTCGTTTGACAACAACCTCTTTGTCTGCACAGCTTCGTTCTTTGGTTCATGTTCATGTTGCTTCAGTTGATCAGTTAACATATGAAGAATTTATTCGTTCTATTCCGACACCAACAACTCTTGCAGTTGTTAATATGGACCCGTTAAAGGGAAATGCTGTACTGGAAATTGATCCTGCAATTACATTTTGTATGATTGACCGTCTGTTTGGTGGTCGAGGTGTTACAGTTTCTAATAAAAATCGTGATTTAACAGATATTGAACAGTCTGTAATGGAAGGGATTATTGTTCGTATTCTTGCAAATATGCGTGAAGCCTGGACTCAGGTAATTGATTTAAGACCTCGTCTTGGTCAGATTGAAACAAACCCTCAGTTTGCACAGATTGTTCCACCTTCTGAAATGGTCGTTTTAATTACATTAGAAACCAAAGTTGGTGATGAAGAAGGAATGATGAACTTTTGTATTCCTTATTTAACAATCGAACCAATTATTTCAAAACTTTCATCACAGTTCTGGTTTTCTTCTGTTCGTCGTAGTTCTACAACACAGTATTTAGGTACGCTAAAAGAAAAACTTTCAACTGTTGATATGGAAGTTGTTGCTGAGGTAGGAACTATAAATCTTCCTGTACGGGATGTTCTTTCATTAAGGGTCGGAGATATTGTTAGGCTTTCTAACACAAAGGTTGGTGATCCATTAACCTTGAGTGTAGAAAATAGAAAAAAGTTTTACTGCCAGCCAGGTGTTGTTGGTAAAAAAATGGCAGTTCAAGTTACTGGAAAAATTGAAGATGTTACTGCGGAGGAATTTGAAGAACTTTCCGTAGAAGGAGATGATACATTATGAGTGATGGTGCTATTTCTCAGGATGAAATTGATGCATTGCTCTCTGGCGTTGCTGTTGACGGTCTTAATTCCTCTGGCCATGTTTCTGGTGGGCCTTCTGTTCATATTGATTCAGAAGCTCTCAAAACCTTTGCAGGAAATATAAAAGATCCATTTATAGAAAAACTAAACAGTATGACAGGAGCTACATTTACAGGAAGTGCTCCAACTGTTGAAGTTATTGATAGAGATGGACTTCTTTCTAAAATTCCAGAGGTTGTTGTTTCTGTAACTGCAGATTATTCAAGCGGAATGACCGGAGATCACCTTTATGTTCTTTCGCCAGAATTTGCGCAGAAACTTGTAAATCTTATTACAAAAGAAGAAAATGCAGATTTTGACGATATGGCTTTGTCATGTATTTCAGAATTTGTACAGAATCATATTGGTACTGAAGTTCAGGAATTGGATAAAACAGGAAAATTCCCTGGTTTAGCATGTAATTCACCTGAAGCTGTTAGTAATCCAAAGGCAATGATTCGAATTCCACAGAATCAGTTTGCATTAATTACATATAATGTATCTTTAGATGGAACCAATTACACTTTGTGGGAAGCTGTTGGTGGTCAACCTGCAGAACAAATCAGTAATGCTTACGGTGGAAATTCTGGTTCTCTTGAGTCTCTTGATACTCTTGGTGGTTCTGATATGTCTATGGGCGGCGGCATGGGAATGCAGCCAAACATGGGTATGAATATGGGTGGCATGGGAATGCAGCAGCCTATGATGCAGCCTAATATGGGTATGAATATGGGCGGTATGGGAATGCAGCAGATGATGCCAAATATGGGTATGCAGCAAATGATGCCTAATATGGGAATGGGTATGGGACAGAACATGGGAATGAATGTTCCTAATGTTCAGAATCTTCAGTATCCAAACCTTCAGGGCGCAAATATGAGTCAGGAACAGGGAAACATCAACCTTATTATGGATGTTTCAATGGAAATGACTGTAGAGCTCGGTCGTACCAAGAAGCAAATTAAAGATATTCTTGGTATGGGCGAAGGTACTATTATTGAGCTTGATAAATTAGCCGGTGAACCGGTAGATATTCTGGTAAATCATAAACCAATTGCTAAGGGAGAAGTTGTTGTTATCGACGAAAACTTCGGTGTTCGTGTAACAGAGATTCTTTCTCCTTTGGAACGAGTTTCAGATTTACACTAGCGAAATAGACCGTAGGCTTTGAGGTTGGGGAACTTCAAAGCCTATGTATTTTTTATTATAATGGGTGGGAAAATTGACATACTTAAAAAAAGTTTTGGTTGCCTTTTTATTGGCCTTTTCTTTGTGTATTTGTTCTGCTTATTCACAGAATACAGAAATAAATACAAATACAGTTCAAACAGAAAATTCTGCTGATAATACTTCTTCTCAAGAAGAGTTTTTTCAAAATTGGGATACTCCTTCTGAGGAAAATAGAAGATCTTCTGGTTCTTCTTTCTGGTTATTTGTTCGTATGATTGTTGTATTGGCAATCGTTGTAGCCCTTATTTATGGCGTTATGTGGTTCATAAAGAAGCAGGCAAAATTAGATGACAGTAAAGATGAATTTTTACGACAAGTTGCAAAAGTTTCTGTTGGACCTGGTAAATCTGTTCAAGTAGTTACTTTGATTGATAAAGCATATTTAATTGGGGTGTCGGATAACAGCGTAAATTTAATTTCTGAAGTTGAAGATAAAGAATTAATTAATGCGATGAATCTTTATGCGGACAAGCAAAAGAACACTAAAAAGCCAAGAACTTTTGCTGATGTACTAGAAATTTTTATGCCAAACGGTCCAAAAGAAAAGTCTGTTTTTGATGAACAAAATAAATCATTTAATGAAATGTCTAATAAGCAGAGGGAACGAATTTACGATGAAGAATAAGTTTTTTGCTGCCTTTATTTTAATAATAACTTTTTTAACTCCTGCGTTTTCTCAAAACAGGTTTCCTAATGGTTCTACAAATGGAACTACAGAGCAGGGTAGAACTATCAGACCTGTTGAAGTTCCTAATATTTCAGTTGAGATAACTCAGCCTAGAACAGGGCGCGAAGTTGCCTTTAGTGTCAGACTATTGATTATATTAACTGTTTTAAGTTTAGCACCAAGCCTTCTTCTTTTAGTCACTTGTTTTTTAAGATTTTCTATCGTTTTGGACTTTATAAAAAGAGCTTTATCATTGCAGCAGGTACCTCCAACTGCAATATTGAACGGTATCGCTTTTTTTATGACTCTCTATATTATGTGGCCTACGTTTACTTCTATATATAATAATGCATATAAGCCTATGAGTGATGGAAAAATAGGTCTAGAACAGGCTATCCCTGAAGCTATGGAGCCAATCAGAGATTTTATGGCGGTTCAGTTAAGTGATTCAAGTGGTCAGTCATATTTAAAAATGTTTATGAATATGGCAAAACTTGATAAGCCTAACGATTGGAAAGATATTCCAACTCATGTAATGATTCCTTCGTATATTTTGCATGAACTTACAGTAGCTTTTAAAATAGGAATAATTTTATATATTCCATTTATTATTATTGATATGGTCGTTGCCAGCATCTTAATGAGTATGGGTATGATGATGCTGCCTCCTGTGCAAATATCTATGCCATTTAAATTGATGCTTTTTGTTTTGGTAGATGGATGGGGCTTGTTGACAACTCAATTATTTACATCGGTTGTTCATTAAACATTAATAAGGGAGGAAAAGAATGAGTATAGGACAAATTATTCAACTAATGCGTGGTGGAATTATTGAAGTTTTTTATCTAATTTTACCAGTTTTGACTGCTGCATTAGTTATAGGTCTCATTGTTGCTATTTTTCAGGCTGTTACACAAATTCAAGAGCAGACTTTAACTTTTCTTCCTAAACTTATTGTAATTCTCGTTGTGCTGGCTCTCTTGAGCGGGTGGATGTTTACTCATTTAAGAGAATATACAATTCATCTTTTTAATATGATAAGCAAGATGTAGGGAAATAAATGCCTGAAGAAATTTTGAACTCTGCACCTTTATTTTTACTTGTTGCTGCAAGATGTGCAGGCTTAATTTTTACTCTTCCTCTTTTTTCAATGCGAACAGTTTCCAGAACTGCTAAAATTGCCCTTGTAGGTTATATGGCTTTCTTTCTTCTTGGAAAAGCCGATTATTCTGTTTATAAGTCTGTTATTACAGAGGATGGTACTTTTGATATGTACTATATACTCCTTCTTGCAGGAGAAGCGATGATTGGGGTAATAATGGGCTTTTATGTTCAGATAATCTTTGCAGCTTTTAGTACTGCCGCTCAGTTTTTTGCTTTTCAAATGGGCTTTAGTGCAGCCAGTGCCTATGATGCTTTAAGCCAGGTCGAAAATCCTCTTATGGGACAATTTTTCAATCTTGTTGCAATGCTTATATTTATTCATGCCGGATGGTTTCAAAAATTATTTTTAACCGGGCTTTCAAAAAGTTTTGAAGCACTGAATGTTTTTGGATTAGTAAATTATCAAAAGAATATTGTAACTTTTTTATTAAAAGGTCTCACGAATTTGTTTGCTGATGCCATAATTATTGCTTTACCAATTATGGGAACTCTAGTTTTAATAACTATTTGTACAGGACTTTTGTCAAAAGCCGCACCTCAGATGAATCTTTTATCGGAAGGATTTCCGATTATGATTTTGCTTGCATTTGGTTTAATAATTATTTTATTTGGTGATATTGTTAATTTTTTTGGAAAAGCCTTTAACACAGGTCTTTCTGATTTGTTTATGCTTTTTGACAATATTGGTAATGGAGGTTCTTGATGAGTGCAGAAGATATCGACCTCCAGTGGTTTGCCGCAGAAGACGAAGGTAGAACCGAGGAACCTTCAGAGCAAAGGCTTAGAAAAGCTCGTGAAGAAGGCCGGATTGCTAAAAGTCAGGATTTAACCAGCGCAGTTGTTTTTTTATTTTCATGCCTGGCTGTTATTTTTTTAGCAAAATTAATATTAAGAGGATGTACTGAGTTATATACTTTCTTTTTTAATAGAATAAATTACCCTGTAAATAGTCCCTCTTTTCTATATATTTTCTTTAAGACTCTTGTTACTGTTGTTTTTCCAATAACAATAATTGGAATTTTAGCAGGATTAATTACAAATATTGCACAAAACAAAGGTTTTTTATTTGCACCCAAAGCTATAACACCCAAGTTTAATAAATTAATACCAAGATTTGGTGAATATTTTAAAAATACTCTTTTTTCTTTTAAAGGTGGTTTTAATATTATCAAATCTCTTTCGAAAGTTGCAATTATAGTTTTGGTTGGTTATCTTGTAATTAATCAGAATTATAAATCAATCATTTTTACATTACAAAACGGAAATATTTTTGGAGGACTTACAAAAGTTTGTACAGCAGCTGCTGAGTTGTTGATAATTTCTGCAATAGTTTTTTTAATCATTTCTATTCCTGATTATTTTGTTAATAAAAAAGACTTTATGGAAAGTATGAAAATGACAAAATACGAAGTAAAACAGGAATACAAAGAGATGGAAGGCGATCCGGAAATAAAAAATCGTCTTATCCAGGCTCAAAGAGATATGCTTTCTCAAAATATGCCAAAAGCGGTAAAAGAAGCTGATGTTGTAATTACAAACCCTACGCATTTTGCTGTTTCTCTAAAGTATGACAGAAATGTTACAGATGCACCTCAGGTAACCGCAAAAGGTGCTGATGAAATTGCCTTTCAGATGAGACGAATTGCAACGGAAGCAAATGTTCCAATCATTGAAAATCGCCCTCTTGCTCGTGGTCTCTATACAGATACACAAGTTGGTGATATAATACCTGATGAGTATTTTAGTGTTTTAGCAACTATTTACGCTGAAATTTCAAAATATGATTCTAAGAATATAAAGTAATTTGTCTAGGGTGGGGACTTAATGGCAAACGAATCTCGGGGAAGAATTATAAATTTCCTATTAAAAAACTATGTTGGTGTAACTTTTATTTATGCCATTCTCATGCTTATTTTACCATTACCTAAATTTTTTGTAGATTTAGCTATGGTAATTTATCTTGCAATGGCAATTGTTATATTGCTTGTTGTAATTTATACCCCACGAGCTTCTAGTTTCTCTTCATTCCCGCGAATTATTTTGTTTGTTAATATGTTTGGTATTGGTATAAATGTTGCCTCTACTAAATTGATTTTAACCGCCGATGGTACAAATCCTCAGGCTTTGGAAAGAACTCAGAGTAATATGGTTCAGGCTTTTGCTAACATTGTTACAGGCGGAAATAATATCGTAATTGGATTTATCATCTTTGTAATTTTTATTATTGTTCAGATGCTGGTAATTAACAAAGGTGCAGGACGCGTCTCAGAGGTTGCAGCCCGATTCACTTTGGACAGTATGAGTACAAAGTCTTTTGATATTGATAATCAATTAAATAATGGATACATCACAGAAGAAGAAGCAAAAGAAATGAAGGCTGAACTTCGCCGTGATATTGATTTTTATGCTAATATGGATGGTTCCAGTAAGTTTGTAAGCGGTAGTGCTAAACTTGGAATTGTAATTACTTTAATAAATCTCATTGGTGGATTTATTATTGGAATGGTAATGCATGGTTTATCTTTTCAAGATTCTATGTCAGTTTATGCGAATCTTACAATTGGTGATGGTTTGTTAAGTCAGTTGCCATCATTAATGCTTTCTTTTGCAACAGCCATTCTTGTTACTGGTGATAAATCAGACGAAGATTTGGGTGAAAAAATTGTACGGGAGTTTTCTCGCGACGGTAATATCTACATGATTACCGGGGCTGCCTTTGTATTAATAGGATTGTTTCTTAAGGGAACAAGACTGCTTCTTATTCCTGCAGGTTCCGGTTTATTGTGGTTTGGTTTTTATTTATCACGAAAAAAAGAAAAGGAAAAGGTTAAACAGGCAGAAAAAGCTGCCGCTGCTGCAAACGGACAGAGTAATGGTGAAGGTTCTTCTCCGGAAAAAGATTCTGTTGCACCTCTGGATCCACTTTCTCTTGAATTAGGTTTTGCATTAATTCCTCTTGTTGATAAAGACAAAGGAGCTGAACTTTTAGAGAGAATTACCCGTATACGCCGTGAAGCTGCTCTTGATTTAGGATTAAGTGTTCCAAGTATTCGTATCATGGATAATATGAACCTTGAACCAAATCAGTATTCCTTTAAAATTCGTGGAATTGAAGCAGGTCGTAGTTCAATTCGTCCCGGTTATTTTATGTGTATGAATACCGGTTCAGTTACAGAAGAAATAAAAGGAGAAGCAACATTAGATCCAGCATTTGGAATGCCTGCAATCTGGGTTCCAGAGGAACAAAGAGCAGATGCCGAACAGGCTGGGTATGTAGTAGTTGATCCTCCAACGGTAATTGCAACTCATTTAACAGAAATTATTAGGGCTCATGCTGCAGAAATTCTTGGTAGACAGGAAGTTGCTACAATAATTGAATCTGTTAAAAAGACTGATCCAATTGTTGTACAGGAAGTTCTTGAAGGGGCTAACCGTAAGTTTACTTATGGTGAAATTGAAAAAGTTCTTCAGGGATTGTTAAGCGAACAGGTTTCTATCCGAAATATGGTAACAATTTTGGAAACCCTTGCTAATTACGGAAATATTATTAGTAATACATGGGATTTAATCGAAAAGGTTAGAGAAGCTCTTGGTTTGCAGATTTGTATGCAATATGCTGATGCAGATAAAAAACTTAGGGTTGTTAATTTAGGCCAGGATTGGAGTCAGAGAATACTTGAATACCGTCAAACTCCAACTGATGGTTCTAGACCTTATGTTGCATTGGATCCTGTAGATCAGCGAAGATGGATAAGTGACGTTAGTTCTGTTATTAAGAGTGTAAATAATATGGGATTCATGCCTATAATCATGTGTCCTAGTGTAATACGCGGTTTGGTAAAAGCATCAATAGAACGGGAAATGCCAGGAGTTGTTGTAATTTCTGAAAAAGAAATACTTGCAGCTAAGACAGCTGTACAACTGGAGGTTTTAGGTGAAATATCGATGCAGGATGGTAATTGATGAATTTAAATAATAATAAAAATGGTTATGAATTAAAAATTACAGCCCGTACTTATGAAGAAGCCAGAGATATTTTATTTAAAAGATTTGGTACTGGTTATACAATTACTCAGAAAAAGCCTGTTTTAAAAGGTGGATTCTTGGGTTTTGGGCAACATGAAGAAGTTGAATTTACTTATATAATCAATAATCGTTCTGAAACACCAACAGCTCAGGCTTTATCTTCTCAAAATGAATATTCTTCACCAATGGAACGATATTTAGCACCAAATCCATCTGCAAGTTTTGCAAAGAATAAAGAAGAATTGTTAAATAAATTAGGTGGAAACAACTCTGTTGCTAATGCACAGATAAAAGAACTGGGGTCATACCTTGAAGATTTAAAATCTGCTGTTGATAAAGTAACTCAAATTTCTCAGCTAACTCCACAAACAGTAAGTAATCCAGATACTCATGAAACTATAACAAAAATTCAGGGATTATTATCTAAGAACGAATTTTCATTTGAATATATAAATTATATAACTGGATTAATAAAGAAAAATTTTAGTCTTGAAGATTTAAATGATTACACTCTGGTACAGAACAAAGTTGTTGAATGGATTGGAGAAACTTTAAGAACTTATGTTTCTAATCAGCAAAGAAAACCTCATGTTGTAATTTTAGTTGGACCCACTGGAGTTGGAAAAACTACTACCTTGATTAAACTTGCTGCCCGATATTTTAGAGAGCATAATAAGACTTATGGTAGAATTCCTCAGATAAAATTTGTTTCTACAGATGCTATGAGGGTTGGTGCTTTTGAACAATTGCGAAACTTTGGTAATTATTTTTATGATCAGCCTAATTGCGTTTTAAAAGCAGAATCATTAGAAGATTTACAAACTATTTATGATCAGAATTGTAATTCTGTAGATGCATTTTTTATTGATACCAGTGGATATAGTCCAAATGATGCTTCTCACATTGGAAATATGAAGGATAGACTTTCAATCGTTGGAAATAAGCCTGAAATCTATCTTGTAGTTACAGCATCTACAAAAGCAAGTGATTTGCATATTATTATGCAAAATTATGAAATTTTCGGTTATAATTCAGTTATAGTTTCAAAATGCGACGAGTCATCTCATTTTGGAAACGTTATAAGTGTTTTACATGAAAGACATAAGTCGGTTTCGTTTTTTACAGACGGACAAAATGCGGCAAAAAATCTTTCGGAAGCAAATATAATATCTTTCTTAACTAAGTTAGAAGGATTTGAACTTAATCCTGATTTTAGAGAATATCTTGAAGATAAATTTGGAGAAAAATAATGGAAGAACAGGCAGAAGATTTGCGCGAATTGTTGAATGGAAGTGTTTCTGATTCAAAAAATGAAGAAAAACCAAAGAATCATTCCACACGCATTATAGCCATTACAAGCGGTAAGGGCGGTGTAGGCAAAACCAACATTTCTGTTAATATGGCAATAGCTTATGCACAACTTGGAAAAAAGGTTATCTTAATCGATGGCGACCTGGGAATGGCAAATGTTAATGTTCTCTTAAATGTTGTTCCTCAGTACAATTTGATGCATGTTATTAATAAGAAAAAGACCATGAAGGAAATAATTCTTGATACAGAATTTGGTATTAAGTTTATTGCCGGTGCAAACGGGTTTTCAAAAATTGCAAACCTTTCTGTTGAAGAACTTGAATATTTTGCCAAACAGTTTAGTACTCTTGGCAATGCTGATATAATCATCATTGATACCGGTGCTGGTATTGCAAATAACGTTTTACAGTTTGTTGCAGCTGCAGATGAAGTATATGTTGTAACAACTCCAGAACCTACTGCAATCACAGATGCTTATGGAATTATTAAAATTGTAACTACAGAAATTGTAGATCGTCCTGTAAATCTTAAACTTCTTGTAAACAGAGTTCATTCTGCTGATGAAGGAAAACGTATTTCTGAGCGAATTATTACAATTGTTGGACAGTTCCTTGGCTATAAAGTTGACTATATCGGATATGTTTATGACGACCCTGTAGTTCAGGCATCTGTAATACGTCAGAAACCTTTCATGATTGTAAATCCTACTTCAAAACCTGCTGTATGTCTTAAGCATATTGTTGGAAGAATAGAAAAAACAGATATGGAAGGAAATGAAGGAGTTTCTAACTTCTTGAAAAAATTCTTAGGAAAAAAGAATAAGTAAAAAAAACTGTCTTTTTAATTGAAGTTATATTATAATAGTATTGGGATTCTTTATAAGGGAGGTAGAAATTGAAGAACCTTAAGTTCATCCTTGGTTTTGCTGGATTCGGTTTCGTTCTCTCTTTTATCTCGGGGCTTTTTTCTGGCTCTAGTTTTGGGTTAATTCTGGTGCATGCAATTATATTTGCTGTTGTGTTTGCAATACTGGGATTTGGAGTGTCTTTTCTTTATGACAAGTTTATTTCCACCGATTCATCGGAACCTTCAATTACAGAAAATGCTCCTGAACAAAAAGTTTCTGGAAAATCTAATCATGCGGTAGATATAGTTCTACAAAGTGAAGAACTGCCTCAAGATGAAAATTCCCAGCAATTTTTTGTTGGTCAACCAAACATGTTGAATTCAAACGATGTTTCAACTTCACAGGCGGAGGCATCTTCTGTTACGCAGACACAAGCTGCACCTTCTACTAATAGTGCAGATGATAAAACTGCGATTCATTCTTTAGAGTCTCTGGATTCTCTTGAAGAGCAAGTTTCTAATAACAATAAGGCTGCAGGAAACTCCGGGTTTGTTCCAATGCCATTAGCGGAGACTGCTTCCAATTTATCTGGAACAGAAGCAAAGACTGTAGCAGAAGTAAAAAACGAAGAGCGTCGTAACAAGAATTCACTGGATGAAGAAACAGAAAAAAAGCCTTCTGATGATTCAGAAGATTTAGATAGTTTACCGGATTTAGAGGATTTGCCTCAGCAACAAAGTGTTGTTCCTACAACAGAAGAACAAATGGTTGAGGATTCAGATTTTTCTAAAAACGGAGTGCCAAGCAAAGATGCAGACGAAATTGCAAAAGGCAAGGATGCTGCCCTTATGGCCAAGGCTATAAGTACTTTGCTTTCAAAAGAATAAGTTAAAAGGGTAGGGATTAACTTTTATGGAAGATACTTTAGACGAAACATTTGAAGATGAAAACGAAATCGACGTTACATCTGTAAATGACGAAAAAGAAGAAGATTTGCTCTGGGAAGAATTCCGTAAAACTAAATCTTCTAAGATTAGAGATAAATTTATTCGTCAATATATGCCACTTGTAAAATATGTTGCCGGAAAAGTTGCTGTTGGAATGCCAAACAGTGTTGAATTTGATGATTTAGTCGGATTTGGACAGTTTGGTTTGCTGGATGCGATTAATAAATATGACCCAGAAAAAGGTGTAAAGTTCAAAACTTATGCTGTAACTCGTATCAGAGGGGCAATTTTTGATGAATTGCGTCAAATAGACTGGGTTCCTCGTTCTGTAAGACAAAAATCCAGAGAAATAGAAGACGCTATTGTTAATCTTGAAGCAAGATTAGGTCGTACTGCCAGTGATTCAGAAATTGCAGAATCTCTAAAAATGAGTGAAGATGAATATCACAGAACCGTAATGAAAGTATCCGGAACTAGTGTACTTTCATTAAATGAAGTCTGGTATTCTGGCGATGACAATGATAGTATGTCCATTGGTGACAGTATTGAAGCTCCAAATAGCTTAAATCCTGATGTAATCGCAGAAAGAGAAGAAATTCGTAAAGTTATTATAGAAGCAATTAATGAGTTACCAGAAAAGGAAAAAATGGTAATCGTATTGTACTATCACGAAGATCTTACCTTTAAGGAAATTGGAGAAGTTCTTGAAGTAAGTGAATCAAGAATTTCTCAGTTACATACAAAAGCTAATCTTAGATTAAGGGCAAAATTAACTAATTTAAGAAAGGGTATAATGTAATATATGGTTTCGCTTGAGAATATCCGTGAAGAAATGAAAACTCGTCTCGATTTGGATAAAGAAATCCATGCAGTCGAAGTGCGTGCAGACTCTGTTGACGAAGCACTTGCTGATGCTGCAATTCAGTTGGAGACAAAAGTTCAAAATCTTGAATATGAAGTTGTTGAACGAGGTAGTACAGGCTTTCTTAGCATCGGAAAAAAATCCTGGTTATTAAAAATTTATCAAAATCCAGAGACAATTGCTCTCAAGCGAAAAGCTGCAAACGACGAATTATTTGGTGATAGTACATTCGAAGACGAAAATTCAATTCCAAATCGGGATGGTTTGTTTTATATTCGACATTTTGGTTCTACAATTAGACTCAAAGTCCTTTTACCAGTTGGCGATGGTCGCCCTGTAGATTTAGCAGAAGTTCTTGATGCCGTAAAACGCCCTGACACTGAAAATTATGATCAAAAATTAATTGAAAAATATGTAAAAAATGGTACTGATAATGAGTATGTAACAGTTGGAAGCTTTAAACACATTGCTTCTGGAGATGCAATAATTTCTGTTGATATTACAAAGGATGAAATGCATTGTTATATTACAGTTGATGCTCCTGCTATGAGTGGAGCAGATGTAACAGCAGATGCAATCGAAAAGAGTATCAAAGCCCAGGGAGTTAGATGTGGTATTGACGAAGCCAAAATTGCAGAATTCGTTGATAATCCTGTTTATTCAACTCCATACGAGGTTGCTTCTGCAGTTCTGCCGGAAGACGGAAAAGATTCTTATGTACAATATAACTTTGAAATTGACCAGGAAAAATTAAAAGCACGAGAATCCGAAAAAGGAAACGTTGACTTTAAGGAACTCAATAAAATTCAGAATGTTGTAAAAGGTCAAGTTCTTGCTACAAAAATTCCTGCAACTAAAGGTAAGGGTGGAAAAACTCTTTTTGGGCATTATCTTGAAGCAAAAAATGGAAAAGATATTGTAGTTCAGCTTGGAGCAAATTGTGAGTTCGATAAAGATGGATCAACAATTATTGCTTCTGTTGATGGTCAGGTTCTTTTTGTAAATAATAAAATTACTGTAGAGCCATTGTTAACTCTTGATGCTGTTAATATTAAGTCTGGAAACGTTAAATTTGTCGGTTCTGTTATCATCAAAGGTGCTGTTGAAGATGGCTTTGATGTTAGAGCTTCTGGTACTGTCGATATTGGTGGAACTGTTGGTAAATGTAATATTGAATCAGAAGGCGGAGATGTTATTATTCATCAGGGTGCCTTCGGTAAAAATGAAGGTTCTATTAAAGCCGGTCGTTCTTTGTATTGTAAGTTCGTACAGGAAATGAAAATCGAAGTTGAACAAAACGTTGTTGCAACCGATTCTCTTATGAACTGTGATATTACAGCAATGAAAAACATTGTTGTTTATGGTAAAAAAGCTCAAATCACTGGTGGAAATTTATTTGCGACAGAAGAGATTTGTGCACGTACTTTAGGTTCTCCAGGAGGGGGAACAACAACCGTTCTTACTGTTGGTGTTGACCCTCGTGCTAAAAAGAAGCTGGATGAACTTTTGGAACAGCAGCAGGAACTTGTTAAAGAATTAGAAAATCTTGATTTGGATATCAGTACTCTTGAAAACATGAAGAAGATTCGAAAATCTCTTCCTGGAGATAAAGAAGAAACACTTAAGAAGTTCTTAAATCGTAAAAATCAAATTATAGATGAAAATAAAGAAATTTCAGGTGAAATTGAATCTTTACAATCACATTTACGGGATTTAAAAGCTGTTGGAAAAGTAAAGGTAGAAGGAACTGTTTATCCTGGAACAAAAATTTATGTTCGTGATGTATTAGACGAAGTTCATAATGAAGTTACTGGATGTACATTCTTTTATGAAAACGCCTTTGCTAAGCGTGGTAAATATGAACCTCCAAGCTTAGATGTAACTAAGGGGCCAGAGGGATATAATTAGTATTACATATGGCATTAAATCCAATTGATTTACAAACAATGTACTCTCAACTAAATAATGTTGCAAAACAGGCAGCGAGTCAGCAGGGAGTACAGCTTGCACAGGCAATGCATCAGGTGGATTTAACACATAAGGCTCAGGAAGAAGCAAAAAAAGTAACACAGACAGAAGAAAATTCCAAATCTTCAAATGTTAATTCCAATGGGCATAATAATACAGAGGAAAGGAATCCTTCTAAAAATACAAAACAGGAATCATCAGAAGACAAAACTGAAAATTCCAGAAAGAGTTCTTTAAAAGAATCATATTTAGGACAACACATAGATATTACGAGGTAAAAATTGATTTTTTTTGTTGGTTTTTTGTGTATTTTTAATGTAATTATGTGGATTGTTTTTCTAAAAAAGTTTAAGAATCTTTTTACCACAGATGATACAATTCAAAATGCTAAAGAGCAAATCAATAAGATTCTTCAGGATTTGAACAATCAAACTGCACGTAATATTTCCCTAATAGAAGACCGTTGTTCTAAAATGAAGGCCTTAAATGCAGAGGCTGAAAAAAAAATTAAACTTTTGAACAATTTAGAATCAAATTCTGTTGCGATGCAAACTTTTAAGCAGGAATTAAATAATGCTCAAAAAACAGCATCTGACGGCGTAAAGAAAAATGTTTCAAGAGCGGCATCAAAATATTCTTCTAATTCAAAAGACTCTTATGTTTCCCTTACTAAAAATGGAGCAAACTATGTTGAGGCTTCGAGCCAGTCAACATTATTTGATGATGTGGAAAAAGAATCCAAGCCAAGATTCGAAGTAATTGATGATGGTTCTTCAAATAAAATTCAGGAAATACCTGTTGTTACTCCCAATGTTGTTTATTCTGATAATCCAATTAAGAAAAGTGTTAATATAAAATTAAAAATAGTAGAATTATACAATCAAGGTCTTACAATCGAAGACATTTCTGCTCAATTAGGAATCTCAACTGGAGAAGTTCAATTTGCAGTTGATTTAAATCGTAATTTTTAATGATAAAAAATTATCCCATTTCTTTTATTTATTTTCTTGAAAAATACGCCTTTTGGAATTATGATTTAAAAGTATAGTTTATATATCTTTATTGAACGACTTTAGTGGGGTAGAAATGGATATCCAATTACAAGAGTTAATTGACAAAATTAAAAAAGACGGAGTATCTTCTGCAGAAGCAAAAGCTGAAAAAATAGTTTCTGATGCAGAAAATCAGGCTGCTCAAATTGTTCAAGAAGCTCAGAAAAAATCTGAAGACATGATTAAGAATGCTAAAGCAGAAATCGCTCGTCTTGAAAAAGCAAGTGAAGATGCAATAACACAAGCAGGACGAAACATGTTGCTTGGTTTTAAAGATGGGCTTTTAGAAGAATTGAATAAGATTGTTCAAGCAGAAAGCGCAGCAGCCTTTTCAAAAGATGTTCTTGTTAAACTTGTTCCAGAAACAGTTAAAGCATGGACTAAAAATACAGATACATCAGAATTGTCTGTACTTTTAAGTGAAAAAGACTGCAAAGAATTAGAAAGTGAATTTAAAGCAGCCTTAAAAGCTGAAATTGCAAAAGGACTTGAAATCAAGACTGATAAAACCTTATCTAAAGGCTTTAGAATCGGTGTAAAGAATGGTGCTGCATATTACGATTATTCAGCAGAATCTGTTGCAGATTTATTCGCTGCATATCTAAATCCAAGAGTAGCAGCTATCATGAAAGAAGCTGCCAAAGGATCTAATTAGTGAGTAAGCAGTATTATCTTGTTTCGCAGTTGCCTGATATTTCTGCTGCTGGAGAAAAATCAACACTGCCTATAACAGAAAAGTATTATAGAGATCTTTGCTCTCGTTTTCTCGATCCTGAACAGATATCTGTTTTAAACATTTTATCTTTGGAAGCACCAAAAGAATGTCTCAAAACCGGTTCTGATTTTTTGGACAAATGGTACGAATTTGAACGGGCATTGCGTTATGCTCTTTGTGTAGTTCGCGCACAGAAAATGAAGAAAGATGCTGGTTCCATTCCTGTTTCTATAACAGCGGACATTGTTCAGGCTGCAAGAACTGCAGTTGGAATGGACAGTCCTCTAAGTGCTGAACAATATCTTTATGATT
The DNA here is from genome assembly GCA_902797305.1 of uncultured Spirochaetaceae bacterium. Classification (GTDB taxonomy): domain Bacteria; phylum Spirochaetota; class Spirochaetia; order Treponematales; family Treponemataceae; genus Treponema_D. The sequence goes on along the minus strand of CADBSK010000004.1, from coordinate 32,468 downwards.
ATCGAATTAGTGTTTTAAATACTCTTCAACCATTAGATAATTTCTCTGTGGATTATGTATTTGCATACGGCATTCGTTTAATGCTTTTAGAACGCATGAAGAAATTTGACAAAGTTAAGGGAACAGATTCATATCATAAAATTTATGACGCTATTATTGATGGAGATCGATAAATGACTGATACAAAAGGTAAAGTTGTCGGCATCAACGGTAACATGGTTTCTGTAGAATTTGACGGAAATATCGCCATGAACGAAGTTGCTTACGTTCTTGTTGAAGGTAAAAAACTTCGTGGTGAAGTTATCCGTATTCGCGGTAACGTTGCTCAGATGCAGATTTTTGAAATGACACAAGGTATTAAAGCTGGTGATACTGTTGAATTTACAGGAAACCTTCTTTCTGCTTTGTTAGGACCAGGTTTGCTTGGTCAAATTTATGATGGTTTACAGAACCCTCTTCCTCTTGTTGCAGAACAGGCAGGATTCTTTCTTGAACGAGGTGTTTATGTAGACGCACTGGATAAAAGTGCAAAATGGGACTGGACTCCAAGCGTTAAGCCTGGTGACACTCTTTTAAGAGGAGATGCAATCGGTTCCGTTCCTGAAGGACCTTTTACTCATAAAATTCTTGTTCCATTTAATCTTCTTGGAACATATACAGTAAAAGAAGTTACACCAGCTGGTTCTTATACAATTATGGACAAAATGGCCGTTGTAACTGATGAAAAAGGTAATGACCATGAATTAAAGATGTGTTTTGAATGGCCAGTAAAACGTGCAATCGACTGTTATGCAGAACGACTTGCACCAACAGAAACTATGGTTACAAAAACTCGTCTTATTGATACTTTCTTCCCTGTTGCAAAGGGTGGTACTTATTGTATTCCAGGACCATTCGGTGCAGGTAAGACTGTAATTCAGCACACAACTTCTAAATACGCTGACGTAGACATCGTAATTATCGCTGCCTGTGGTGAACGTGCCGGTGAAGTTGTAGAAACAATCAAGGAATTCCCTGAACTTAAGGATCCTCGTACAGGTGAATCATTGATGAAGCGTACAATTATCATTTGTAATACTTCTTCAATGCCAGTTGCTTCCCGAGAAGCTTCAGTTTATACATCTGTAACTTTGGCTGAATATTATCGTCAGATGGGTCTTCATGTACTTCTTCTTGCTGACTCAACATCTCGCTGGGCACAGGCTCTTCGCGAAATGTCCGGACGTCTTGAGGAAATCCCTGGAGAAGAAGCTTTCCCAGCTTATCTTGAATCTTATATTGCTGCATTCTATGAACGCGCAGGTTATGTTCGTCTTCGTGACGGATCAAAGGGTTCTGTAACAATTGGTGGTACAGTTTCTCCTGCCGGCGGTAACTTTGAGGAACCTGTAACACAGGCTACTCTTAAGGTTGTTGGTGGTTTCCATGGTCTTACACGTGAACGTTCAGATGCTCGTAAATTCCCTTCAATCGATCCAATTGCTTCATGGTCTAAGTATCGTGGTGTAATTGTTGAACCAAAGGTTACTTTTGCACGCAATCTTTATAAACGGGGTGTTGAAGTTAATCAGATGATGAAAGTTGTCGGTGAAGAAGGTACTTCAACAGAAGACTTCGTACTTTATATGAAATCAGAATTCCTTGATTCCGTTTACTTCCAGCAGAACTCATTTGATGAAGTTGATGCTGCTGTAAGCGTTGAACGCCAGAACTATGTATTTAACAAGGTTCTTACAGTTCTTGGTTCTGATTTTGCTCTTGAAAACAAAGACGAAGCTCGTACATTCTTTAACCAGATGCGTCAGAAGTTTGTTGACTGGAACTATATTTCTGAAAAATCAAGCGAGTACGCTGCAAAAGAAAAGGAAATTGATGATTTGTATGCATCAAAAAACGGAACTTTGCAGGCTGTAGCTGCTGGTTTGCTTAAAGGTGGTGAATAATGAACAAAGTTTATAGCAAAATTGAATCCATCGTCGGATCTGTTATCACTGTAAAGGCAGACAATGTTGCATATGGTGAACTTGCAGAAATCGAAACACAGTATGGAAAATCATTGGCCGAAGTAAACAAAATCGATGGTGATATCGTTTCTTTACAGGTATTTGCTGGTGGACGAGGTGTTTCAACAGGAGACCACATTAGATTCCTTGGACATCGAATGGAAGTTTCTTTCAGCGATAACTTGTTAGGTCGTATTTTTAATGGTTCTGCAGAACCTCGTGATAATGGTCCTGCTCTTGCAGAAAACCTTGTACCAATCGGTGGTCCTTCTGTAAACCCATCTAAGCGTATCATGGCTCGCCGTATGATTCGTACAGGTATTCCAATGATTGATATGTTCAATACATTGGTAGTATCACAGAAGCTTCCTATTTTCTCTATTTCTGGAGAACCATACAACCAGCTTTTGGCACGCATCGCTATGCAGGCAGAAGTTGATGTAATTGTTCTTGGTGGAATGGGTCTAAAGTACGATGATTACCTTTATTTTAAGGAAACACTGGAAAACGGTGGTGCCCTTTCTAAAACAGTTATGTTTATGCACACTGCTGCTGACCCAACTGTAGAATGTCAGAAGATTCCTGACCTTTCTCTTGCTGTTGCTGAACAGTTTGCACTTCAGGGAAAAGACGTACTTGTTCTTTTAACTGATATGACAAACTTTGCAGACTCAATGAAGGAAATCGCTATTACACAGGAACAGGTTCCTTCTAACCGTGGTTATCCTGGAGATTTGTATTCTCAGCTTGCAAGCCGATACGAAAAAGCCGTTGACTTTGATAATGCCGGTTCTGTAACAGTTCTTGCAGTTACTACAATGCCAGGTGATGACGTTACTCACCCGGTTCCTGATAACACCGGATATATTACAGAAGGTCAGTATTACCTCAAAGGTGGCCGTATTGAACCATTCGGTTCTTTGAGCCGTCTTAAACAGAACGTAAATAGTTCTACACGCGATGATCACCGTGCTCTTATGGATGGTATGATTCGATTGTATGCTAACTATAAAGACACTCTTGAAAAGAAATCAATGGGTTTCAACATGAGTGCCTGGGACGAAAAGCTTCTTGCTTTTGGTGCTGAATTTGAAGCCGAGATGATGGATCTTTCTAAGAATATTAAACTTGAAGATGCCCTCGACCTCGGATGGAAGATTCTTGCAGATTGTTTTGACCCTTCTGAAACAGGTATTAAATCTGCTTTGGTTGAAAAGTACTGGCCAAAAAACTAGGTGTATAAAATAAGGAAACTGTATGGCAAAAATAAAGCTGACTAAAAATGAGCAGAAGGTTCAGAAAGACGCGCTGAAAATGTATCAGCGTTATCTTCCTACGCTTACGCTCAAAAAACAGCAGCTCCAGACAGAGATTCGTACAATAGAAATTAAAGCTCGTGAAGTAAGAGCTCAGCGTGTGCAACTGGAAAAGGAATTTGATGAATGGATTTCGGTTTTTGGTGAAGCAGACGCTTTTAAGCCGGAAATGGTACAGGTTCGCAATATTAAGAAAGGTTATGGAAATATTGCAGGCGTAACAATTCCTGTTTATGAAGGAGCAGATTTCTCGAGAGGCGATTACGATTTGTATGAAACGCCTTTATGGATTGACTTAGCTGCTGATCGAATGGAAAAAGCTTTGTCTTTGGATCTAGAAGCAGAAGTTCTTGACGAGCAAGTTCGCTTGCTTTCACAGGAGTTACGCTCTACAACTCAGAGAGTAAATCTTTTTGAGAAGGTAAAGATTCCTGAAACAAAAGCTAATATCAAGAAAATTTCTGTTTATCTTGGTGATGAACAGGTTGCGGCTGTTGTTCGCAGTAAAATTTCTAAGAAGAAACTTCAAGCTGTAGCAGAAGCAAAAAAGGAGGCTGAATAATGATTGTACAGATGAAAAAAGTCTCCCTTGTAGTTCTTAAAAAAGAACGTAAAGATGCTTTGGAACAGCTTAAAAAGGTTGGAGTTGTTCATTTAGAAGATCTTGAAGGTTCTGGTGAAAAACTTGCATCTTTTAAGGAAGCTTCTAATAATGCAATGACTGCAGAGGCAATTTTGGGAGAAATAAAACTTCCAAAAAAGCATGCTCAGCCACAAAAGCTTTCAAATGAACAGATATCAGCAAAATGTTCTGAAGTAATTAATCTTTCTGAACAAAAAAAGAAATTACTTGAAGAAATTAGTACTGATACTAATGAATTAGAACGATTCAGCGCATGGGGTACTGTAACACCGGAAGATTTTGAATATCTAAAAGAAAAAAATATTTCTCTTAAGATGTTTGAAATTCCAGAAGAAAAATACAATCTTTTGGATGATACTGTTACAACACTTTGTGTTAATCGTCAAAAGAAAGTCGTTCGCTTTTTGTTATTAAATGGTGGAGACGAGCGACCAGAAAATTTACCACCAGAAGCATTTGAAGTTCCAATGCCAGCTGTATCTACTGAAGAGATTAAAGCGCGCATTGCTTCTGATAATGAAAAAATTGTACAGATTGATGAAAAGCTTAAAGAGGAAGCAATTTATGTACCTCTTATCGAATCTTTTAGGAAAGATTTGGAAAGTGATATTCAGTTTGAAACAATTTACTCTGGAATGGGTAAAGACGAAGAAGATAAGGACACTGACTTAGCCTGGTTGAGCGGTTATTGTCCTGTTGACAGTATGGATAAGCTTAAGGCAGCTGTAAAACAGAATGCCTGGGCTATGGCAAGTTCTGATCCTTCAGCAGATGATGCCGTTCCAACTAAACTTAAGAACAATAAGTTTGTTAGTTTGATTTATCCATTAACAGACTTTTTGGGAACAGTTCCTGGTTATCATGAGTATGATATTTCCGGATGGTTCCTTCTGTTCTTTACAATCTTCTTTGGAATGATTTTTGGTGATGGTGGTTATGGTTTATTAGTAACTATAGCTGGTCTTATTATGGCAATTAAGGGATTGGCTAGTAAAAAAGGAATTTCTGCTTTTACTGGTCTAATGATTCTTTTAGGTCTTGCAACTGTTGCCTGGGGTACCGTTACTTGTACATGGTTTGGTTTGACTCCTGAACAGTTACCTGCATGGCTTACAAAGATTTCTGTTCCTCCTTTGTCTAATGCTTATACAGATGTTGCCTGGTTGCCTTTCTGGACTGACGATCCTTCTAAGGGAACTTTAACAACAGCTCAGAACTTACAGATTTTCTGTTTCTCCCTTGCCTTGATTCAACTTTCGGTTGCTCATGTTAAGGGAATAAAACGATACATAAAGTCTCTTAAAGCATTAGGAGAACTTGGATCATTACTTCAGTTGTGGGGTATGTTCTACGTAGTTCTTTCCATGGTTGTAAGTTCAAAAATCTTTAGCTTTGGCGAAATTATTTACGGTATTCCGATTGGAAAAGTTTCTATCGGACTGGTTGGCGTAGGTTTTGTTCTAAGTTTTATCTTTAGTAATTATGAAGGAAACTTAGGTGAATCTGTAATGGCCAGCGTTAAGGGAATCATTTCTGTCCTTCTTGGAGTTGTAAACGTATTCTCTGATATCGTTTCTTATATTCGCCTTTGGGCTGTAGGATTGGCAGGAGCTGCAATTTCTAATACTGTAAACACTATGGCAGGCCCTCTTTTAGGACATGCAATTCTGTTTGTGGCATTTGTTGCATTAATTGTGTTTGGTCATGGATTGAACATGATTTTGAACCTGCTTTCTGTAATTGTACACGGTGTTCGCTTGAATACGCTTGAGTTTTCTACTCACCTGGGAATGTCGTGGTCAGGATTTAAATATGCTCCTTTTGCAGAAAAGGAAAATAAATAATTATACTTAAAATAATTTAGGAGTTAAGATTATGAATTTTGGATTATTAGGTGCTGCTATTTGTATGGGTATTGCTGCTATTGGTTCAGCAATTGGTATTGGAACTGCAGGTCAGGGTGCTATTGGTGCTTGGAAACGTTGTTATGTAAATAACAAACCAGCTCCATTTATTCTTACAGTATTTGCTGGTGCTCCTTTGACACAGACAATTTATGGTTTCCTTTTGATGCAGTCTATGACTGGTAAAGTTAATGCTGGAACAATGGAACCAGGTTTTGCTCTTGGTCTTGGTCTTGCTTCTGGTTTGGCTATGTGTTTCTCTGCTATTGCTCAGGGAAAAGCAGGTGCTGCAGGTAGCGATGCTCTTGGTGAAACAGGAAAAGGTTTTGCTCAGTACATCATGGTTGTAGGTCTTTGTGAAACTGTTGCTTTGTTCGCAATGGTATTCTCAATGATTGCTTAATTAAACAAACATTAAAATCTTTAATTACAGGAGATATTTATGAAAAAATTTGCTATTGCTTTTTTAAGCCTTTTTGTATTTGCTACAGGTGTTTTTGCTGCAGATCCAGCTTGTGGAATCTGGAAAAGTATCGATGACAAAACAGGTAAGGTAACTGCCATCTGGAAAATTTACGAAGAACGTGGAATGCTTTTTGGAACGATTGCTGCGGTTGTAGATAATCCACAGGATGTAATAGCTGACGCTTGTAAGGAATCATATAAGAATTTCCCAAAAGCAGGTCCTGTAAATAAAATGACTACAGTTGGAACTCCTTGGATTTATAACATGGTTAAAGAATCCGAAGGAAACTGGAAAGGTGGAAACATCGTAGATCCAAGTAACGGAAAATGCTATGGTTGCGTAATCAAGTATTTGAATGTTGGTCAGAAAAATAAGAGTTTTACTGCTAAAGTGCCTACACTGGCAATGGCAGGAACTGTTGGACCAATCCAGGTTTTCCAGTATTGGGTTAAAGCTACAGAAGAAGACATTAAAAAAGTACAGGAAGAATTTCCTGCTTCTAAATAAGCTGTAGTTTTTAATTTCAACTAATATTATTAAAAGGACTGATTCCTTAATTGAAAGTGAGTCAGTCCTTTTTTTTTATTAATGAACAGTGTATAATAATATTATGAGTCAGAACAATTTTGTTAAACCACGAGCAGTATTTTTAGGTGGTAATGCCAATATTAAAAGAATTGGAATTGGAGGAGATGAACCGGTTTCAATTCAAACAATGTGGAAAAAAGAAATTAAAAGTATATATAACGATGATAAGGCACTTCATGAATTATTAAAAGATATAAATGAATTAAAATCTCTCGGGTGCGATATTCTTAGATTTGCGGTTCCTGATACAGAAAGTGCTAAAAGTCTGGTAAAAATTCAGGCAAATACAGATATGCCGCTTGTTGCTGATATTCATTTTGATTATAGACTTGCGTTGGAATGCTTAAAAGGAAACATTGCAGCAGTAAGAATTAATCCTGGTAATATAGGAAGCAGAGATAGAGTTGAAAAAGTTGTTCAAGCATGCCGGGAAAAAGGTTCTGCCATAAGAATCGGAGTTAATACAGGAAGTCTTCCAAAAGATTTGTCTCAAAAAGTAGAAGACAAGCAAATTTCGAGAGCAGAAGCCTTAGCAGAAACAGCTGCACGAGAAGCTCTTGTATTTGAAGAACTTAAATTTGATCAGTACGTTGTTAGCATGAAGGCTTCTAGCGTACAGGAAACTATTGATTCAAATGAAGCTTTTGCAAAAAAATATAATGCACCTTTGCATATTGGTGTTACAGAAGCAGGACCTTTGATTACTGGTGTTGTAAAATCTACCATGGCTTTTACACATTTATTAAAAGAAGGTATTGGTTCAACCATTCGTGTAAGTTTATCAAGTTCGCCAAGTAATGAAGTAATTACAGGCCGTGAAATATTACATGAATGTGGATTACGAAAGGGAGGTGTCACTCTTATTTCATGTCCAAGATGTGGTCGCGAAGGTTTTGATGTACATTCCTTTGTTGACAGATGGCAAAATAAACTACTTTCTATGGATAAAGATATAACAGTGGCTGTAATGGGCTGTATTGTAAATGGTCCTGGCGAAGGTAAACATGCTGATATTGGCATTGCAGGGGCTGGAGATAAGGCAATTATCTTTAAGAAAGGTCAAATAATTAGAACAATTGATGCAAAAGATGCCGATAATATCTTTGAGCAGGAAATTAATTCTTTATAAGGATTTTATATGAAGCGTTGTTTATCTTTTATTTTATTCTGTTTTGTTTCTTTTTGTTCTTATTCTCAAATTATTCAAAAACCAGATTATATTCGTAATGATAAACGAATTTTATTAGAAGCATTAACAGAATATGAAAGTAATAATTTTGGAACAAGCCTAAAACTTGTAGAAGAAGCAAAGGAACAACGTAGACAGCAATCCGATTGGGAATATACAACCCTACAAAATTCATTTAAATCATTTGATGTAAAAAAAGCAGGAGATAACCTTAACGATATTACAGCTGTTTTATTAGAAAGACAAGATTATGAAGCTATTGAATTAATTAAAAAATATTCTGTAAGTCGCGGAGCAGATGAAATTGCTGGTTCAAAAAAGAATCTTTTAGCATACATTAAAAAGAACAGACACTATCCTGAGGCAGATAAGCTTGCCGGAGATATTTATAAAATCGCAGGTGAGTACGAACTTGCAAACAAGTATTATACAGAAGCATTAAAAAATGCACAAATTTTAGATGTTCCTGACGAAAAGTTTGATATTTTATATGAACTGGCCGATATAAGCTATACGCTTAATAATGAAGATGATTATGAAAAAGAATTGCTTTTAATTGTTGCACAGGATGATTCATTCAAAGACGAAAGCCTTATAAAAGCAATGAAAAGTACTATCGCAAGCGTTAAACCTGATTGCGTTGAAAAGTTTTTTAAATTATATAGATCAAATAATTACAGAGTATTAACTGCATACGCAAATTTAAGTCAATTTTACGAAACAAAAAATAAGATGGATAAAGCCTTGATTTGCAGTTCATTGTGTGCCTTAACCGGTTTTACAAAGATTTTTGATGTTGTTTCTAAGCGTAATCCTAATTTTGAGTATGACGGCCTATATTCTTTGTTACAGGAAGCTTCTTGTTATGAAGATATAGTCAATTGGGGAATTAATAACAATGTTTGGAAAGGCTTTCATGTCTTTGCAGAAAATGCCTACAAAACAACCAATCCAATTTTTGCCGTACAGTTGTTTACTGTTCTTGCAAATTGTTCACCAGAAGAATACTGGCGCAATCGTGCAGAGTTACGATTAAAAGAAATAACTCTTACACGATGAATTATTAGTATTGATATCCTAAACCAATACTAATCTCAGTTGAACTAACAGTTTTACTTCTCCATTCCTGGTCAACTTTGTCTTTAAGAACAGGCATCTTTTTGCTTAAATCAATACCCAGACTTGCTCTAACAACAAAACCTTTCCATTTGAGCGGAAATACAAGAACTTCTAAACCGCCGCAGTAAAAACCGTCTTTTAGGCTTAGGGTTCTTTCTGTATAGTTGTTGTGATAAAGGCCAATATCTATAAATGGTGATAGTTGTAATTCAAGGTTAAAAATACCAATATGAGGTATTTTCTTAAAGCCTGGCAACTGATCCCAGTAAATTGATACAATATGAATAGGTAAGTCAAAATTAAAAACAATACCACCAGGGGATTCACAGGCATAAGTGGTTGCCCAATCCTTTCCGCCTTTTGTGAGGTCAGAAGAAAAGTACTGTTCATCTCGAACACCCCGGAGCTTATCTCCAAATTTAGAGTTTCCGTTAAGATAGGCAAAGGCATTGATATTTGTACTAAATCCAACGTATTTAAATGCTTTGTGAGCAATAAATGAAATATTGATACCTGGAACAATATTATCCTGTCCAAAATTGTACTTAAAGGACTGTGTCATGCTAAGGTCAAAACCATTTCTAAAATTGTTGTACCAGTTGATACGGCTGGTTGAAACTTTTTGACCGACAGTCACTGCAGGACCAATTAAATCTGTATTATAAATTGAAATTCCGTCAAAATCCCAGTTGTAAACAAAGTTTAAGTAAGGGGTATAATAAATCTTTCCCCATCCAATAATATCCTGAATTACAATTGGAGTAGAAAGATTAACATCTTCTATAAAATAAGTATCATCATTTGTAAATGTATGACCTTCAATTGTTTTGCTGCGGTAATCAAGATCTCTGACAAATGACTGATAAAACGAAAGATTTATACCAAAAAGTTCAAAAGGATATTCAAATTCTAAACCGGTTTTAAGGTTCCATTCCGGAGTATCTTTACCAAAGGTATAGGAAACGGTGTGATTATTTGTCCAGTTGCATTTTACATTACCAATATTAAAGGGCGTGTCAAAATAAACTGTTGTTCCAAGCTTAAAAGAAACTGGATCATCATTTGTATCCATTTCAAGATTAATATCAGTGCCCATTTCTTTTAGAGAACCTAAGAAGTTAGAATCTTTAAGTTTAAGTTTTACATTAAAAAGATATCCGTTATCACCACTAGGAGAAAATTTTGGATAGGGAAGTCCTAAAAAGTGTTTGGCATCCTTTGTTGTGACGAGTAAAGTAACATAACTTAGGCCGTTTTCATCTGGAATACTAATTGTATAATCTACATTGTATTCTTCAAAACAGCGGGTGTTGTCCAACCTTTGTTTATAATCTTCGATGTATTTTGCAAATTCTTCTTCTGATTCAAAAATACGAGAATAATTTAATGGAACTGCTGTTTTTAAAACCGAAGGGCGAGTTATACCTGTTACATTAAAATCTACATCTACAATTTGATAAGAATCTGCAAATGAATTAAAAGCTAAAAACAAACCCAGCAGAAAGATGAGCTTTTTTTTCATTAGTATGCTCCTTTACCTTTTACAACAACCCATACAGTTTTAATTAAAATCCAGATATCCAGCCAGATTGACCAGTTTTGAATGTAATAAGTGTCAAACATAATGCGCTCTTCGTAACCTGTATCAGAGCGACCTGAAATCTGCCACATACCACTTAATCCTGGAGTAACAGATAAAACATAATCTGCACTATCACCGTATTTTTCAAGTTCGCTCTCTGTAACAGGGCGAGGACCTACAAAACTCATCTGGCCTGCAATAATATTAAACAATTGTGGTAATTCATCCAGACTTGTTTTGCGAAGGAATTTTCCAAATTTTGTAACGCGAGGATCATCAACAAACTTACGGTCTTTTTCCCATTCTGCTGCGCGTACAGGATCTGTTGCAAGTATGTGTTCAAGCATTTCCTGGCTGTTGGTAACCATTGAACGGAATTTCCAGCATTTAATGATTTTGCCGTTCTTTCCAACTCGCTTGTGACCGTAGAATATAGGACCTCTTGAAGTAAGTTTTACTAAAATTGCAAGAATCAACATTACAGGCAGGAGAATCGGTAAAAATATTAGTATAATCAATAAATCAAGGAGTTTCTTAAAGAAAAGATATCCTTTGCGAGTTAAATTGTGGGTTGCACTAAAACCGATAATACCACCTATATCGCGGATATTCATTGTACTTGTAAAAGCGTCCTGATTTTTAGAAGTAGTAATGGTATAGCGATAAGAGGTAAATACAATCTTTCGATTGCCCTTATAGTGGCACATAATTGCAACTTTAAACTTTAATTTTTTAATAGTATCTAAGATTTCCTGGCTTTCAGGAAAAACAGGAATCCCCATAAACATAGAACAGTCAGTTGCAAGACTATCGATGATGATTGCAGGTTTATAACCTAAATCTTTACGTTTAACAAGTCTCTTTATTACTTCGTTTCCGCTATCACCGGTAACATAAATTACAGCAGGAACTCCCCAGAAAGAAAGGTGGCCAAAAATGTGACGGCCGATCTCTCTAGAGGCAGGTAGAATTATTGCAGAAAAAGGGGTTGCAACAAGAAGAGCAATAATTACTGCCCAGCTACGGCTGTCTTTTACAATGCTATATGTAAATTTACTTATGGTGCTTTCTGTTGAAGGTTCCTGAAAAAGAATACTAAGACCAATACCCATAAAACAAAAGAATGTGGTAACCGAGAGTTTTCTTACTTCGTCAGAAGGACTAATCATAATGCCAGGATATAGGCCGGCAGCGTAATAAACAAAAAGAATTAAAGGAGTGTAGGCACTGTAATAAATAAAAGACTTAAAATTAATCAGTGTCGGAATAAAAAAATTGACCAGTAAAAAAGAAAGTCCTAAAGTTATAAACAATGCAAAAGTATCTACAAACATCAACATGGTTCCTGATAAAAAGGAACTAGTGTGAGAACGGTATGTTTTTTTAAAATAGCTGTTAAAATCCGATGTATTCATTTTTTACTTATTTTAATCTTTTATGGATACTTTATCTAGTGCTGCATTAAGAATTTCGTCTGTAAGCTTTTGTTTTGTTTTCCATGCATTAATTACAGTCTGATAGATTTGAATGTGACGATCGATAAAAGTTTGTGGTAAGAAGTTGTGAGAAATTTTCTTACTATTTTTGCTAAATTCAGCAAGTAATTCTTTATTGTTGCAGAGTTTAACGATATCTTTTGACATCTGTTCATCGGTTTCTGACTGATAGCCATTTACATCCTGAATTACTGTATCATTGTAGCTGGAATCCTTTCGTACAACAACAGGGAGACCAGAAGTAATTGCTTCAAGAATTGTCATAGAATGCATTTCTGAAAGAGAAGCCGTTACGAACAAATCTGCTGCCTCGTAATACTTATGAATCAGGTGCCAGTCGATAAACCCTGTAAATATAAATCTATCAGAATTCTTTGCAATACCTGTAAGTTTTTTTACATGCTTAAGGGCAGCTCCGTCACCGACTATAACAGCCTTTATCTTTTTGCCTTCTGATAATGCAGTGTCCAGGATATCTACAAGTTCAAGCACGCGCTTTTCTTCTACAACACGACCAACATACAAAACCATTGTTTCATCGTCTTTGATACCCAGTGAAGAGCGAAGGTCTTTTATTTCCTGTTCTGTAGAAGGAACAGTGCAATAATGCTGTGCGTTAATCGAGTTAGGAATTATGCAGGAAGGAATATTAGGACAAATAAAATCCTGCTTAAAGTATGCATGAGCTTTTTCTGAAACATTGATAAGAGCATACATTTTATTGTAAAATTTTCTTACAAGCCAACGTATAATATCAGGAGAAATATGCTCTCCACCTGGAAGATAGTATTTGTAGTAATCTTCCCACATGGTATGGGTAGTACAGATTAGGGGAATATTAAGTTTTTTAGCTTCGTGGATTGCATTTAGTCCAATCGTAAACTCAGTATGGCAGTGAATAAGTTCAATTTTATTTTTCTTTAGGAATTTACTAACCTTTTTTAAGAAAGGATATCCAAAATACTGGTCTTTCATGCCAAGACCGATTTTTGTACTTGGAACACGGAAAATGTCGTCTTTAATGTCAGTATCATCGGCAAGGGGATTAGAAACAGTAACGATTACAACATGATGTCCCTGTTTTTTTAAGTTTTGATAAATCTGATCAACGACAGTTACAACTCCGCTTTTGGTAGGAAGATAGCTGTCTGTAAATAAAGCTATATTCATTTAAAACCTCTTAGTATTTATATTCAAATCCGATTGTGACAAAGTGATTAAATTGATTTGTAAAATTGCTAACCCAGTAATTTGTATAATAGTTTAATATTTCAGAAATATCTGTGGTAAGAACTTTTGTTTTTGCAGTATCAAACATTTGATATGTAAATTCATTATTCTCAGAATCAAATGTAACACAGCCTCCTGGGAATATATCAGAATCAACACCCTTATTAAGTATTGATTCAAATGTATATCCGATGTTCAGGCTCAAAGAACCAAATTTTTTCTTAAATACCTGATAATCTACTGTAATTCCAGCCTGAATATCTGTTAATTTATGTGCCTGATTTAAGAAATTCATAAAATCCCATGCGCTTGGAATATATGTATGATTTGTAGAATTACCTAAAGATTCCCAGTAGCTAGACTGGTCGTACATATATGGATGGGTGTTAATACTACCATCAGATGAATAAACATCACTGTTAGCAAGTAAATATACCATTTTTTCCTGGTCGGTAAGAGTTTCTACTATGTTTGCGTGTTCCATATAAGAAGCATACATTTTGATTTTTAAGTTTCGTAAAGGAGTAAGGGTCAGATTAATTTTAATCTGTTCGCTGTTAGGAGGTAGTGTAGAACCAATTGTGTATCCACAGTTTGTGTAACTTTGATAATTAATAGTGCTGGAACTCATAGTTTCTGTTACAGCATCGTCAACATCCCAGTGACTATAAGTATAAGGAGTAATCATCAGAAAATTAATACCGAGAGATTCAATAAATTTAGGAACTGGAGTGTATTCAAGACCAGTATTCCATGCGATTCGATTTTTTGAATTCCAGTTTAATTTTACAAGTTCGTTAACGGCTAAATCATCAATAAAAATATCTGTTTTAAGGGCAAAGTTTTTAACAGGAGTTAGTTTTAATCTCACACCCATCATTAAACTTGCAGCATATCCGCTAAAACTTTGACCAACCATAAATGGAACAGGTAACAAATAAGAAAAATCAAAGCGTTTTCCAAACACAGAAGTTTCGTAAAAGGAAGCAGAAAGCCATTTTAATGGTTTTAATTCGATAGCATGAAAGGCAAGATATTTTATATCTTTTGGACTTGTTGAGGTTTTGTTAACAGTAGCACCTAAAATGCTTAACTGCTGAGTATAAGAAAGAAAGTTATTTAAATATGAAAGAGAAAAATACGGACGATGGAAAGCCTGATCATTAAGTGCAAGCCCCTCATCTAAAAAATCACCATAGCCTTGGCGACTTATACCTGCCTGAATGATAAAGCCGTTTTTAGAAAAGGAAACAACATCATTTACATTAAGATAGATACCAAAGTTTCCAACGGTTGCAGGGTCGTATCGGGCATCACAATTAAAGTTTTGATAATTTGCTACAAAATCAGAAATATTATATTGATTACGAATAGAAAAACCTGCCTGATAACCAATATTTATGCAGTCATTAAACAAATTTAGATTTCCGTTAACGGAAGGAATAATATTTAGTAAGTAATCAGAAGTATAGTTTTTATTGTCGTAAGTATATTCAGTTTTTAAATCAAGGTTCCAGGGTTTTGAGTTAAGTTCCTGTAAATATGAATTTGCAAGTTCAATATCCAATTCAGTTGAATCCTGACAATCAAGTACGGTATTCAAAATTTCTTTTATATCTAAAGTTGGGTAGGGGCGTACAGGAGGAATTTTATTTACAATACCACGATTGTACCAGCCTTGTACTGTAGAATAGAAGTTATGAGAAGGATCAACAGTAATCTGAGAATAAACAGAAGTTGTTAACAAAAGTGCAAATAAAACAATACTTAATTTAGTTTTCATTTTTCTTCCTTATATTCTAGAATATACTATATTCGCATCCTATGCCAAGTTCTATACCTTGCTGAAAATTATTTAAAATATTTTTTGTATTAAAGATAAATGAATAAACAACCTGGCCGTATAGTTTAAGATTATCAAAAATCTGATATTCTCCGCTTATAGTAAACTGATTTGTGTATTCCCGAATTCCTGACATCCACATATTTCTTGATTTTTTGATTGCGGCATTAGCGGCATCTGTATCACCGTCTTCTGTAGCAATTTTATATTCAGTCCATGGATAATAGGTATAAATTTTAGTTTCAGTGCCGTCAGTGCCATCTCTCGTTTGTGTTGTATTAAAAATTGAAGAATTATTTTCTCCATGAATTTTAAATAAGTAGCTTAAGCTTGTTTTCCATTTTTTTGATTGATAAGTAGAATTGTATTTAACTGCAAAACAATCAGGGCCAAAAGGAGAACCAATCCAGCTGGAAATATCCTGATGTGTAAATTCATCGGTGCGAACTTTGTAAAAAGACCAGTCAGGAGACTGCTTTACATATAAAAATGGAGAAGTGTAGACTGCTTCCACAGTATTTTTTATAAAATCAGAATTAATTAGAGGTATTGTGTGTTCAATACCAAGTTGACCGCCTAATGAATCTGGATAGGCGTAATCTATATCTGAATGAGCCCAGCCAAAATCAAGAATTTCATTTTGAGCATACATTGCATAGATTCTTAGATTTGAAACAGGCATGTATTCCATTGTAAAACAAAGATATGCGCCAAAATGACCTTCGTTGTAATATTCCATTTCTGTAGCATTAGCATAATCAACCCAGCCTTTAAAACCATGCATGATTGTTAAAGGATTTAAAAAGCGTAATTCAAAAGGAGCGTTTAAAAGAGAGCCTTCTATACATCCAAATTTAAAATTCTTAAAAGGCCTTATGTTAACCTGGTGTAGGTAGATATATTTATCACTTGAAACTTGAACAATGTCAGAGGTGTATTTAAGCCATTTTGTAAAAAAATTGATTTGAACATAAAAATCTGTTTCAAAAGTATTATTATAAATTACACTGCCCAATAAAGTATTGCCGACAGTAAGGCCTTCTTTTGCAACACTGATATTGGCACCCCAGTCATCACGAGTAATACCGCAGGAACCATAGGCATAACGAGGAGTTAAAAACTCAAACTGATCTCCTGCTAATGGAATATTTGAAAAACTATCAGGACTTTGAGCTCTTATATAATTTTTGCCAAGAAAAAGATCGGTTTGTAGTGTTACATAATCTGCAAAGCCTATAATAATTGGAACAGTCAAAAAACGATCTTTAATAGCATAGTCAAAACTGAATGGAATCTGTGGATTAGATTTATAATAAAACTCTGCATTGATTTTTGTATTAACAAAAAGACGAAATTCCTGGTCTTTAAAAAAAGATTGATTTGTATTTAAAAAATCATCAATTTTTTGATATAAAAATTTACCAGATTCAGACAGGGTTTCAAATTCAATTTCCTTAAAATAGAATTTAAGCTCTCCGACTGTAAGAGGCTGGTTATCAATAAAGTAAGATTTTTTTGCCTCTGAACTAAGAGTATATAAATCGTTATAAACCCAGTGTCCGGCTTTTATAAGTTGTGTACTATTTCCATTAACAGAATAAACTTTGAGACATAAACAAATAAAAAATACAAAGTAGAACAGTTTTTTCATTGATTGAACCTGCTGTTTTTTTTAATAGAGTGTTATTAATAATAACCATTATTTTGAGGGGTGACAACCATGGAGGGGGAGATTGTTTTTGTAATTCAAATATAAATTATCATTTAAGTTAAATAAAATCTACCAACATTATTGAGAAATATAATATTGGATTCTTTAATTTATTGTATAAGTATTATTTTAAATGTTACAATAATTTTATGATACGAGTTGCACAAATTATCGGAAAATGGCACGGAGGTGGTGTCGAAGCTGTTGTAATGAATTATTACAGACATGTCGATAGATCTAAAGTTCAATTTGATTTTTTTTGTGATAGTGACTCTACCTGTATTCCTTATGAAGAAATAAATAAATTAGGCGGAAGAGTAATTATAATTCCTCCTTATCAGAAAATATTTAGATATTTAAATGAACTAAAAAAATTATTTAAGAATAATGAATATAAAATTGTTCATTCTCATATAAGTACTCTTTCTGTATTTCCTTTGTATGCTGCAAAAAAAGCTGGTGTTCCTGTTCGTATAGCACATTCTCATTCAACTAGTAATAAAAAAGAATGGAAAAAAAATATATTGAAAAACCTATTAAGACCATTTTCAAAAAAATATGCAACAGATTATTTTTGTTGTTCAGAATTAGCTGGAAGATACTTATTTGGTAATAGATGCTATGATGGTGGAAAAGTATTTTTATTAAAGAATGCGATTGATGTTAATAGATTTCAATTTAATAGTGATATTAGAAATTTAAAACGTAAAGAACTGGAAATAAATGAAGATACTTTGATTATTGGACATGTTGGAAGATTTGTTACACAAAAGAATCATAGTTTTTTAATTGAAATTTTTTCAGAATTATTAAAGATTCATTCTAATTCTAAATTATTACTTGTAGGTAAAGGACCTTTGTACGATGAAATTAACAGAAAAGTTGAAGGATTAAATATTTCTGATAAAGTTATTTTTCTAGGACAAAGAGCGGACGTAAATGAATTATATCAGGCTTTCGATGCAGTTATATTACCAAGTTTATATGAAGGTCTTGTTGTTGTTTTGGTAGAAGCACAATGTGCGGGACTACCTTGTTTATCATCAACAGAGATTTCTAACGAAACACAAATCACGGAAGATTTAAAACTTATTTCATTAAAAAAACCGGCATCTGAATGGGCAAAAGAGATTCTTAATCTCTATACTAATCATAAAAGATGCCAAACTTTAAATAAATTAAATCAATCTGGATATAATATAAATATCGAAGCTATAAAACTTGAAAAATTTTATTTAGAAAAACAAAATTGCAATAAAAATACTATTCTATAATATATTTTGTACCAGAGTTTATTTGTTGACTTTCCTATACCTGTTGAAACATTTTCATCATGTCTTCTATACAGTGTTAATGGGACATCAAGAAATACAATTTTTTTTGCATGACAACCAATCCATAAGTCATGAGCTCTAAGTTTATTTGGAAATGGCAAACAGTTTGTTAAAAGTTCTTTTGTAAAACACATACTGCTTCCAATAAAACGTGATTTTATCACTTTTTGTATAAGAGACTTTTTTATGGGCGAAATTTCAAAGCCTTTTTTTAAAATTATATTGGAAGTTGAATCTATCGTTGAAAAATTGCACATTACACAATCTGCATTCTTTTCTTTTAAATATGTAATCATTTTAATTTTCTTTTCTTTATCCCAGATATCATCCTGATCACTTAAAAAGATATAATCGCCTTTGGCCTGTTTTAACGCATTTTCAAAATTAGAAGTTGCATAATAATAACTTTTATTATATTTAATGTTTGAAAGATATTCAGGTTTTATATGTGAAAAAATACGGATTCTATTGTCATTGAAAGAATTGATAATTTCTAAAGTTTTATCAGAACTACCATCATCACTAATAATTAATTCATCTTCTTTTTCAAGTTGGAAAAGAATTGATTCAATTTGTTGTTTTATATATTTTTCTCCGTTATAAGTAGCCATACAAACAGAAGTCATATCTTTACCCCTTAATTTTTTTTATATATTAATTGGACCTTTTCTGTTTAATAAAAAATCTCTCCATGCAAGTCTATAATAATACTTGCGTTCTTTTACATTATCTGTAAATAAAAGTCTTAATAAGAATTTTAAAGTAATATTTACTCCAATTATTAATTTTAATCTCCATGTCGTAGATGTTTTGATTAACATCTTTAAACCATCTCTTGTCATGTAGTATTCTCTTATAGGACTTTCAATAAATTGTTTTATCGGACCAGTTTTTCTTTGTCCATCACCAAGATTATGTTCTAGTAGAACATTTTTTGTTATGCAGTTTATCATTTTTTTTTGTTTAATTTTACAGCATAAATCAACATCAGCATTATCAAGAAAAATATTTTCATCCCAGAAATTAATTCTTTTCAAATTATTGTAAGTTATCAACAGTGATGAAGTAATTGTTGAATCTACAGAATATATATTTTTATCAATTATTTTTCTGTGTCCTGGGATTTTAATTGTCGATAAATCATTGTGACTATAAAAAACAGGGGCTAATGTACCTATCTTATATCCTTTTTTTTCAATCGATTTATATTCTTCAATCAATTTAGAAATATGATTATCTTTAATAAAAGAATCATCATCAAAAAAAATTATAAAGTCAGAATCTGAAAATCTATATTTTATATTTTTTAAAATTATATTAAATGCTTTTGAAAGACCCAAATTTTGTTTATTAAAACAAACAATGCAGTTTTCAGGTATATTCTTATAAAAATCAATATTTGGGACCGGGGTGTTTTCACTTATAAAAACTTTATCTGATTGTTTTGAAATAGATATCAAATTTTTAATAAAACTTTCATCAGGATAATATGCAGTTATTAAAGAATATATCATGTATTTAGTATAACATAAAAAAAAAGTTTTGTATTACTTAGAACTAAATATCCTGTTTTAATTGTAATAAAAGGTTATATAATATAATATTGAATTGTTTGTATTATAATTTGTTTTTAGAGGTTAAGAATGCAGGTTCCATTTTTAAGTTTAAAAGACGTTACAGATAAATATAAAGACGAAATCCACGAAGCCGCTCTCCGGGTAATTGATTCCGGCTGGTATCTTCAGGGAAAAGAAAACGAAAAATTCGAATCAGACTATGCAAACTATATCGGTACAAAATACTGCGTTGGTTGTGCAAACGGTCTTGATGCACTTGTATGGATTTTCCGGGCATATATTGAACTTGGAATAATGCAGAAAGGTGATGAAGTAATTGTTCCTGCAAATACTTATATTGCAACTATTTTATCTATTACAGAAAATGGTCTTGTTCCGGTTTTAGTTGAGCCTAATATCGATACTTTAGAAATCGATGATAGGCTGATTGAATCAAAAATTACTTCAAAAACAAAAGCGATTACGATTGTTCATCTTTACGGTCAGTGTGCATATACAAAAAAAATCGGTGATTTGTGTAAAAAATACAATCTTAAGTTAATTGAAGATAATGCACAGGCCCATGGATGTAAATTTGAAGGCGTAAAAACGGGTGCTTTAGGAGACGCTGCAGGACACAGTTTTTATCCCGGAAAAAATCTTGGTGCCTTAGGTGATGCAGGTGCCGTTACAACAAATGACGAGGCTCTTGCAAAAGCAATTAGAAGTCTTGCAAATTACGGAAGTCAAAAAAAATATGTTTTCCAGTATTGCGGAAGAAACAGCCGTCTTGATGAAATTCAGGCAGCAATTCTTGATGTAAAGTTAAAACATCTGGATGAAGATGTTGAACTCAGAAAATCAGTTGCCCGCCGTTACATTGAAGGAATTAAAAATCCAAAAATTGTTCTTCCAAAAATATTTGACTGGAATCAGCATGTATTCCATATTTTTACAACGCTTTGTGCAGAAAGAGATGAATTTCAGAGATATCTTGAGTCAAAAGGAATCGGAACAAACATTCACTATCCGATTCCGCCACACAAACAGGAATGTTATAAGGCCTGGAACGGAATAAGCCTTCCTGTAACAGAAAAAATCCACGCAGAAGAATTAAGCCTACCAATGAGTCCATGCCTTACTGATGAACAGGTTCAGTATGTGATTGATTGTGTGAATGGGTTTTAAAACAGGAGAAAATTGTGGGAATTTATCTTAATCCTGGAAATGAAAATTTTACAGCGACTCTGACACGACCAATTTATGTCGATAAAACAGAGATGATTTCTGTAATTAATAAATTTATTGCAACAGACAATAAATATCTCTGTATTTCACGTCCTCGTCGTTTTGGAAAAACAATTGCAGGAAATATGCTCACTGCATATTATTCTAAAGGCTGTGATTCTCGTGAACTGTTTTCTCCTTATAAAATTTCTTCAGCTCCAGATTTTGAAAGTAATCTCAATAAGTTTAATGTAATAAAAATTGACTTAAACAGTGAATTTCAAAATATTACTGATAAAGATTTACTTTTAAAGAATCTCACAAAAAATATCAAAGCGGAAATGCGGACAACATTCCCGACGGTAGAACTTACAGAAGAAAACTCTCTTGGTGAAAGCATTTTAAAAATTTGGGCACAGACTAAAGAAACTTTTGTAATAATAATTGATGAATATGACGTTCTTGTTAGAGAAAAAATCAGTGATAAGCTTTTTTCTGAATATTTGAGTTTATTAAATGGTCTTTTTAAGAGTGACACTTTGCGTCCAGCAATTAAACTTGCTTATTTAACAGGAATTCTACCAATTGTTAGAGATAAAATTCAGTCTAAATTAAATAATTTTGAAGAATACACGATTCTTGATGCATCAGAACTTGCAGAATTTATTGGTTTTACATCAGATGAAGTTATAAGTCTGTGCCAAAAATTTAATATTGATTTTAATGAGTGTAAAAACTGGTATGACGGGTATAGTCAGTATGGTTACGAGATTTATAATCCAGAATCAGTTGTAAAGTGTATTCAGAAAAAAGACTTTGCAAGTTATTGGGGCAAAACTTCTACTTATGAAGCAATTTCTGAACGAATTCGGGCAGATTTTGAAGGAACTAAAGAAGATGTAATAAAAATGCTTTCTGGCGAAGATATAGATGTGAATGTAACGCGCTTTATGAATACGATGAATTCGTTTAATTCTAAAAGTGATATTTTTACATATCTAATTCATCTAGGATATCTTTCTTATAATAGGGTAGAGAAAACATGTAGAATTCCAAATAAAGAAGTAAGACAGGAATGGTTTAACGCAATTGAAGCGGAACCTGAATATAAAATTACTAATAAAATTATTCAAGATTCTAAGCAGCTTTTAAAAGAAACTCTGGATGGAAACGAAGAAGCCGTAGCCCTTTCTCTGGATGAAAGTCACAGTCATGTCTGCTCTGTCCGCAGTTACAATAACGAAGATGCTCTTCAGAGTGCAATTTATCTTTCATTTATCTATGCCTTAAACAAATACATCTGTTTTAGAGAAGTTCCTCTTGGAAAAGGCATTGCCGATGTTGTGTATGTACCGATCCACAATGATATGCCAGCTCTTATCATTGAATTAAAACGTAATGGATCTACAGAAACTGCATTAAATCAAATAAAGGAAAAGAAGTATTTTGATCCACTTAATAATTACTTTGGTGAGATATTGTTTATAGGAATTAACTACGAAGAAGGATCAAAAAAGCACAGCTGCAAGATAGAACGGTTGGTGAAATAGGGGAAAGTTTTTACTATTATGAGTGATAAAATCATAAAATTATTTCATGGTTCGAAAAGCGGTATAAAGGGAAAAATCTCACCTGTTAGCAGAGACCTTTGTGATTTTGGCAAAGGTTTTTATATGGGGACTGAAGAGACTCAACCTTTAACTTTGATTTGTAACTATCAAAACGCAACTTTATACAATCTTGAATTAGATACCAGTAATTTAAATGTGAAAGAAATTTCATTAGATATAGACTGGGCTTTATTTGTTGCATTTAACCGAGGACGTTTAACAAAAGAAATTGCACCAAGACTTTTTGAAAAATATTCAGAATATAAAAATGGTATTGATGTATTTAAAGGTTTTATCGCAAATGACAGAATGTTTGTTGTTCTTGAACGTTTTTTTGACGGAGAAATAACAGATATCGCCCTTGTAGAAAGTTTATCTGCATTAAAATTAGGCATTCAATATGTTGCAATAACACAAAAAGCATGTGATTCTATTTCAATTTTGTCTGAAACAGTTTTATCAACAGAACAAAAAGAACAATTAAAAATTAAAAGTGAAGATAATAGAAAAGCTGGAATTTCTCTTGCGAATGATATTTGCAAAAAATATCGTAGGGAGGGTAAATATTTTGACGAACTTATCAAGTAATTCTCCTTTTGTTTTATCGCAGCTTGAACGACAGTTATGTTCTGTTCAGGGAAAAATGTTTCAGTTATCAGCTAAAAAAAACTTGGCAAGTAAGGAATTTATAGATTTTTTTATGCAAAGCCGAACTGCAGCTTATTTTGATTTGCCCTATGACAGAACTCAATGGCTCGGTGAAGAAAATCTTTTATACGATGTACTAGAGGAATATACTACTAATACCCCGGGGATTATATATAATCCAGAAAGTCTTTTCTGGATGGGCTATCTGTACCGCTATTGGCATTTTTTTACTAAACAAACCAGTAAAGAAATTGGAAAAATATGTAATGCAGAAATGCTTAATACACTATATCCAGCCTATCATACACTGGATTGTAGTATGGCGGTAGAGAGGATTTTAGAAGCGACGGAAAATATTAAATAATATGAATAGAACGAAACAATCAATAAAAAATATTATAGCAGGCATCGGTTCTCAGATATTTTTAGCCGTAATTTCTTTTTTTACAACTCGACTTATAAAGGTTAATCTTGGATTTGAATATTTAGGTATTAACGGAGTCTTTACAAATATAATTGCCTTTATGAGCCTTACAGAGCTTGGTATTGGAGCGGCGATTGTTTTTGCGCTTTATAAACCTCTTGCTGAAAATGATACAAAACTTATATCAATCATAATGAGATTTTATAAAAACGCATACAGAATAATTTCTCTGGTCGTTTTTATAATTGGTTTAATAATTATTCCTTTTTTACATTTTTTTGTTAATACGACACTTTCCATGAATTATGTCAGGGAAGTTTTTTTACTTTTTGTTCTAAATTCCTCTTTTTCATATTTATTATCCTATAAGCGTAATTTAATATTTGCGGATCAAAAGAATTATATTATAACCCTTTATACATTAATATTTTCGATTATATCAAAAATTGGACAGCTTACCGTTTTTGTTTTAACCAAAAGTTATGTTTTATATCTTACCGTAAATATTTTGTGTACTGTTGGATTAAATCTTTTAATTTCATGGAAAGCTGATAAACTTTATCCTTATCTTAAAGACAAGATTTCAGAAAAACTGCCTGCTGATGTAAGAGCAATGCTTGTTTCAAAAATTAAAGCATTATTTTTACATTCTGTTGGTACATTTTGTGTAGCCGGAACTGATAACATTCTTATTTCATACTTTTTTGGTGTTTCTGAAGTTGGTAAATATACAAGCTATATTACAATTGTTACTTTAATTACTACTCTTGCAAATCAATTATATGATGGAATAAGTTCAAGCGTAGGAAATTTCCTTGTAGAAAAAGATTCTGAAGAAAAATACGAATTATTTAAAAAAATTGAATTGATAAATTCTATACTCACAATTTTTGTTTCAGTTTGTCTTGCGGTATTATTGACTCCATTTGTACGATGGTGGCTTGGAGACGATTCAACTCTTTCCGATACGATTGTTTATCTGATAGTGGCAAGTAATTTTTTAGGTTTTACCCGAAAACCTATTGGTACAATAAAAAATGCGGCCGGACTTTTTGAACAGGATAAATTCGCTCCTCTTATAGAGAGTTTTATAAATCTTGTTGCTTCATGTATATTTGCTAAATTATTTGGTCTTGCAGGTATTGTTGTAGGAACGATAATAAGTTCTATTGCAGTTCAAATTTGGGTTGCTCCAAAAATTGTTTATAAAAATGTTTTTCATAAAAACTTGATTTCATATTTTTTTAATATATTAAGGAATTTGTTTTATTCGATTTGTTTAATTCTTTTGATAAAGTTAATTATATCCCATATATTTTTGTATAATCAGACTATTACATTAATTATATATTTTATAATTTCCGGTATTATTTGTTGTGTGATTGAGTATTTCTTATTTTTTAAAAATCAATATTTTATATTTTTTAAACAATCAATTTTGAATAAAATCTTTAAGAAGGGGAAATCTGATGAATAATGATTCAATGCAGCTAAAACTTTCTATTGTTATTCCCATTTATAATGCCCAAAAATACTTAAATAAATGTCTTGAAAGTATAATACACCAAACATATAAAAATATTGAAATTATATTAGTTAATGATGGCTCAAAAGATACAAGTGATTTAATATGTAAAAATTTTTGCAACAAAGATTCAAGATTTGTTTATGTTGAACAGGAGAATTCTGGAAGTCAGGCAGCTCGTAATAATGGTGTTTTAAAAGCTACAGGGAATTATATAACATTTGTAGACTCTGATGACTGGGTTGAAAAAGATTATTATGAAAAAGTTTTTGCTCAATTCGGAAAAGATTTACCTGATATTTTTTGTACAGGTTTTATAAAAGAGAATAATTCAAAATCAGAAATATTAAAAAATAAAATTACTTCTGGATTTTATAATAGAGATTCATTAAAAGAGATTCTAAAAAAATCTATTTGTTTTGAAAATTTGTATTATGAATCTGGAATTTTTCCTAATAATTGGACGAAATTTTTTAAGGCTGATATCGCAAAAAAAATCTTTCCACAGGTTAATTCATTTATAAAACTAGGAGAAGATGCTGTTTGCACTTACGGAATTTTAAGTTATTGTAAAAGTTTACAGATTTGTAATGAAATAACATCTTATCATTATGTGAACAATGAGACTTCTATAGTAAATAGTTTTGATAGATTATATTTTGAACGATTAAATATTTTAATACAAAATTTGCTTCTGCTGATAGATAAGGGGTTATATACCGATGTTTTAAGAAGCCAGTGTATTTTATATTTTTCTTTTATGATTGATTATGGATTTAATGGTTTTAAAAGTAATCTTAAGCGGACTTTGCCATTAGGTTTATTCAAATTTATTTTATCCATAAAACAAGTATGTTCTATACTGAATTTGAGTGACAGATGCTTTGATTCTTTAAGTGTTTTACCTGTTCTTCAAAGAAAAAGAATAGAATATATAAAAGATAAAAATTATTTTGCACTTGTCAGAAGTCTTTTTTAAGGATAGTCATAAAGAAATACAATAAATAATTTATCTGTAGTTAATAAGGAGTCATAAACAATGCCAAATAAACCTACAATTTTAATGCTTCCTTCGTGGTATCCGACGAAAGAAAATCCTTTTGCGGGTTCTTTTTTCAGGGAACAGGCTCTTTGCCTGCAGGAAAAATATAATTTTGTTGTTTTACGTGTTATTGAAAAAAATGAGATTTGGTTTCTTTTCTACATAAAAAGACTTTTTGGTCTGGAACGTCCACAATTTTCATTTGTACAAGATGATAAGGGGTTACAGGAATATTTACTTTTTTATAAAAAGCCGGCTTATATTTGTCTTGCAGAATTAAAATATAACCTTAGAAAATTCTTAAAAAAAGAAATCCGACAGGGAATTGGTCGTTATGAATTAAAATCTGTAAAAAAGCGCCAGATGAAAGTGGTAAATAAATTAAAACGAAAAAATCTTCTTCCTTCATTTGACTGTGTTTATTCCCTTACTAGCCAAGATATGGCTCCTCTAGGAAAGATTTTTTCGGATATTTATTCCGTTCCTCATGTTACTGCAGAACACGCACCTTTTCCGTGGCCGGGACAATTATTAAAAGATTCTGCAGCTGAAGCAATAGAAGAAGCTGATGCTTTTCTTGCAATTTCTTCTGATAAAGTACGACAGGTTATGCTTCAGAATGTAAAGATTACACCTCATTATGTTTGGAATCTGTGTGACGAATCAAAATTTTCTGTTTCAAAAGAAATTCATGATGTAAAAACTTTTTTAATTGTGGCCGCAAACAGTTTTTACAAAAATCTTTCATTATTTATTAAAACGATGGAAGAATTAAAGAAGATTGCTTCAAAAGATTTTAAGATAATCCTTGCAGGATATAATGCAAATAAAGGTTATTCAAAAAATGCAGCGGAACTTGAGGAAGCATTTCAAAATTCTTCAATAAATGAAAATACTTCTTTAATCGAATTCGTAAGCCGCGACGACATCCCTTATTTATACAATAAATGTGATGCTTTTGTAATGACCAGTATTCAGGAAGGCCTTCCGGTTAGCGCCATTGAGGCAAGTATGTCCGGGCTTCCTGTATTTTCAACCCGCTGTGGTGGCGTAGAAGACTATGTAGATGATACAATGGGAAGAATTGTATCTATAACGGATTACAAAACACTAGCCAAACATTGTAACGATTTCTTAAACGGAACAATCACTTTTGATTCCGAAAAAATTCGTGAAAAGGCAATTTCATATTTCGGTCGCAAAGCTTTCGTAAAAAATGTTTCAGAAGTTTTTGATAATGTGCTTGAAAATAAATAACCATATTTAATTTTTTCTGATTTCTTGTAATAAAAAATTATATGATTTATAATTAAAGGTATGAATTACAGACTGATTGATATGCCGGTTCATGGTGACAACAGGGGTAAACTTGTTGCGATTGAAGCATTAAAAGATATCCCATTTGAAATAAAACGCGTTTATTACATGTTTGATACGCTTCCA
This sequence comes from uncultured Spirochaetaceae bacterium, assembly GCA_902797305.1. Lineage (GTDB taxonomy): Bacteria > Spirochaetota > Spirochaetia > Treponematales > Treponemataceae > Treponema_D. Next base: position 4,569 of record CADBSK010000004.1, on the reverse strand, counting down.
AATGAAGCACGTGGTTTTCATGCTCATAAAAATCTAGAACAGATTATTATTGCAATGGATGGAGCATGTCGTTTTATTCTCGACGATGGAGAACGCAGGGAACAGGTTTTGCTGAATCGACCGGATGTTGCTCTTTATATCGGTAAAAATATGTGGCGAGAAATGCATGACTTTTCTTATGGCTGTAAACTTGTAGTTCTAGCCAGCGAATATTATGATGAAAACGAATATATCCGTAATTATGATGATTTTTTAGCGAGTTTGAAGAAATAAGAGTTATGAAATGTTATTTTGCTTTATCAGATGATGTATCTCAAAATGATAATTATTATTGGATGTTTGTTGCAACAATTAATTCTGCAATAAAAAATACAGATTTAGAATTACATTGTCTTTATGATTTTAGAAAAACTTTTGTTCAGAATATAGAAGAAGATCGAATTTATAAACTATTAAAAGATAAAAATGTTAAAATACATTTGTCTACGATAGATTTTGAGCGGGAACTTCTTAGTGTTTATACGGATGATTATCTCAAAAAAATCAATGTAACAAAATCTTCTCTATATTCACGTTTCTTGAGATTTATGATAGCAGATATTGAGAATGAAGATGATGTAATTCTATATTCTGATACAGATGTTTTATTTATGGATGAAATATCTGTACCTAATGTAAAAACAATTGGAGTTTGCCCAGAATTTGATAAAACAGATAAATATTCATATTTTAATGCAGGTGTAATGCTTATTAATATGGCTTCTTATAAAGATGCAAAGAAACAATTAGTTTCAATGCTTAAAGAAAAAAAACTTTGCAGTATTGAATGTTGCGACCAAGGATATCTAAACGATATATACAAAAATAAGTTTGAAAAGTTACCATTGGAATTTAACTGGAAACCATATTGGGGTGAAAATTCAAATGTTAAAATTGTTCATTTACATGGCTTTAAACCAAATTTGTCAATAAACGGTAATGAAAATTGCTATCAAGAGTGGATTAGTGCAATTTTATCAAAGGATAAAAACTCAAAAGCTGGTTGTATTCATTATTTTAGTGAATTTGTAAAATATACTCAGAATAAAGACTTGTATATACCTGTTATGACTAATTTGTTATGTATGTTAAATTGTCAGTGCACAGAAAATTTTACTTTTATAAATAAACTTAAACGAAAGGTAAAAAAATTCTTTATGAGGTTAAAATGATTCATCCACTTGCAGATTGTAAAGCAAATGTTACTGAAAATACAAATATCTGGCAGTTTTGCGTTGTGTTTCCAAAAGCAAAAATCGGCGAAAACTGCAATATTTGCGCCAATGTCCTTATAGAAAACGATGTAACGGTCGGTAATAATGTAACTATAAAAAGCGGAGTTCAGCTTTGGGACGGTGTAACTCTTGAAGATAATGTATTTGTAGGTCCAAATGTAACTTTTACGAATGATTTATTTCCCCGTTCAAAAAAAAACGACTGGAAATTATCTAAAACAATCGTTAAAAAAGGTGCAAGTATAGGAGCAAATGCAACGATTTTATGCGGAATTACAATCGGAGAAAACGCAATGATTGGTGCTGGTAGTGTAGTTACAAAAGATGTTGGAGCAGGTGAAGTCTGGGTAGGTAATCCTGCAAAATTTATACGAAAGATTTAATACAGATATCTAATCGGGGAATAATTATGAATACATATGATGTTAGTGTTGTTGTTTTAACATATAATTCTGATTATCAAAAAACAATAAAGACTATAAACTCAGTTTTAAATCAAAAGAATTGCTCCTTTGAGATTTTGATTGCAGATGACGGTTCTAAAAATAATAATTTTGATAATCTGGAAAATTATTTTAAATCAGTTAATTTTACAGATTACAAGTTTATTGGTGATGGTATCAATAAAGGAACCTATACAAACTTATATAACGCACTAAATGTAGCAAAAGGAAAATATATAAAACCTATTTCACCGGGAGATTATTTGTATGACAGTAATACGTTAAGTTCCTTATATTTATATTCTCATAATAAAAATGCAAAAGTTTCCTTTGGGGATGCTGTTTATTATTATCAAGATGAGAATTTAAAATACTATCCTAATCGTCATCACCCTTATTTTCTGCGCCCATATATTAAACAGAACTCTAAAAAGATACGAAATAATTATTTAATTTCCCGAGATGCAATTCTGGGGGCAGCTCTTTTTTATGAATATGATTCATTATTAGAGATTTTAAATATTTTTAATGGAAAAGTAAAATATTGTGAAGATTCTACTATAAATATTATGGCTGCAAAAAATATGAAAATTTCATATTTAAATAAACCGATAATTTTTTATGAATCTGATTCAGGAATCTCAGCAAATAAAAAAGGAAAATGGTATAATCTGATTAAAGAAGATAATCGAGTTGTATTTCAGTATCTGTTAGAAAATAAATTAATTTCAAAAGCTGAGTTTTACAAATCATTTCCCAAAAATATTGTACAAAAGATTATTTTGACTATTCTTTTAGACTTTTTTAATGCATTCAGAAAAAAAATCACTTTTTGCGATACAAAAACAAAAAAAATGCCGGCTGACTTATCAGAAAAACTTTACAGAATTACAGAACTGAGCAGATAAACAAATTTTATAAACTACTGTATCTCTAAATTAATTTTTTTAAGTTTGAATTTATTAGAAATTATATTTTAAATTTATTCTAAAAATCGGATTATACCGGTGAATTGATATAAAATCAGGATTAGAATTCAACGGATTAAATTCATCTTCAAAAATAAAAGTACTTTCGGCAATAAATGACGGTGTTACATAATATTTAGCAGTAATTCCAATATCTACATTACATCTTATGCTTGCTTCCGCTGTCCACTTATTATTCTTATAGTCTTCTGAGTTCTTCCTTGTATCGATGTACATTGTGTAATCTAAGTCTGGATTTCTACGCTGTCCGAAAAGTGTAAATGTACCTTTGGGATAGTAAACCGTAAATCCAAGATACTGGCTGTTACCGCCTGTACCGATGCCAGCGCCGAGCCACTGTCCGCGGTTGGTGTAGCCCTGGGTTACCTTGTGATGTGCGTAGAAAGTTGAGTACCAGCCGATTAATCTGTCGTAGTCAGCCGAACATTGCAAATCAGTCAGTTCAAGGATGATTTCTCCCTTTAGATTAAACGGTAGCGGAATTGTCTTTTTAGTACCAAAAGTCCAGCCCTGGGTGTGGAACGGATATCGGATGATATAGTCCATATTTGGGGAAAAATCGTTTCGGGCCCATTCAAAGTAGACTTCCCAGCCGACGGTTTTGTTTAGGTAGTCGATTGTTGCAGAAAATCTTTGGTCGCTTGAATCGCCTCCGCCGCTGGTTAAGTTAGAAATACCCGGAATAATTATTCCGAGAGTTGTGTAGGCGCTCATATCGTTCCATTTGCTTATCATGGTGCGGTTAAAACCGATAGTTAAGTCATTTTTAAGCGGGAATTTATAATAAAAGCATAATCCTGTAATCAGATTATTGTCGTTGGTTTCGTCGTTATCAAAATAATCGGACTCAGTGAGCTTTCCCCACCAGGCTCGGGTTTCGATTGAGCCAAGATTCCAGCCAAAATGTGGCATATGTAATGCAGTTTTTCTTAATCCAATATCAATTTTAGGATAACTAGCCGCATTGTTAGAATGAATAATAGGATTTAATTTTACTGGTCCAAGCCATGGACTTTGAGTTCCAAAACCCATTGTAAAATTGTGCCATGTCCAGCGAATTTCTGAGTCTCCCCAGTCAAAGTTCCAGAAAGGTAAATCTCCAAAGCGTTGTGGTGCATCAATAGAGGTAACCCCATAGTATCCATATATTGCAGCTTTATTTTCATAAGATGAACCAGTATAGTTTGGAGTGATATACTCAAACTCCAAATTCTGCATAAAATTTACCTGCGGTTTAATCGTAGCCTCAAAACCAAAGGCTTCAAGCCTCACTCCTGCTGTAAGACTTGTATTATAACCCCGTCCTTGCCACAATGCTCCGTCGTTCTGTCCATAAGGAGCAGCGGTATTAAATGAATTAAACCATTCAGGGCCATAAATCTTTAGTTTCAAATCCTGGTTGATTCCTCTGGTAAACCAGTTCTGTGGCGCCTTACTTTTTTGCCAGAGAGTCCAGGTACTTCCCAGGTTATTGTTTTTCCAGATATTTTGTGCGCTTTCTTTACCATTTATAGTAACTTTGCTGAATGTTCCGTCTTGATTTTGAATAAGTTCTTCTTTATCTAAAAATTCCCACTTACTATCGCTCAGCGTTCTATACCCAAGAGTAGGGTGTTCAACAATTCCCTGTAAACTTAAAAAATCGTAATATTCTTCTTCAATTGATTTTAAAGCTTCTTGTGCAAAAACAGTACTACAAATAAATAACAAAAAGACCAAACATTTCTTATACATAAAAATATTTTATATTATTTTAACTGTTTTGTCTTGATATGTAAGAACAATTACAGGGCAAACGCATTATATTTGACTTTGTATCAAAAATGGCGCGAAGGAGCAAACTGGCTTACAAAAACACTCGTT
>CADBSK010000003.1 GCA_902797305.1 uncultured Spirochaetaceae bacterium | reverse complement strand
CTTATGGCTATGGATGTTGGTCCTAAGACTATTGAAGCTTACAAAGAAGTTCTTTCTACAGCTAAATCTGTTGTATGGAACGGACCTGTTGGTGTATTCGAGTTTGACTCATTTGCTAAGGGAACTGCTACTGTTGCTCAGCTTGTTGCTGATGCTACTGGTCGTGGTGCAATGACTGTAGTTGGTGGTGGTGACTCTGTTGCTGCTGTTAACAAATTCAATCTTGCTGACAAGATGAGCCACGTTTCAACTGGTGGTGGTGCTTCTCTCGAATTCCTTGAAGGAAAAACTCTCCCAGGTATTGCGATTTTAGCTACGAAGTAGATAAAATCGGTAAGCAAGACGCGAAGCGGATTGCGACCAATATTAGCTACAAAATAACTGATATGGCGGGCAAGTTTAACCGCTAAATAAAAGAAAAATTAAACTAGATCAAATGCACGGATGATTTTGTCCGTGCATTTTTTTTGAAAAAAAAATTGTTGTGTCTATCAATTTTATAGGTTAATATAATTTTCAGTTAATTGCTTAGTTTTGTAAAAAGGGGTTGTTTATGACAGCGAAATTAAAGAAAATTGCACTTATTTTTGGAATTGTTTGTTTTATTGGGGGATTAGGACTTTTTACATTAATTTCTAATGTTGCTCATAATCATTTTAAAGATCAGGCATTTGCAGATATGGAAATGCTTTCCAGAGTAAAACGATCCAGCTTTGAAACTTCTATGAATGAACAGCTAACACTTGTTCTGCAGCTTGTTAAAATGCCTTCTATGAAAGAATATCTTCTTAATCCACATAATGAAAATGCAAAAAAAGCTGCATTTAAGGATTTGGAGATTTTTAAACAGTCTTTTAAGTCAAATTCTGTTTTCTGGGTATCAGATGTAGATAAAATGTTCTGGAGTGATATGAACCCAAGTTATGTTGTTAATCCCGATAATCCTGATGATTACTGGTATAATATGACTTTGTATGAAACAGAAGTATATAATTTTAATATAAATTACAATCCTCAATTAAAACAAACCAATCTTTGGGTTAATGCTGTTGTTAAAGATAACGGAAAACCAATTGGTATGCTTGGAACAGGTGTTCCACTTACTAATATGGTAAATGAAATGTATAACGGACTAGATTCTTCTATCACAATGTATCTTTACAATAACGCCAAAGAAATTACCGGAGCACTTGATGATTCTATTCTTGAAAAAAAGATTTCAATTTTAGAAAAAATGCCTGAAATTTCAAAATTTGATTTCATGACTGAGGACATTACATTTGAAAATGATGCAAAAAAAACTTTTGTAATTGCTTCCGTTCCTCTTGTTAACTGGCACATTGTTATGGAAAAAGATTATACCTTTAAGGATTTTTTACATTTTGGAAGAACTGCTCTTATTGCCGGTATTGTTGTTATGATTATCATTGTTTTTCTTGGCTCTCAGCTTTTAAATATGTTAAACCATCTTACAATTTTGAGTGATGCGGTATACGATTTAAGTTCTGGTAATGCAGATTTGACAAAGCGTGTAAATCTTGAAGGTAAAACTCTGTTTAAGGTTTTTGGCAACCTTGTTCAAAATGAAAATCGCTTTATCGAAAAACTTCAGGAAATTATAAATAATCTTAAGACTTCTGAGCAAAAACTTACTGAAGTAGGTGAGGATATGTCTACAAGTACCCAGAACACCTCAAACGCCATTTCTCAAATTGTGTCTCATATCGATTCTGTTCATAAACAGATTACTAATCAGACAAATAATGTTCATGAAACTGCAGGAGCTGTAAATCAGATATCTGCAAATATCGATTCTCTTGAAAGAATGATTCGCCAGCAGGCAGAAGGAGTAACTCAGGCTTCCAGTGCTGTAGAAGAAATGATTGGAAATATTCAATCTGTAAATGAATCTGTTGATAAAATGGCTGATTCTTTTGCTCAGCTTGAAAGACAGTCTATGATTGGTCAGGAAAAACAATCTTCTGTTAATACGATGATTCTTAAAATTGAAGAAAAATCAAAAATGCTTCAGGAAGCAAACCAGGCAATTGCAAATATTGCAAGTCAGACAAATCTTCTTGCAATGAATGCTGCAATCGAAGCGGCTCACGCAGGAGAGTCCGGAAAAGGCTTTGCTGTAGTAGCAGATGAAATTCGTAAACTTTCTGAAACTTCTACCGTTCAATCAAAGACAATCGGTGAACAGTTAAAGAGTATTCAGGAGTCAATCATTGAAGTAGTACAGGGTTCTCAGGAATCGAACAAAGCTCTTTCAATTGTTTCAAAGGAAATAGATAATACTAATCAGATTGTAAATGAAATTAAAATTGCAATGACAGAACAGACTGAAGGCTCTAAACAGGTTATTGAAACTTTACGGGTTATGAATGTAAGTACTTCCGAAGTTAGCAGTTCAGCCCAGGAAATGATCGAAGGTAATAAGCTTATTTTTAAGAATATTGCAGGTCTTCAGGAGTCTTCTAGTATGATGAAATCAAGTATGGATGAAATGTCTGAAGGCATAAAGAAAATTAACGAAAGCGGTTCTGCCCTGTCCGAAATCTCTCTGAATGTAAAAGAATCTATTTCAGATATTGACAGTCAGATAGATCAGTTCACTGTATAATTTGTATTGCTTTTGACTTTTTCAAGCGTTATAATTTAAAAAAAAATTATACGGAGTTTACTGTGAAAAAGTCATTATTAAAATCAGCAATTTTTTCGTTAATTGTAACATCAGTTGTATTGTTTTCTTCCTGTGGTTCAACTTCTGGATACACACCAAAGAAATATACAACAGATTGGGAAACTGTATCAAAAGATAACACAAATGACTGTGGACACTTTTTTACTACTTCTGAAATGGGAAAATTCTCTATGATTTGTGGGGAATTTAAAAAAGAACAGGGTAGTGAAGACGGATGCTTTGGTTTTGTGTTCGGATATTCTGGCCAGAACAAAGGAATTCTTTCTGATTACATTCGATTTGAAATTAATACTATTGGAGAATATGCCGTTTATTCATGGGTTGGTGGAAAATACACTGACTTGATTAACTCAGAAGCAGATAATACTGCATACATGAATACAAGTTCTGCAATTGTTAAGGGATTGGGATCGACTAATACTTTAAAAGTTGAAAAAGCTAAAGATGGAACTTATTCCTGCTATATTAACGGTTCCTGTGTTGCTTCCAAAATAGAACCTTTGCAGAATGGAACAAAAGGGGTAATGGCTTTCTTTAGTGTTGCAAGTTCAGAAAAAGAAAAACTTCCTGACGAAGCGGTTTCTCTTTCCTACAGAATAGTTGATTCTGCATTTAACTAGTTGCTGTTTAACTTATCATGTTGAAAAGCAATCTTGTTTTCATTACTATAAAAACAAATAAATAATATAGAGGTAATTTTCATGGCTCGTACACATTATATCGCTGGAAACTGGAAAATGAACACAACTAAGGCTGAAGCAGTAGCATTGGCAAAAGACTTGGTTGAACAGCTTAAGGGAAAAACAAACAAATACATGATTGGTGTTCCTTTCGTATACCTTGATGCAGTTGCACAGGTTGTAAAGGGTTCAAACATCATTCTCGCAGCTCAGGACTGTGCTGCAACAGATAACGGAGCTCACACAGGTGAAGTTTCTACAGCAATGCTCAAGGACATCGGATGCCAGTGTGTAATTCTTGGTCACTCAGAACGCCGCCACGAAATTGGTGAGTCAGATGAACTTATCAACAAGAAGGT
>CADBSK010000002.1 GCA_902797305.1 uncultured Spirochaetaceae bacterium | reverse complement strand
TACTAAAGAAAAACAAGTTGTTTTAGATCCTTTTTGTGGTTGTGGAACAACTTTAGTTGCAGCAAAAAATCTGAATCGGGAATATATTGGTTTTGAAATCAACAAAACTTACTACAATAACATTCTTAAACGCTTATAGCAAAATCACATAACAAGAAGTTCAAAGCCGACAAACCGGTCAAGCCGGTTTGCGGTTTAACTCATTGTTATACGCACAGCCTATTGGGCTGGAGGTGAAATAAGAATGAATAAATGTTATTTATGTGGAAAAGATATTACAGAAGAAAATAAAACTGTTGAACATATTTTATTAAACTCTATAGGAGGAAGATTAAAGTCATCTACTCTTATTTGTAAAGATTGTAATTCAACTTTTGGCAATACATTTGATTCCAGTTTATCTAAACAATTAGAATTTTTTGCAAATTTCTTGGATATAAAAAGAGAACGTGGCGTTGTACAAGAAGTAGAAATGACAAAGGAGTCAACAGGCGAAAAATATAAAGTAACTTCAAAAGGAATTCCTATACCATCAAAACCTATAGTTGAAGAAATTATCACAGATAGTAAAACAGAAATTCGAATAAAAGCAAGAAGTAAAAAAGAACTTGCAGGCATTTTAGCTGGCTTTAAGAAAAAATATCCTAATTTAAATATAGACAAATTGCTTGAAAATGCTAATTCCGTAAAAGAACATATTTCAGAACCTCTTCATATTAATCTTATGATTGGTGGAAAGGAATCCATGCCTGCAATATTAAAAATGGCTATAAACTATTATATTGAAAAAACAGGAGATACAGAATCCGTAAAAAAAGCAATTGAAGATTTAAAGAAAAATTCAACAGATAAAGTTGAACCAATAATTTTTAATACACCTTTGTTTCTTTTAAATGATGATGAAATTACTCATAGTATTTTCATAAAGGGAAGTAATAAAGAAAAAAAGGTATACGCGATTATTGAACTTTATAGTGTTATACAGTTTATAGTTAAACTTTCAGATAATTATAATGGAAATGATATAGAAGATTTATATGTTTATGATGTTCTAAAAAATACAGAGATTTCTAAAAAAATTAAAAATTCACCTTCTTTCGATTTCATTTTTAACTTTGAATATCCATCATCAAAACCTGATTTTTCAATAATGAAAAATAAAATGGAACATGTAATGTCTATTGGGGCAAAACGTAAAAGCGATTATTATATATCAGAAGCTATTGAAAAAGCTATGGATGCAACTTGGAAACAACTACCAGAAGGACATTTAATAACAGAGGAAGATACAAATCAATTAGTAGATGAAATAATGAAAAATATAACTCCATTATTTATAAGATAATAAATGTATAACAAAGGTTCGTTGCCGACATGGTGGCCAGACCCGCTGCGGTACAACCAATTGTTACACGGACACCCGCAATGGGGTACTTTTTAGGAGAAAAAAATTGGAACATAAAAATATTGATGTAAACAAACCTGTAGAAAATCCAAAACTGGTTGAACTCTTAGACCAAAGAAATCATATATCTCCACAGAACGAAGATTGGGATTCTCTTATGAATAATATTCTTCAGTATATAGCTGAAGAAGGAGTGTTCCTTGCAGTAACACAGTTTGATAAAAGTAATGTTCTTAATCATGGAGACGGAACTTCAACAATACAAAAAGATACAGTCATTCAGTTTGAATCTCTTTCGACCAATGATGGAGAAACTTATTTCCCGATTTATACTGATTGGAAAAACCTTAGAGAAAATCCTAATCACAGTACTGGTGAAATAGAAACAATGATTTTGACATTTGAGGAGGTTTATACATTTTCAAAGAGAAATACTGGAGCAGTATTAAACCCTTTTAGCCATAACCTACTTTTGAATAACTCTCTTTTAGAAAATATGAAAAAAGTTCTTGACGAAAGAAATAACAGCCACAGAGCTCAAATTGAAATTAAAAGTGACACGAGAGTAATGCTTGGTGAGCCAAAAGATTATCCGATAACATTAGTTGAAGCAATTAAGAATTATGCAAAAACAAACAAGAATATCAAAACAATTTATCTTAAGCTGATGGTTATGGAAGG
>CADBSK010000001.1 GCA_902797305.1 uncultured Spirochaetaceae bacterium | reverse complement strand
CCATGACCGGAAAAGCCGCAAAAACTAGTAGCAAGATTTTCTTCATGAAAAAGATTATAAACCAAATGCAGGCCACAGGGCAATAAGCACCCCATTTGTTTGTACAAAACATTAGGGAAATTTTCAAAATTGAATAGGAAAATACCAAGAAAAACATTTCGTCCCCGCTTTTTAGGAGTCTGACTCTCGCCTCCACCGCTAACGCAACCGCCTTCCATGGGCCATTCCAATCGGGGCTAAACTCTTTTCGAGAGACGAATAGGCAAAAGCGTTAGTTGTTAAAAATGAAATAATTTGATTACAGACCTTATGAAAGCTAACTCTTGTTTATTCGCTCGCGTTTTGCCATCCAGGCATCCACAAGCTTTCTTGATGCAAACATCTACAGGCACAATTTAGCGACTGGCAGATATGCGGGAATATATAATTTTCATACATTACTTTTCAGGTCTTTTTACAACATATTTTCTTTTTTTCTTTTTTTCAGGTTTTCTAACAACATATTTTGTCTTTTTTTTCGTACTTTCCTTTTCTTCAGACTGTACATTTTTTCTAAAATATGGACTAAGATTAATAAATAAATCGCTTGAAACTCCATTTGGAAAATATTGATTTAAATATCTTGATAATTCCTCTTGATTTGGTTGTCCAAGTGTAAGCCTATAGTAAGAAAGAATTTTCATTAATTGTTCATAATTATCTTCGTCTCTACTATTAGGATAATTTAAAATAATACGTTCGATTTTTATTTTTTGATTTTCTGCCAAACACCAATATGGATACAATTGTGATAATTCTTTTCTTGGAGGTAGTTGTTCATATAATTCACTCCATAATTCTTTTTCCGTACATTTATTAAAATCATAATTTGTAATTGAAGAAAGATTTTGTCTTATAACTAATCCCTTATATCTGTTAACACGACCTTCTCTTTGTTCAATATCAATTGCATTACTTGGTAAATTCCAATGAACAATTTTTCTACAGTACTTATGGAAATCCAATCCTTCTTGACCAATTGAAGTTGTAGCTAAGACAAAAGGTTTAAATGGTGAATTAAAGGCGTTTCGTACACTATCTTTACGATTAACACCAGACTGGTCATCTTTCCCTTTGTTAAAACATACTGCAAAATGTGTACGCATCATGAATGTATCAGTATCAACTTCTCCATTCATGCTCTGGCAAAATCCTTTATAAGTTTCAACATCGTAAGACGCATTATAAAGATTTATTGATCTGTAAAAGTTCTTAATAGCTCTTTTTACATCGGAAGTATCAATAATATCGTAATATTCATCTAGAACAGACTGAAAGCATCCATCAGCGGCATATTTCAAAACATTTTTCCAATAGGCCTTTTTTGTATTATCTCTTTCGTTTTTATCTTCGAAGTCTTCCTCGATATTTTCTTTTGGACAATAGATTTCGTTTACAGCTGCAACATTTTCCGGTGCATCAAAGTATTTACAATATTCATATGCTAAATCTGTAATATTTGCCAATACAGAATCATCATCAAATAACCTAAATAAGCATACTGCAGGTGAACCTAAGACAGCATTTGCAAGGACATCACAAATATCTTTTGGTAATTCTATATTTTTTAGCCTTTTTACAGCAACTTCATTAACGAAATCTCTTTGGTTTTTAAAATTCAAAGCATCCTGCTCTCTAACTTTTTTCTCTTTTATTGGGTAATCACCAATCTGCTGATACCATTCCTTATAATGATTTCCATTTTTTAAATCAAAGTACATTGGAACTAAAGCATAGGCTTCAACACCAGAATTACCTGTAGATGAAATTTTAAAACCTTCTTTAATTAAATCATTTCTTATATCTTCGGTTATTTGATTTCTAATAATTGATAAGTCGGTATTTAATAGTTTTTCAGAAGGCTTAAACTTATTTTTCAAATATAAAGAAGGATATATCAAAGTGTAAATGTAATAACGAAAATAAGTTTTTCTGTTTTCTAATGATAATGATTTGAAAATAAAATATTTAGGTTTATCAGGATTTGTATATTTTCGAGGCTGTGTTTCTTTTGTTTTTTGATTTGTATATAACATATTATGATGTAGTTTTACTTCTGCAATAAAAGAAACTAAAGTCGAAATCATTCTTGGCACAAGTTCCCAGGCGCTGAAAACTAAAAACTTTGAAAATGGATTATTCTTATAATTCTCAGAATTGCAGTTTTTATAGGCACCTTCCATTTTATAGTAAGGCTTGCTTGCCGGCATCCATAATAATGTACTAGGATTTATTTCATTCTGTTCAAAAACTAAATCCAAAAAAGTTCTTAATTTAGCATTTTTATCTGTTATGTAAGTGGGATCTTCTTCTAAATAATTATCAATTTTATTTTTATCAATCCATAATTGATTTTGACAATTTAATACAGGAAAGTTATCGTTGTTTACGTTCTCTTCAATTGCTTGTTTTAATTTGTAGTTCTGCATATAAGACAATAAAAATGGACTACTTTTATGAAAATCAACAAATGGTCGTTTATGTGTTTCAAGTTTTTTAAGAACATTATTTAATTGAATAAATGGAATTATATCATTCTTAGATAATTGTAATTCTGGAGAAATAGTTTTTATAATATCAGATGTTTGCATTGCAGCTATACGCTCTGTACGTGAAATTACAGTAAACATTATTTCTCCAACATCTTTTACAGATGAAATCAAATCTTTAACTTTTCCATCTTGAATCTTAAATAATTGATTTGAATATGAACTCCACTTTTCTTTAAATAGAGTTGTTTCTTTGTCAAAAAGGAAATCAATAATAGAATCAAATTGGATTTTATGCGATGCTTCCCCTTCTTGCACATCTTGGTTCGTAGAATACATCTTATATGGAGTTGCAGATAGCATTAGAATCTTATTATGTTTTTCACTATCTGAACCAAAAAACTTCTTAACTAAAGTATCAAGATCATTTAATTCTTTATCATCTTTTAATGTTCTGTCCAAAAGACTTTTAAAATTTTGAAACTCATCTAAGATAATTAGATTTGGTTCTAATAAATCCAAAGTTACTTCTGTAAAAAGATTTCGTAAATCTCTTATATGATTCCATTTCAAAGTACCATTAGAAGTTTTTATTATTTCTTTAATTCTTTCTTTATAAGGTTTAAATACCTTTTTGATTTTATCTTCTATTGGTATAACTCTGGTAACATAACTGTAATCGAAATCTTTTCCATTAATTTTTCTAACGCTATCTGAATTCCTTTTTGTTTTTTTTGTTAGCCTTTTCCATTCATCTTTACCTGCACCTACTTGTAAAGATTTTAATATTTCGTCATTTGCAAAGCCCAAAACATTCAAAACAGCATAAATATATGCACGTTCTTCCTTTATACCGGTCGCCCATCCAGATTCAGCGAAAGATGTTGAAGGTGTTAATGGTATTAACTGAACTTTACCTTTGTAATCATTTTCCGTTTCATCTTCAAGTAATAATAAACTCTGCATAGATAATCTGCATTCATCAGCATTATCATTCCAGGAATGACTTACATCCAGTTTTTCCATATTTTGACGAGCAATTACTTGATTCGAACAAATATAAATTACTTTATATGGCTTATCCTTATTTTTTTCTTGTTTAAATAATTCATTTATTGTACCACGTGCAATAATTGTTT